>JALOPJ010000095.1 GCA_025453955.1 Candidatus Edwardsiibacteriota bacterium
ACCGCGATCGGCACCTTGTGCGGCTCGCCGTCCGACGGGATGTCGCTGGTGCCGGGCGACGTGAACACGTACGACGTCCCCAGGTCCTCGGCCGCGGCGGCGGCGATCCCGACGTCATCGCCCTCGTCGTCGCGGGAACCGGCGGTGATGGCGACCTCCTGCGCCGGTGCGGCTTTCTGCTGGACGTTCATGACGTTCATCCGGGCCTGCTGCTCGTTCATGCCTTTCTGGTAGCGGACCCGCGCGATGTCCAGGTACCAGGGCCGCACCGCCGGCGCCGCGCCCGACACCGAGGGCTGGGCCGTGGACAGCACCACCCGCACGTCCTTCCAGTCCTCGCCGGTGCGCTGGTAGATCATGCCATAGTAGCCGAACTCCACGCTCTTGTCCTGGGGCGACACCCGGATGTCGTACAGCGGGTGCCAGGACGCGCCCAGCATCACGTAGTTCAGCCCCAGGGTAAGCTCGCCGGCCTCGCTCACCGTCAGGTTGACCAGCACCTGCTTGGCCGTGGTGCGTTCGCCGCGGGCGACGCGGTCGATGCGGTGCTGCAGGGACTCGCGCTTCCGCTCCAGGTCGCGCCGGGAGCGCTCGATGGACCGGATCTCCTTGTTGGCCGCGTCATGGCGCGCATCGTAGAAGGCGTAGAGCGCGGTCCATTGCGGCTGGGCGGCCCGCTGTTTTTCGCCGGACTCCTCGCGCCAGCGCTCGGTGCTGGCCGTCTTGATCCGCTCCAGATAGTCGATCTCGTTGCGCATCAGCTGGACCCGGTCGTCGAGCGCCGCCCGCTGGTCGTCCAGCGCCGTCATGCTGTCCCGCATCGCCTGCAGCCCGGCCGTGCCCACCGTGTCGCGGTAGACGGTCTCGATCTTGACGCCGGTGACCTTGGCCCGGGCCGTGCCGGACCCCGAGGCCCGTACCGAGTTGTCGAACAGCGCGGCCGGCAGGTCGGTGAGCTTGACCTGGTAGTCGCCGGGCTGGTACTCGCGGCTGAAGCTGCGGGTGACCTCGCAGCGGTCGTTGAAGATGGTGACCTGGGTGATCGGCGCCCTGCGTTCCACGGTCTGCAAAGCGAAGGCCGAAGCGGCCGCGGCCAGCAGCAGGAGGATAGCCAGGTTCTTCTTCATGATCGCTCTCCCTCTGTTATGTCATCCCGGCGCAGGCCGGGATCCAGGATTCCCTGATAGCCGTCTGCGTCTCGCTGGATTCCAGCCTTCGCTGGAATGACAGGTCCATGTATTCGGTTTCGTCCTTTGTGTCTTGGCGGCTTTGTGTCAAAGGTACTTTCTGGTTGCTTGATCCAGCTCGATCAGGCTTTGCAGCAGCTTCTCCAGCCGGTCCAGCGGCAGCATGCTGGCCGCGTCGCACTGGGCCTGGCATGGGTCGGGGTGGGTCTCGATGAAGATGGCATCGCAGCCTGCGGCCACGCCGGCCCGGGCCAGGGGCTCGATGAACTCCGGGCTGCCGCCGGCCGGGTCGGCCGATGGCTTGCCGTACTTGCGGATGGTGTGCGTCACGTCGAAGACCACCGGGTATCCCAGGCCGCGCATGATGGGCAGGGACTTGAAGTCCACCACCAGGTTGTGGTAGCCAAAGCACGAGCCGCGCTCGGTCAACAGTATCTTGTCGTTGCCGGTCTCCTCGATCTTCTTGACGATGTGGCCGACGTCCTCGGGAGCCAGGAACTGCCCTTTCTTGACATTTACCACCTTTCCGGTTTTTGCCACCTCGATGGTCAACCCCGTCTGCATGCAGAGGTAGGCCGGGATCTGGATGATGTCCAGCACCTCGGCGCAGGGCGCGACCTCCTCGGGGTAGTGGACATCGGACAGCACCGGAATATCAAACTGTTTCTTGACCTTTTCCAGCAGTTTCAAACCGGCCTCCAGGCCAGGGCCCTGGTAAGACTTGGCCGACGAGCGGTTGTCCTTCTTGTACGACGACTTGAAGACCAGGCCGATCTTCAGCCTGTCCGCGATCTGCTTGATGGCCTCCGCGGTCTTGAGCACGACCGTTTCGTCCTCCATCACGCAGGGGCCGGCGATCAGCGCCAGCGGCGCGCCCCCGCCGACGGTGACGTTGCCGATGGTGAGTTTCTTGGTCATGATCCTTCCCTATCGTTGGGGCGATTCATGAATCGCCCTTACAGTTCTCGATCTCTCCCCCGCCCCTCCCCGAGCGCATTCGGGGAGAGCCTGCACTGAGAGTGGCAAGTATTATTGCTGCCGCAGTGGGTTGGGGTGGGGTCACCCCGCCAGCACCAGCAGCAGCACCGCGCTCATGCCCAGGAACAGCAGCGCGGTCGCCAGCTTCACCGCGGGTACCGAGCGCCGGGCCCAGTCCCCGATGGCCTTGGAGGACACGCCCCAGAACGCGATGACGAAGGTGGCGATCATCGGTACCTCGAACATCAGGTTGTAGAGCAGCAGGTAGCCGTAGGCCTGAGCGCGCAGCGGCGCGATCTGGGCCACGAAGGCGATGGTCGGCAGGTAGACCTGGCCTGTGCAGGCGAACTCCAGCACCGAGGTGATCAGCCCGGTGATAAAGGCGCCGGTGATCAGCCCGCCGGCGCCGATCCGTTCGCGGATCACCCGGTGGACGCGCTGCTTGGCCGCGGTCGACAGCTGCAGGTCCATGCCGGAAAGGTCGCCCCGCCGCGCTTTCAGGAAATCGCGGAAGTTGTAGACCGCCAGCACCAGGCCGGCCGCGAAGGCGATCCAGTAGAAGACCCGGCTGACCGCGGGCAGGGCCTTCAGTCCCATCAGGAACGACAGGCCGCCGACGCCGATCAGGAAGTAGACCAGGAAGTCCGCGAGGGTGTAGGCGACGCCCACGGCCAGGATCTCCCAGCGCCTGCGGCCGGTGAACGCCAGGTACGAGATGAAGAACACCAGCACCGCGAACGAGCAGGGGTTGATGCCGTCCAGCAGGCCGGCCGCGGCCACGCCCAGCAGGCCGAAGTGCCGGAAGCGGTCGAGGATGCCCTGCTCCGCCGCGGCCAGGTAGGGCTGGGCGTCGCGCCATGGGACGCGGCTGGTCCCCGCCTTGTATTTCTCCAGCAGCGCGGCCAGCGCCTGGTCATCTACTTGGTCGGCCAGCAGCTTGTCGTCGCCGACGTAGGCGGCCGGTGCCAGCAGCCGCTGGCCCGGCTCCACGCCGTACAGCAGTCCCAGCGCCTCGATCATCGGTTTGTCGGACGCGGACTGCAGGTCGAACCGCCGGACCGCCAGGTTCGGGTACCGCGCCTGCAGCGCCTTCAGCATGTACTCGGCCCGGCCGCACTTGGCGCAGCGGGCGTCGGTGACGAACGCCAGGTAGATGCTGTCCGTTGCCGGGACCGCGGTGCGCGCCGTATCGCGGACCGGCGGCGGTGTGCCCTGGGAATGGTCCTTGGGATGCGGCGCATTGCCGCCCGCAGCCAGCCCGGCCACCAGCGCCAGGAACTCCTGTTCGATCTCCTCCACCCCGCCCAGGATCCGGTCGCCGGCCACCACCGCCGGGATCTTGTTGTTGCGGTCGCCCAGCTTTTCCTCGAGCTCCAGCAGCTGGCGGTACGACAGGGGATCATCGACCGAGCGGTAGACGATCCGGATCCGGTCCCCATGGCGCGCCGCGGCCTGGGCGAACAGGCCCTGTTCCAGCTTGAGGCAGTCCGGGCAGTCCGGCGCCACGAACGCCAGGATCGCCAGCGGGCCCCGCCCCTGGTCGGCCGGTACCGCCGTGTGTCCGGACGCCGGCGCGCGGCCCACGATGGCCTGGACCGCCCGGTCGTCGGCCAGCGTCGAGTTGACGCCCACCATCCGGTACGAGGAAAGCCGCCAGCGGCCGTCCGCCGGCGCCAGCCACGACTCGCTGACGTATTTCGATCCCGAGCCGGCCTCGACGATCGGCACGCCGCCGGAGCGGTCGGCCTCCCGCAGCTCGGTCTGGCTGTGCCCGCCCACGATCAGGTCGAATTGCGGGAACTGCCGGGCGATCTCGACCTCCTGGTCGAAGCCCAGGTGCGAGAGCAGGATCAGCACGTCGACCAGCGGCCGCAGGCTGTCCGCCAGCGGCCGCAGCGCGGCCGCGGGGTCCGCCGCCTCCAGCCCCTGCGTCACCACCTGGGGATAGAACAGGAAGGCCTTGGGCCAGATCGCCCCCACCACGCCGACGGTCAGCGCCGGGTCCTTCAGCTTAAGAACGACGTGCGACCGGGCCAGCGGCCGACCCTTGTAAGTCAGGTTCGCAGCCAGGAACGGCGTCCGGAACTTGCGCGACAGCTCGATGAACTGCTCCGGCCCGCGGCACAGCTCCTGGTCGCCCACGGCCACCGCATCGTAGCCCATCGCCTGGTAGGCGGCCAGCACCAGCGAGTCGGTGGCGCGGTCGGAGTCCAGTCCCAGGATGTCGCCCGAGTCGAACAGCAGGAAGTCGCCGGCGTCCCGCGCCAGCGCCTTGACCAGCGTGGCCCGCTTGGCCAGCCCGCCCTTGGGCTCGGCCGGGCAGCGGCAGGGGTACAGGTAGCCGTTGTTGGCATTGGACTGCACTACCAGCAGGCGCGGCGTGCCGGGATCAGCCACGGCTGAAAAGCTCGGCGACAGCAGCGTCAGCGCTATGTAGATCGCCCGTCTGATCATGGTTTCCCGCCCATCTTCTTGCTCGGCGCCGGCCGCTGCACGACCGTCTCGGCGTCCTCCTCGCGGTCGATGGCGGCCAGCAGCCCGGCCAGTTCGCGGCCGATGGTGGCCTGTCCCTTCCAGCCCAGGTAGCGGTCCAGCGCCCCCAGCATCTCCCCGGCCGACCGGTAACGCTGCGCCGCCTTGCGCTTCATCGCCCGCCGGATGATGGCGGACAGGCTGAAGTCGTGGTGGGGGGAGCGCCAGAACGGCGACGGGTACCGGCCCCGGCAGATCGAGGCGATCACCCCCTGCCCGTCGCTTCCGGTGAACGGCTTCTTGGCGGTGACCATCTCGTAGATCAGGATCCCCAGCGAGTAAAGGTCGGAGGAACCGGTGACCGTCCCGCCCGAGGCCTGCTCGGGCGACATGTAGAACGGCGTCCCCACGACCATCCCCGCGGTGGTCAGCTCCGGCCGGCCCGTCTCGCGGGCCACGCCGAAATCGGTGAGCTTGACGACGCCCTCCCGCGAGATCAGGACGTTCCTGGGCTTGATGTCGCGGTGGACGATGCCGCGGCGGTGGGCGCAGTCCAGCGCGGCGCACACCTGCCGCGCCACGCCCGCCGCCACCCGGGGATGGAGCGGCGCCTGCCGCTCGATCACCGCCGCCAGGTCCATCCCGTCGACGAACTCCATCACCAGGTAGCTGGCGCCGCCGTCCTTGAAGTAGTCGAACACCTCGATGACGTTGGGATGCTGCAGGCCCGAGGCGATGGCGGCCTCGTTGTCGAACCGCGCGGCGACGTCCGCCGCCCCCTGCGGCGACAGTTTCTTGATGACCACCAGCCGGTCCAGCGAGCTCTGGACCGCGGTGTAGATCCGCCCCATCCCGCCGCGCCCCAGCTCGTCGACGATCCGGTACCGTCCCAGGTAGCCCTTAGGCATCGGCGATCTCGACCCGGTCGCGCCCCGCGGCCTTGGCCCGGTACACCGCCCGGTCCGCCCGGCGCACCAGGGTCCCGCATTCCCGGTCCCGCCCCCCCCTGGTGGCCACGCCGATGCTGGCGGTCAGCCGCAGGCCCGTCAGGCCCGCGCTCTGCTCGGCGATCAGCTTCCGGATGGCCTCGGCCGCGGCGGCCGCGTCCCCGGCCGCCATCCCCGGGAAGGCGGCCACGAACTCCTCGCCGCCGTAGCGGGCCACCACGTCGTCGCGGCGGCAGGCGGCCTGGATCAGCCGGGCCGCGACCTTCAGGACCTCGTCCCCCTTGTCGTGCCCGTGCGTGTCGTTGACCGCCTTGAAATGGTCGAGGTCGATGAACACCAGCGACAGCGGTTGGCGGGCCCCGGCGGATTCCTGCCACAGCCGCTCCAGCTGCTGGTCGAAATACCTGCGGTTGTACAGGCCGGTCAGCCGGTCGCGGTGGGCCTGGTCCTTGAAGCGCTGCCGGCTGCGCTCCGCCGTCCGGTGGAGCCGCTCCAGGTCCCGGGCCGCGCCCCGGTCGGCCAGCTTGCGGCTGAGGGACTCGTACTGGGTCCGGATGCTGAGGGTCTCGTCGCCGGGGCGCTCCGCCAGGGTGGTGTCGCCCACGCCCGCGATGCCGCGGCCGTCGTCGAAGACGATGGCCAGCCCGCCCAGCCCGATCTGGTCGCCGTGCGCCAGCAGCTGCCGCCGCGTCCGGGCCCCGTTGACGTAGACGCCGTTGGTGCTGCCCAGGTCCTCGATGGCGTACCCGCCGCCCTCGCGGACCAGCCGGGCGTGGCTGCGCGAGACCTGCTTGC
Organism: Candidatus Edwardsiibacteriota bacterium; assembly: GCA_025453955.1. GTDB lineage: Bacteria > Edwardsbacteria > AC1 > AC1 > EtOH8 > UBA2255. The sequence continues at coordinate 6,380 of JALOPJ010000095.1, forward strand.
CGTTGACCACCCAGTCGCAGTCCGGGCCGCGACCGATCACGCAGTCCTTCTCGCCGAGCTCCTGGCGCTTGACCAGGACCCCGTCGTCGACCAGGTTCAATGATGGCGCGGTTTTCTTCACGGCCGTCACGGAGAGGTGCCGCTATTTGACATCGATCAACGCCCGCAGCGCGGCCGGGTCGTGGGCCCGGGCCAGCTGGTACAGGCGCAGGTAGCCGCAGGCGCCCTGGCCCAGGAAGTCGGCGTCCTTCCGGACATCCATGTCGTCCGGCACCGGGATGGTGACGAGCTGCACCGCGGTGCGGGGCAGCGTGCGGTCGAAGTAGTCCGGGTTGAACCGCACCACGGCCCGGTTGTTCGGCTGGGCGGAGACATAGGCCGCGTTGAGCGCGTGGTAGGCCGGCTGGCCCTTGTCGCCCGGATCGACCGTCGCCCATTCCTGCTCGATCATGTCCAGCATGGGCTTCATGTACTTGTCCTTCTTGACCAGCAGCCGCCAGTAGGACAGCTGGCGCGAAAAGACCTCGCCCACCGTCACCGGCAGGTACAGCGGGCGCTGGGGATCGCTGACCACGATCAGGTTGGTGTAGCGCGTCACGCCCGGGCCCAGCTCGCGGACCTTTTCCGGCGCCAGCAGCTCGCGCAGTTTCGCCGCCGCGGCGGTGATGGCCGGATCGCCCTCGCCGCTCTGGCTGTAGGGCCCGTGCATCAGCACCTGGTAGTTGTTGACGAAGGCTGTGAACTGCGGCGGCTCGATGGTCTGCTTGACCACCTTGCCCTTCCACTCGAACCAGTACTCCAGGAACACCCGCACCTCGCCCACGAAGCCGTATTCCTGCGGGTACGTCCCCCACTCGTAGGGATAGAAGATCCGCGCCGTGACCCGCGCGTCGAAGCCCTTGGGGTCTTTGAGGACCGGGTTCTGATGGAAGATCTCTGCGATGCGGTCCAGCTTGGGCTTGAACGCGGCGGCCTCCGCGGACGTCATGCCCGATTGGCGCGCAGCTTCCGCTGTCGGGCGCGAGGTATTGGTATGTGTACGTGCCCTGCTTGTCAGGCACAGGCTTGGCATCGGGCGGTCCGATGGCGAGGCCTTGCGCGGCTAGCACAACAACGATGAAAGCATAAACAAGAGAGCGACGTTTCATATTTCTTTCATCAACGCCATCCATCGGTAGTGATGATTAATGCACCACTCCTTTGTAATGGCCCGTAATGGGATTCCCGCTGTATTCAGGGTTTTCGACATCGCTCGACCAATGCCGGGGATTGTTTCGGATATACTCACGGATCTTGTTCAGTGCCATATCGTTGCGAACGACGTGTTCGTAGTAATTGCGTTGCCAGACCGCACGCCCTGGCATCCGTCGCATCTGATTGATCCGTTTTGCCGTATTCATTTTGAAATGACCGATGATCTTCGGCAACATCATCGTGCGCCGTCGCATCCGCGGGGACAATCCATGGATTACCCCTGCATGATCACCATTGCCCTTCATGACGATAATACCATGGACATGATTGGGCATGATCACGTAATCATCCAATCGTGTTCCGGGGAACCTTCCTGGAATGGCCTGCCAGCAGTTTTCAGCGATGATCCCGGATTCGGACAGCCGGATGGTGCCTGCTGCGACCCCACCCAGCAAACATGCACGGTCCTGGAGGCAAATGGTGATAAAATAAATGCCCGGGGACGAATAATCATGTTCCGGGAGACGGATGGAACGACGATGATAGATGTGGCCGCCGATCAACATTATGGAAATCAACCATCGGGGGGCAACATAAATGTAGGGGCAATTCATGAATTGCCCCTACATTGTATCCTATTTACATCTTGGCCGCGATGTGCTTGGCCAGGTCCACCACGCGCATCGAGTAGCCCCACTCGTTGTCGTACCAGGACACCACCTTGAAGAACCGCTTCTCGCCCTTCAGGTTGTTCTGCATGGTGGCCAGCGAGTCGTAGATCGACGAGCGCGGGTCGTGGATGAAGTCCGTCGACACCAGTTCCTCCCTGCAGTACCCCAGCAGGCCCTTGAGGTAGGTCTCGGAGGCCTTCTTCATCAGGCCGTCGATCTCCTCGATGCTGGTCTCCTTCACCGAGCGGAAGGTCAGGTCGACGACGGAGACGTCGGCGGTCGGCACCCGGAACGACATGCCGGTCAGCTTGCCCTTCACCGCGGGGATCACCTCGCCGGCCGCCTTGGCCGCGCCGGTGGTCGACGGTATGATGTTGATGGCCGCGGCCCGGCCGCCCCGCCAGTCCTTCTTGGACGGGCCGTCCACGGTCTTCTGGGTGGCGGTGTAGGAGTGGATGGTGGTCATCAGCCCGGTCTCGATGCCGATGCCCTCCTTCATCAGCACGTGGACCACCGGGGCCAGGCAGTTGGTGGTGCACGACGCGTTGGAGACGATGTGGTGCTTGGCCGGGTCGTACTCGCCCTCGTTGACGCCCATCACGATGGTCTTGACCTCGCCCTTGCCCGGCGCGGTGATCAGCACCTTCCTGGCGCCGGCCGCCAGGTGGCCCTTGGCCTTCTCCGAGTCGGTGAACAGGCCGGTGGCCTCCAGCACCAGGTCCACGCCCAGGTCCTTCCACGGCAGCTGCGAGGGCTCCTTGGTGGCCATCACGCACTTGATCCTGTCGCCGTTGACCACGATCACGTCGTCCTCGGCCGCGCCGGCGCTCTTCTCGGTCGCGATCTCGCCCTTGAACCTGCCGTGCACCGAGTCGTACTTCAGCTGGTAGGCGAAGTACTTGGCGTCGGTGGAGACGTCGACCACCGCGGCCACGTCGAAGACCTTGCCCAGCGCCCCCTGCTCGATCATGGCGCCGAGCACCTGGCGGCCGATCCGGCCGAACCCGTTGATCCCGATCTTGAGTGCCATGCGGATGCTCCTTGTATGGTTAGTAGTGATGTTCCCGCTGGACCGAACCCCAACCCCCTTCCCGCAGCGGGAAGGGGCAGGGGTCAGGTCAATTGCTTCACTGCATCCTGCACCAGCGCCACCGCCTGCGGCTCGGTCCACAGCGCGGTGTTGACCACCAGGTGGTACAGCGAGGCGTCGTTCCAGTCGCGGCCGTAGTAGTCCCGGATGTACGCGGCCCGCGACTTGTCGCGCTTGGCGATGATCTCGGCCGCCTCCTTCTCGGAGACGGTGAGCCGTCCGGTCATCCGCTTCACCCGCGCCTCCAGCGGCGCCGCGAACCGCAGGTGCAGGCAGCGCGGCTTGCCGGCCAGCAGCACCTGGCCGCCCCGGCCCACCAGCACCACGTCGCCCTTGGCGTAGAGGCTCTCGATGGCGGCCCGGGTGAGCTTGAGGTACTGCTCGGAGTTGAAGAAGTCGTACTTCTCGTACATGCCGGCCACCATCCCCGCGGCCGACACCGGCAGGTCGAAGGCGCCGGGCGCG
>JALOPJ010000011.1 GCA_025453955.1 Candidatus Edwardsiibacteriota bacterium
CTCGGCCAACTCTCCGGTTAACTTCTCTCAGGAACCCGGGAACGCATCAACGACGACGGCGGTCGGATCGTCTGGCTCGACAGGACCGGTCAGCCCCGTCGTTTGCGGGCGAAGAACTCCCTGAGCAGCGCCGCCGCCTCGTCCGCCAGCAGCCCCCCCTCGACCGCGATGCGGTGGTTCAACCGCGGCTGGCCGGGGACGTCGCAAACCGATCCGCAGGCGCCGGCCTTGGGGTCCGCGGCCGCGTAGACCAGCCGGTCGATCCGCGACAGCACCATGGCGCCGGCGCACATGGCGCAGGGTTCCAGCGTGACGTAGAGGGTGCAGCCGGTCAGCCGCCAGCGGCCCAGTGTCCGGGCGGCCTGCGCCAGGGCGATCATCTCGGCGTGGCGCAGGGCGCTGCGCCCGGTCTCGACCCGGTTGTGGCCCCGCCAGGGCCAGCGCCCGCCCCATCTGCCGGGCATCAACTGCGACACGGTCCGCGGTCATCGCGTTCCCCGCATGAAAGACCCAATTGTATACCATCGCGCGGCCGCCTGTCAAGGGATGAATTGCCGCTGATCGTCCCGGCCGGGCAGGCGCCAGATTTTCCGTTTGCAGGCGCCCCGGATTGTGCTATAATGCCAACAGCACAGCCCGCAATGCTGTGCCCTTTTCTCGCCGTACCGGCATCACGCCACACTCCAGTTCTTGCGGAAAGGCGTCCCCGATGAACCGAATCGAACGACATCCGTCGTCCATCCTGGCGCTGGCAGCCCTGGTGATGTTCGCAGCAACGCCGGCGGCGCGGGCGCAGGTCAAGTCCCCGTTGAAGGTCCTGTCGAGGACGCCGTCCGGCGCCACCAGCGCCATCGGCCAGGCCATGGAGATCACGGTCACCTTCAACCAGCCGATGGTGCCGCTGCAGGCGCTGCCGTCCGGCGACGGCTCGGGGCCGCTGGTGATCACGCCGCCGGTGAAGGGGAAGTACCGCTGGAAGGGGCCGGCGACGCTGGTGTTCACCCCCTCGGACACGCTGACGCTGGCCAGCGAGTTCCGGGTCCGGGTGCCGGCGGGGACGAAATCACTTTCCGGCGCGCTGCTACCGCGCGACGAGGCCTGGTCGTTCGCGACCCTGCGGCCGCAGCTGGCCTATTCGTCGCCGTCGTCCGGCGCCACCCACGTGACGCTGGCGGAGACGATCCGGCTGTACTTCAACCAGCCGATGGACGCCGCACGGGCCAGGGGGTTCATTTCGGTGTCCAGCGTCGATCGCGCATCGAAGAAGACGCCGCTGGCCGTGGCCGTCGCCGCGCCGCCGGAAAAGACGCGGCAGCGGTACGGCGACCGCAGGAACATGCTGCTGCTGACGCCCCAGAAGGCGATGCCGGCCGGCCCGACGTTCACCGCCAACGATTTCAGCGAGGCGTTCTGGCCGCTGCTGAAGCACCCGGCCGACTCGGTGTCGCGCTACCTTGCCGGCCAGTTCGGGCCGGCCGCCCGGCGGCAGCTGGAGTCCTACGACCCGTCCCAGCCGGCCGGCCTGGCGCTGAGGATCGCCGTCACCGACGAGCTCAACCGGATCATCGCGGCGGGGCCGGTCTACTCTCCGGCCCGGTTCGCCGCGGTCAAGCTGAACCAAGGCACCAGGAACCTCGCCGCGCAGGACCTGAACAAGGAGAACCGCGCCCGGCTCAACCGGCTGCTGCTGACCAAGGCCTACGAGCCGTACCTGGACCGGACCGGGCGGCTGCCCCAGGAGTCGCGGATCCTGGTCGAGCTGGCGCGCGGGCTGCCGTCCGCTGCCGGCACCCTGGGCCTGGCCCAGCCGACGACGGTCGAGTTCTCCACCTACAACTTCTTCCGGGTGGCCGGCGTTTCGCTGCAACCGGACCGCTCGCCCTCCAGCCAGCTGTCGTTCGAGTTCTCGAACCCGGTGACCGCGGCCGCGCTCTACCGACGGGTCACGATCAGCCCGCCGGCGCCGCGTCCGGGCAAACAGGACGACGGCCCGGAGGAACCCGCCGACGAGTACGACGGCCCGGACGGATACGCCTCGACCACCCCGCAGCTGCGGTACGACCTCAAGCCGGATACGGAGTACCGGGTCACGGTGTCGGGCGCGCTGCGCGACGGGTTCGGCCAGGCGCTGGGGTCGGACGCCGTGTTCACGGTGCGCACCGGCTCGTACCACCCGGCGGTGTACGTGCCCGGCGGCACCGGAGTGCTGGAATCGGCGCTGCCGGCGCGGCTGCAGGTGGTGGCCATGAACTGGGACCGGGTGGGGCGGAAGCTGGCCAACGTGCCGACCGACGGGGTGGTGCCGCTGCTGCGCCGCCAGCTCTCCGAAGGTGCGTTCCGGCCGGGCACGGCCGGCGGGGTGGACGATGTCTGGGACTTGAAGGTCACCCGCAACGTACAGAAGCGGCTGCCGCTGGAGCTCTCGCCCGTGCTGGGCGCCGGCAATTCCGGCCTGGTCTGCTACCAGCTCACCGGCCTGCCGCCCCGGGAGTTCAGCGGCGACCAATGGGCCGACACCACCCGGCTGCGGTCGGTCTCCGGGTTCGTCCAGGTCACCAACCTGGGGCTGACCGGCAAGTTCTCCCCGGACAACATCCTGGTCTGGGTCACCCGGCTGTCCGACTGCCGGCCGGTGGCCGGGGCGAAGGTGGAGCTGCGGCGCGACGACAACACGGTCGCCTACACCGGGACGTCAGACAAGAGCGGGCTGTGCCTCTGCCCGGGTTGGCATGAGCTGGGCATCAAGCCGCCGCAGGGCGACGATGAAAGCGGCTACTACTACGGCCCCCGGCCGCGGGTGTGGGTGATCGCCAGCGCCGGCGGCGACCGGGCGGTGCTGGTGTCGCACTGGGGCATGGGGATCGAACCCTACGAGTTCGGGCTGTCCTACGACTGGGACCCCAAACCGCTGCAGCATGCCGGCTACCTGTTCACCGAGCGCGGGCTCTACCGGGCCGGCGAGAAGGTCCACATCAAGGGCATCTTCCGGACCAAGCGCCGCGGCGAGTGGGGGGTCCCGTCGCAGCGGCTGCTGCGGCTGGTGATCAAGGACTCGCGCGACGATGAGCTGGTCGACCAGCAGCTGCCGCTGTCCGACTGGGGCTCGCTGTCGTACTCCCTGCAGCTCAAGCCCGGTGCGCCCTCGGGCTATTACTCGGTGTCGGTGGCGGCGGACTCCGCCGATGGCTTGCGGGCCTACGAGAGCTTCCGGGTGGAGGCCTACAAGCCGGCGACCTTCGAGGTGACGGTGACCACGGGCGCCCCCCAGTACGTCGCCGGCGACAGCCTGCAGGCCGGGGTGCGGGCCCGCTACCTGTTCGGCGCGCCGATGGCCCGCGGCAAGTTCACCTGGGCGGCGCGACTGGCGCCCTACGATTTCACGCCGCCGGGGCACGAGGGGTTCATCTTCGGCCGGGGCTGGTGGTGGGACGAGGACCGCGACTACGGATCGCTGCTGGCCTCGGGCGAGGGCGAGCTGGACGACCAGGGCGCGGCCCCGCTGGCGATGCCGCTCGACCTGCGGGGCGCGGCGTCCTCCATGGCGCTGACCGTCGAGGCCACCGCCACCGGCGCCGACCGCACCGCCATGTCCGGCCGGCGCCAGGCGGTGGTCCACCGCGGCGAGTACTACCTCGGCTACGCCCAGAACACCTGCTTCGTCGAGGCCGGCAAGGACCTCTCGCTGTCGCTGATCGCGGCCCGGCCCGACGGCACGCTGGAGCCCGGACGGACGGTGACCGCGGAGATCATCCGCCGGCAGTGGATCTCGGTGCGGCGGGCCGGGTACGGCGGCCGCTACCAGTGGCACAGCGAGCGGCGCGACAGCACGCTGCTGCGGACCTCGCTGGTCACGGGAACCGGGCCGGTCTCACTGACCTACGCGCCGCCCCGGCCGGGCTTCTACATCTTCCGGCTGCGGTCGGACGACCGGCGCGGCAATCCGGTGGCCGCCGGCGGCTACTGCTACGCCACCGGGGCGGGTGCGGTCGCCTGGGAGGCCCGCAACGACGACCGCATCGACCTGGTGGCCGACAAGCAGGCCTACGTCCCGGGCGAGCGGGCGCGGATCATGGTCAAATCGCCGTATCCGACCTGCACCGCCCTGCTGACGGTGGAACGCGAGCTGGTGCTGTCGCAGCGGGTGGTGAAGCTCACCGGCAGCGCGCCGGTGATCGAGCTGCCGATCCTGCCGGAGCACCTTCCCAACGTCTACGTCTCGGTGGTGCTGCTGCGGGGTCGGCTGGCGACCCAGCGGTTCGACGAGAGCGGCGACGACCTGTCCAAGCCGGCGTTCAAGATCGGCTACATCAACCTGGCGGTCGATCCCGGATCGAAACGGCTGACGCTGGCGGTGGCCAGCGACAAGCAGTCCTATCTGCCGCGAGACTCGGTGCGCATCGACCTGACCGTGCGCGACGCCCGCAACCAGCCGGCCCAGGCCGAGGTGACGCTGGCGGTGGTGGACCGGGGGGTGCTCAACCTGATCGACTTCGCCACGCCGGACGCCTTCGGCACGTTCTACGGGCCGCGGCCGCTGTCGGTGGGGACGGCCGAGACCCGGCTGCACGTCATCGGCCAGCGCAACTACGGCGAGAAGGGCGAGAACAGCGGCGGCGGCGGCGGGCCCGACGCGGGATTCCGCGGCGATTTCCAGACCACGCCGTTCTACGGCGCCGCCGTCTACACCGACAAGGACGGCCGGGCCCGGGCCGCGTTCCGCCTGCCCGACAACCTGACGTCCTTCAAAATCATGGCGACGGCCCACACCAGGGCGTCGCTGTTCGGCGCCGGCGAGCACACCTTTGCGGTGGCCAAGCCGGTGCTGCTGCTGGCCGCGCTGCCGCGCTTCCTGCGCGCCGGCGACAGCGTCTCCGCCGGCGTCACGGTCCACAACCGCACCGGGCGGGCGCAGCTGGTCACGGTCAAGGCCTCGGTCGCCGGCGCGGAGCTGGCCGGGCCGGGCCAGCGGGCGGTGACGGTCCAGCCGGACCAGCCGGTGGAGGTCACGTTCACGTACCGGGCCCCCTCCGTCGGCCAGGCCGCGTTCCGGTTCTCCGCCACGGCCGAGGGCGGCTCCGACGGGCTGGAGCAATCGCTGCCGGTGCTGATGCCGAAGCTCACCGAGACGGTGGCGCTCTACGAGCAGACCGACGGCGCGGCGACGCAGGCGCTGGTGGTACCGGCGGACGTCTGGCCGGACGTCGGCGGCCTGCAGGTGACGACGTCCTCCACCGCGTTCGTCGGGCTGGAGGCCAGCCTCGACTACCTGATCAGGTACCCCTACGGCTGCCTCGAGCAGACGATGTCGGGCCTGATGCCGATGATCATGGCCCACGACCTGATCGTCAACTTCAACCTGGCGCCGCGGCAGGGCGGGAACATCCGGGCCTACGTCCAGTCGGGCATCGAACGGGTCTACGCGTTCCAGGGCGAGGACGGGGGGTTCGGCCTGTGGACCGACAGCCGCTACCGCGACGCCTACCTTACCGCCTACGTGCTGGCCGGCCTGTACCGGGCGCGGCAGAAGGGATACGAGGTGGACCAGGGCGTGGCCGACCGGGCCGCCGGCTATCTCAGGAACGCGCTGACGCGGATCGACGCCGTGGCCAAGCTGCAGTGGCCGTATTCGCGGCGCTGGCGCTACAGCACGATGGCCTACGCCGCCTACGCCACTGCGCTGTGGGGCAAACCCGACCAGCAGGTGCTGGGCAAGCTCTACGCGCGCCGCGACTCGCTCAACCTCTACGGCCGATCGCTGCTGCTGCGGGCCCTGCATCACGCGGCGTTCCGCCCCGACTGGCAGCAGGAGCTGACCCAGCAGCTGCTCAACACCGTCAAGGTGGCGCCGACCACCTGGCACTTCGAGGACGCGGCCGATGCCAGCGACTGCTGGGTGTTCTACTCCGATGTCGTCGGCACGTCCTACATCCTGTCGACGCTACTGGAGACCCAGGGCCCGTTCGCCGGCGCCGAGAAGGTGGTCCGATGGCTGATGGAGGAACGGAAGCTCGGGCGCTGGCGCAGCACCCATGAGAACGTCCACGTCTTCACCGCGATGGACGACTACCTGGCGCGCTACGAAAAGGAGGACCCCGACTTCACCGCCAGCATCAAGGTGGCGGGCAAGCAGATCCTGGGCGAGACGTTCCAGGGCCGCGAACTGACCGCCCGCACCACACGGCTCCCGCTGTCCGGCTTCGCGGCGGGAAAACAGCTGCCGGTGGAGATCGCCAAGCACGGCCCGGGCCGGCTGTACTACGGCCTGCGCATGACCTACGCGCCGCGCGCGCCGGCGGCGTACCGCGACGAGGGGTTCGCCGTGACAAAGCAGATCGCCACGCTCGACGGCGCCCCGGCGACGGCGTTCGCCGCCGGCACGGTCTACCGGGTGACGCTGGCCGTCACCACCACCCAGCAGCGCCACTACGTGGTCCTGGACGATCCGTTGCCGGCGGGGTTCGAGCCGGTCAACCTGGGATTCGCCACCGAGAGCGACGGACTGCGGGTCGGCATCCCCGGCGACGAGGACGAGGACGGCCGGGAATGGGGCTGGTGGTGGGGCGGGTTCAACCACGTCGAGACCTACGACGACCGGGTGCTGTGCTTCGCCGACGTGCTGTCCAGCGGCACCCACCGCCACAGTTACCTGATGCGGGCGCTGACGCCGGGCCGGTTCGCCCTGCCCCAGACCAAGGCCGAGGAAATGTACAGCCCCGAGGTGTTCGGCTGGATCCCGGACACGGTCGTCGAGGTCAGGTAGCGGTGCTGCCACCGGGAACGGCCCAGCGGACCGAGGCTGAGCCGGAGCGGGCGACCATCCTCGGGACCGGCGACTCCACGAACCATCGTGCGTGACGGCACGCATCAGATCGCATCATTCAACTTTATCATTGAGGACATCCCGCATGACGATCGCCATCGCATCCTATCTGCTGTGCGCACTGGCCAACACCGTGGCCACCGACCCGCTGGCGTCATACGAACACGACAGCTTCGACACCGGCGACGGGACACTCACCGTCTTTTTCCTCGGCCACGCCTCGCTGATGATGACCTGGGGCGAGACGGTGATCTACGTCGACCCGGTCTCGGAGCACGCGGCCTACAAGAAGCTCCCCAAGGCCGACCTGGTGCTGGTCACCCACGAGCACTACGACCACCTCGACGTCAAGGCCATCGCGGCGGTCGAGCAGGAGGGGACCAGGGTCCTGCTCAACACCGCGGGGCAGAAGCTGCTGGGCCGGGGCGAGGCGATGAAGAACGGCGACAGCGCAACGGTGTGCGGCATCGCGATCCGCGCCGTCCCGGCCTACAATACCACCTCCGGCCGCGACCGGTTCCATCCCAACACCGGCCGCGACAACGGCTACGTGCTGTCGCGCGGCGGCAAACGCCTGTACATCGCCGGCGACACCGAGGACATCCCCGAGATGCGGGGACTGGGCAGTTTCGACATCGCCTTCCTGCCGATGAACCAGCCCTACACCATGACGCCGGCCCAGGTGGCCCGCGCCGCCGGGCTGCTCCATCCCAAGGTGCTCTACCCCTACCATTACGGCGACACCGACGTCGAGGAACTGGCCGCCCTGCTGAAGGACGCCGCGGGCACGGAGCTGCGCATCCGGAAGATGAAGTGATGCCGCGGCGCGATCGCTGATGGCGGGCACGTGAGACCAGTACGGAAACGGATCGCCATCCGCTGGGCCCTGGCCGCGGCCGCAGCCGCAGCGGTGCTGGCCCTGGGCCGGCTGGTGCCGCCGCTCGAGTTCCGGCCGCTCTACGCCGGGAAGGCCTGCCGCATCCTGGACCGCAACGGCGAGCTGCTGCGGGTGATCGGCCGGGAGCGGGGGTTCTACGTGCCGCTGCCGGAGATCCCGCCGCACCTGGTGGCGGCCACGCTGTGCGCCGAGGACCGGCGGTTCCTCTGGCATTGCGGGATCGACCCGCTGGCCCTGGGCCGCGCCGCGCTGCAGAACCTCCGGGCCGGGCGCACGGTCAGCGGCGCGTCCACCCTCACCATGCAGCTGGCGCGGATCATCCTGGGCCCCCGGCCCCGGGGCGCCGCGGCCAAGTCGCAGGAGCTGCTGCTGGCGCTCTACCTGGAGTGGCGGCTGCCCAAGGGCAGGATCCTGGAGTACTACCTCAACAACGCGCCCTACGGCGAGACCGTGCGCGGCTGCCAGACCGCCGCCCTGGAGTACTTCAACGCCGATGCGGAGGGGCTCGACCCGGGCCAGGCGGCGCTGCTGGCGGTGCTGCCGCGCAACCCGCGGATCTACCATCCGCGGCGCCACCGCGACAGGGTGGAGCAGGCCCGGCTGCGGTTGCTGCGCCGGATGCGGGCGGACGGGACGATCGACGTTTTCCAGCTCGAACGGGCCGTTGCGGCGCCGCAGGTGCTGTCCGCTGCTCCGTGGTGCTACCGGGCGCCCCATTTTTGCGACTGGCTGCTGTCCCGCGACCCCGCCGGCGGCGGAGATCTGCGCACCACGGTCGACGCGCGGCTCACCGCCGACCTCGAGCGGCTGCTGCGGGCCTACGTCAGGAAGCTGTCCGGCCAGGGCATCAGCAACGCCGCGGCGGTGGTGCTCGACAACCGCGACCTGGCGGTGCTGGCGATGGTGGGGTCGGCCGACTACTTCGATCCGCTGATCTCCGGTCAGTGCAACGGCGCGACCGCCTTGCGCCAGCCGGGCTCGGCACTGAAGCCCTTCACCTACGGCCTGGCGCTGGAGCAGGGTTTCCCGGCCTCGTACCTGCTGCCCGACCTGGACGCGGTCGAGGGGACGGCGGCGGAGAAGTACCTGCCGCGCAACTACGACGAGCGCCAGCACGGGCCGGTGCGGCTGCGCACGGCGCTGGGCTGCTCCCATAACGTCCCCGCGGTGCGGATGCTGGAGCGGTTGGGCGTCTCGGCGCTGCTGGACCGGCTGCGGATCGCCGGCTTCGCCAGCCTTTCCCGGCCGCCCGGGCATTACGGCCCCGGTCTGACGCTGGGCAACGGCGAGGTCACCCTGCTGGAGCTGGCCCGCGCCTACGCCGCGCTGGCCCACGGCGGGACGGTCCGCGGCGAGCGGGCGGTGCTGGCGCGGGCTCCCGGCGATTCGCAGCGGGTGTTCTCGCCGCAGGTGGCGTTCATCCTCACCCAGATCATGGCCGACCGGTCGGCCCGTGCCCCGGCCTTCGGGGAGTGCAGCCCAGTCGACCTGCCGTTCCCCTGCGCCGCCAAGACCGGCACCACCAAGGATTACCGGGACAACTGGACCGCCGGCTACACGGCCGACTACACCGTGGGCGTCTGGGTGGGGAACTTCGACGGCGCGCCGATGCACGGCGTCTCCGGGATCTCCGGCGCCGGCCCGCTGTTCCGCGACGTGATGCTGGCCCTGCACCGCGACCGCCGGCCGCCGGCCTTCGACCGTCCGGCCGGGATCGTGACCGCGGCGGTCTGCCCGCTGTCGGGCGACGCGGTCTCGCCGCACTGTCCGGCGGCGATGACCGAGTACTTCCTGGCCGGCAGCGAGCCGGCGGCGGTCTGCGCCTTCCACGGCGCGGGAACGGCCATCCGCCTGCCGCCGGTCTACCGCGACTGGTCGGCGGGTCGGGGCGGCGGCGCCTTCGGCACCTCGCGGGGGGGCGGCCTGCACGTGGCCTTCCCGGTCCAGGACGACGTCTTCCGCATCGACCCCGGCCTGCCGCGCGCCGACCAGGCGATCCGGCTGCGCGCCGCCGTCCCCGCCGGCTGCCGCGCCCTGCGGTGGGTGGTCGACGGCCGTCCGCTGGCCGACGGCGGCGCCGCCCGCTGGCGGCTGGAACCGGGGCCGCACACCGTCTACGTCACGGCGCTGCGGCAGGGCCGGGAGCTGCGGTCGCCGCCGGTGCGGTTCCGGGTGCAGTCATAACGGGGTTGCTTTTCCCGCCGGTTTCGGATAGAATCTATTGATGCCCCATTCCCGCCGGGGACCGACCACGACGGGCAGGCCGGGGCGCAAGGAGGACGACCGGGTGCAGTTGTGGTACTATGTGAGCGAGGCCCTGTCCGGGATCCGGCGGGCCAGGCTGATGAGCCTGCTGGCGGTGTCCACGCTGGCGGCGGCGCTGTTCCTGCTGGGCGCCTTCCTGCTGGTGACGGTCAACTTCCGCTCGGCGGTGTCGTCCTTCCGCACCAAGTTCGAGATCCAGGCCTTCCTGGCCGAGACCTGCGACCAGCACCAGGCGCTGGTGGCCGGCAGCTACATCCGGGAGATACCGGGCGTGGCCGACGCCGTCTTCGTCTCCAAGGAGGAGGCGCTGCGCCGTTTCCGCGCCGAGCTGGCCGACAAGACCGACCTGCTGGACGCGCTGGAGACCAATCCGCTGCCGCGCTCCTACCGGGTGGTGCTGCGGCCGACGCACCGCGACCCCGAGTCGATGGCCGCCATCGCCGAGAAGATCGGGCGCATCCCCGGGGTGGAGGACACCGAGTTCGGCCGGGACTGGCTGGGCCGGTTCTACCGGCTGGGCCGGCTGCTGATGCTGCTGGACGTCTCGCTGCTGGTGGTGGTCAGCCTGGCCTCGGTGATCGTGATCTTCAACACCATCCAGCTGACGCTCTACGCCCGGCGCCAGGCCATCGAGATCATGCGGCTGGTGGGCGCCACCGACGCCTTCATCCGCCGGCCGTTCCTGCTGGAGGGCATGCTGCACGGCTGCGTGGGGACGATCGCCGGGATCACGGTGCTGTACCTGTTCTACCGGCCGCTGGCGGCCAATTTCGGGTTCCTGCACTTCTTCACCGCGCGGGAGGCGCTGCTGCTGTGGGGCTTCGGCGTGCTGCTGGGACTGACGGGCAGCTGGATCGCGGTGATGCGGTTCCTGCGGCGGCTGCCGGGCGGCGGGTGATGCCGTCCGCGGTCATCGGACGAATCCCTGACCGGCACGCCTGACCGGAATCGCAGACGGGCGCCCCGGGGATCGGGGCCATAGAGGCCGTTTTTTGCTTGACAGACGGCCTTTTTTTTGTTAAACTTTACCATTCATGGGATTAGTGGGCCTGTGGCGCAGTTTTGGTAGCGCGCGTGACTGGCAGTCATGAGGTCAGGGGTTCGAGTCCCCTCAGGTCCACCAGCGTTTTCACAGAGCTTGTCCTGTCCCGCGCCCGGCCGGAGGAACAGCGTAGCTCTTCTGAAGGGCACCGGCGGACGCGCTCGTGCCCGTATTTATTGGGAGGTCCGCCATGTCCCGACCGCCGATGCATCCGCTGCTGAAGATCCTGATCGTCGCCGTGCTGATGACGGCCGGCTACGTCGGCTTCAAGTTCCTGATCGCCCACATCCGCTTCGCCGACATCAAGGGCAAGATGCGGGAAGCGACGGTCAACTCCTTCGCCGACGCCGACAACGTCATCGCCGACCGGCTGGCCGAGAGCGCGCTGGACGACAAGCTGCCGATCGCCGGCGATTACTTCTACCAGGTGCGGGACGACGCGGGCAAGGTCTTCCTGCTGGTGCCGGAAACGGACGCGCAGAAGGCGGAGTACAAGAGGCTGGCCACGGACTATTTCCTCTCGACCATCAAGCGCGGCGGCAAGGAATTCTCCATCGCCATCGCCTACGACCAGGAGATCTATTTCCCCTTCAACCTGTACAAGCACGTGATCAAGTTCCGCCACGAGGAGGTCCTGCAGCAACCCAGGTGACCGGACATACGCTGCTGTCACACCAGGTGCTGGTGCTGAACCAGAACTACGAGCCGCTGATGATCTGCAACGCGCGGCGGGCCCTGGTGATGATGCTGGGCGAGCGTGCCGAAGTGGTCGAGCCCAGCGACAGCTGGGTGCGGTCGGTGCGGGCCGTGGTCGGCCTGCCCAGCGTGGTGCGGGTCGTCCGCTCCATCCGGCGGCCGCGGCAGGAGGTGCGGCTCACCAAGCAGAACGTGCTGCGGCGCGACCGCCACACCTGCCAGTACTGCGGCGCCGTCGGCGGCGCGATGACCACCGACCACGTCGTGCCCCGCAGCCAGGGCGGCGAGGACAGCTGGGACAACCTGGTCTGCGCCTGCACCGCCTGCAACAACGCCAAGGGCGACCGCAGCCTGCGCCAGGCCCGGATGCGGCTGCGCAAGCATCCCCGCCGGCCGCACTACATGACGTTCCTGCAATACGCCGTCAAGCACCCGGACGAGCGCTGGCGACCCTACCTGTTCCTGGAATCCGCCTGATGCCGTCCGCCCACCGCTTCGCACCACCGACCGAGCCATGACCAGACCGCCGACATACCGATCCCGCCCGTTGCTGGCGGCCGCGCTGCTGGCCGCGCTGCTGGCCGGGGCGTTCCCCGCCGGCAGCGCCGCCGCGGCCAATGCCGCCGCGGCCGGCAACGCCGCCACGGCCAAGGCGCCGGCCAAGAAGAAGGCGAAACCGCGGCGCCGCGCCCGCACCGTGTTCTACCTGCCCCGGCCCACCGGCGACCTGCAGCAGGACCTCGACCAGCTGTTCTCCCAGAAGCTGGGCCGGCTGGGGGTGTGGGGCATCGCGGTGATGGACCTCTCCACCGACTCCCTGGTCTACCAGTACAACTCGGACGACAAGTTCATCCCCGCGTCCAACACCAAGCTGTTCACCACGGCGGCGGCGCTGGAGAAACTGGGTCCCGAGTACACCTACCGCACCGAGCTCTACGCCTGCGGCCCGGTGGACTCGGCGGGCGTGCTCCACGGCGACCTGCTGGTGCGGGGGTCGGGCGACCCCACCATCGGCGACGTGCGGACCCTGATGGAATGGGCCGACAGCCTCAAGGCGCTGGGCGTCACCGCGGTCGAGGGCGACGTCATCGGCGACGAGGGCAACTTCACGCCGGAGCGGCTGGTGTCGATGGTGCCGCGCTCCAGCAACCGGCTGGTCAAGCGCAAGAAGCGGCTGGCCTGGCAGCTGTCCGGCCTGTCGTTCCGCGACAACATGGTGCTGGTGACGGTCTCCGGCGGCGAGCTGGGCAAGCCGCTGCGGGTGACCACCGACCCGCCGATGGCCGTCCAGGTCCGGAACCTCAGCAGGACGCTGAAGGGCGGCTACTACACCAAGGCCAAAACCTACAAGCGCCGCAACGGCACCAGCTACACCCGCGACGTCAGGATCTACCGGGGCGGCACGCCCTCGGTCACCTTCAACGGCGAGGTGCTGAAGGTCACCGGCACCATCGGGCAGGGCGGCAGCAAGCGCTTCATCTTCATGGCCAAGGAGCCGGAGAGCCACTTCGCCCGGATCCTCACCGCGGTGCTGCGGACCCGCGACATCGCGGTGGCGGGCTCGCCGGCGTCGCTGCGGGAGCGCGACCTGCGGCCCGACAGCACCTCGCTGCTGTACGCCCACAACTCGGCGCCGCTCTCCGAGATCATCAAGGTGATCAACAAGTCCAGCCACAACCTCTACGCCGAGACCCTGGTCAAGACCCTGGGCTCCGAGACCGCCGGCGAGGGCAGCATGGAGCAGGGCGCCGCCGTGTCGCGCACCGTGGCCGGCGAGATGGGACTGGGCGACCTGGACCTGGCCGACGGCTCCGGCCTGTCGCGCCAGAACGAGGTGACGCCGCTGCAGGTGGTGAACCTGCTGAAGTTCATGTACGACCAGCCCTACTGGGAGATCTTCTACAACTCGCTGGCCGTGGGCGGGATCGACGGCACGCTGGGCGGCCGCTTCTCCAATCCGGCGCTGGCCGGGCGGATCTGCGCCAAGACCGGGTCGATCGGCGGCGTGTCGGCGCTGTCGGGCTACCTGACGGCCAACAACGGCAAGATGTTCGCCTTCTCGATCCTGGTCAACCGGATGAACCGCGCCAAGCTGGCCCGCCGCATCGAGGACTACATCTGCCAGATCCTGGTGGAATACCTGAGCTGACGCCGGCGCGTTCCCACCACCACGCAGTTGAAGGAGGTCCCCCCGTGCTGAAGCTGTACTTCGATTACCGCGACGTGTTCCGCGCCGCCCGGCTGGGCCTGTCGCCCAAGAAGATCTGGGTGCTGTTCGTCGGGCTGCTGGCCGGTTTCGCCGTCCACGGCCTGCTGGGGCACCTGGCGCACCTGGCCGCCGGCCGCTCGCTGGCCGACAGCTGGGCCATCTTCGGGCTGGTGCCGCTGCCGTGGAGCGATTTCGGCGCCGGGGCCTGGCTGCTGTGGGGCCTGGGCGCGCTGGCCTTCCTGCTGTGCTACCTGCTGGCGGCGGCCGTGGTGGCCAAGATCACCGCCGAACAGCTGCGCGGCAACGAGTTCTTCGAGATCGGCGAGGGCCTGACGTTCCTGCGGGGGAACTGGAAGTCGGTGCTGGGCGGCCCGCTGGTGATCGTGGCCTTCGTCGCCTTCCTGCTGGCCTGCGGGCTGGCGCTGGGGCTGTGGGGGCGCATCCCGGTGGTGGGCGAGTGGACGGTGGCGCTGTTGACCGTGCCGGTCTACTTCGTCTGCCTGTTCATCGCCTTCCTGCTGGCCGCCCTGGCGGTCGGCGTGTGCTACTCCCCGGTGATCGTGGGCGCGACCAAGTCCGACACCTTCGACAGCCTGTTCGAGACCTTCTCGGCCGTCACCGCCCAACCCTGGCGCCTGGTGGCCTACACCGCGCTGCTGAAGCTGGTGTCGTTCGCCGGGTTCCTGGTGTTCGGCGCCTTCACCGCTGGGGCGCTGCTGGTCGCGTTCCAGACCCTGGGGCTGGCGATGGGCGGGAAGTTCACCGCCATCGCGGTCGCCGCGTTCAACGGGTACACGCCCGGCTGGGTGATGAACGCCCTGATCAAGCTGTCCGGCTGCTGCGGCGGGTGCCAGTTCCTGCTGGCGGCGACCGACCTCAACTGGTCCGGCCACGTGTCCGCCTTCATCATCGGGCTGTCGCTCAACGCGGTCCGGCTGATGCTGCTGTCCTACCTGGCCTCCTCGTTCGTCGCCGGCCAGACCATCATCTACGGCATCATCGTCAAGAAACGCGACGAGCGTGACATCTTCGCGGCGCCGGAGGAGAAGGAAACGGCGACGGCGGAGGTCCCCTGCGAGGCGCCGGCGCCGCAGCCAAAGAAGGCGCCCGCCCGGCGCGCGGCCCCCAAGGCCAGGAAGAAATAGCCGCCGCGCGGACCTCGGACATGCAAAAAGCGCTCCCCCCTCGGGGGAGCGCTTTTTCGTGGCGCGGCGCTACCGATGGACGTACACCTTGATGCCGTCGCCGCCGATCAGCTGGCCGGCCAGCGAGGCCCTGACGTACACCATGCCCTCGGCCTGGGCGGCCAGCGGGGTGCCGGCGATGAACTGCCCGGTGGCCGGGTCGATGGTGCCGAAATTCGGCGACGCCGAGGTCCGCGACCATTGCAGCACGACGCCGCTGACCTGGTTGCCGCCCGCGTCCCGCACCTCCGCGATGAACTGCACCGCGTCGCCGGCAACGAGATGGCGGGGCCTCGTTCCGGCGATGCGCACGACGTAGCTGGAGACCGCGATGCTGGCGACGCCTCTGCCGCCGCCCAGCTCCGGCGGCACCTGCGCGATCACCACGCCCAACCGGGGCGCGACGCCGGCGGTGAACAGTCCGTCCGGCGTGATGGTGCCGATCCCCGGCGGATAGACCTTCCAGTCGACGCGGGCGTCGGGCCGGGGCGCGCCGTCCGGGCCGGTCACCGCGGCCGCGAACTGCCGGAGCTCTCCCGGCCCGACCACTGCCTTGGCAGGTTCCAGGGTGACCGTATTCGGCCGGCCGGGCATCACCCGCAGCGCGGCCGCGGCGCCGCCGGTCCCGAGTTCGACCGGCAACCGGACCGTGATGCGGCCGGTCATCGCCCGGCTCCCGGCGGTGAACAGGCCGGCGGGAGTGATCGTGCCCATCCGTTCCGGGACCACCCGCCAGCGCCACGACGATGGCGTCACCGGCTGGCCGTTCCCGTCGAAGGCCTCGGCGGTGAACTGGGCCGACTCGCCGGCCCGCAGCGCAGCTCGTCGGGGCGTGAGACGGACAGTGTACTGGCCGGCCTGACCGCCGACGGTCACCAGCGCCCGGTCGGCCGCGGCGGCCCGGCCGGCGGTCGCGACCACCCGGACGATGCCCGTCCCAGCGCCGAGGGCCGTGAAATTGCCGCTGCCGTCGATCGTTCCCAGCGTCGGCGGTTCCACCGTGAACCGCAGTCCGGCGGTCGCCGGACCGCCGTCGCCGCCATCGATCGCGACGGTGAAAGCGGCGGACGCGCCCGGGGCGAGCCGCAGCCGCTTGGGCGAGAGCGCGACCGTCAGCCGTTCGGGCGGTCCGGCCGTGATGACGGTGATCCGGGCCTGGCCGATGCCCCGGGCCTGCGGCGTTTCGGCGACGGCCACGATCCGGCCCGTGCCGGCATTCCCCGCCGTGAAGGCCCCGTCCAGCCCGATGTTGCCGAGCTCGGGCGGGACGACCTTCCAGCTGATCCCGGCGCCGTCCACCGCCGCGCCCGCCGCATCGCGCACCCGGGCGGCGAACTGCGCCGTCTCCCCGGCCCGCAACGCGGACTGCTGCGGCGACACCTCCACCGTCAGGCTGCGCCAGGCCTCGGCGGATACCACGACGGCGGCATGGCCGACCAGTTCCGTCCCGCCGGGGCCGGCGATGACCGCGCGGACGATGCCCCGTCCCGGCCGGTCCGCCGCCGTGAAGGTGCCGGCGGCGTCGATCGCGCCCAGCCGCGCCGGGATGACCCGCCAGCCGACGGGACCGGCGGCACCGGTGGCGGTGAACCGGACCGTGCCGCCCGGCGGCACCCGGGCGGGATTGGGGGAGACGGCGATCTCCCCGGCCAGGGCCGCCGCGACCGCGGCGCACCAGGCCAGCGCCAGCAGCGACGACCGCCTCATGATGCGTCCTCCATCAGATAGAAGCTCCAGGACACCGACCGCCAGCCCCCGTCCGCCTGCGCGCAGGACACCGTCACCAGGTGCTTGCCCGGTGCCAGGCCCTGCGGCGACACGATCAGGTATTCCCCGGTGATCTCCGATTCGCCGGTATAGTCCCGCTGGTCGACCGCGACCCGCACCCGGTCGGCGGCACCGAGCGCGGGGTAGAGCGAGGCGGTGATGGAGAGCTCGCCGTCGGCGACCGCGTCGAGGTCGGCCGGCCAGACCGGGTAGACCTTGGTGCCGGCGACGGCCGGGGCGGCCGCGCCCGGCGCCGGGGCATCGACCATGGCGATCGGCGCCACCGGCTCGCCATCGCGGGAGATCCGGCCCTGGTCCTGCGCCGGCCTGATCGCCGAGAACCAGACCAGCGCCACCCCGGCCGCGGCCGCGGCGAACGGGACCCACAGCGGCCGGAGGCCGGCGGACGGCCGCTGCGGCGACCGCAGCTCGGCCAGCACCCGCGCGGCAAGATAGGGGGGGGCGTCGGCCCGGGGCTGCCCCGCCATCAGCTGGTCCAATCCCCGCAGTTCGCGGCACAGCGCGCGGCAGGCGGCGCAGCCGCGCAGGTGGGCCGTTGCCGCGTCCGGCAGTCCCTGGCGCGGATGATCGCGCAGGAAGCGTTCGATGTCGGTGCAGGTCATGGTGCTATCCCTCCGTTTCCTGGTAATACCCCTTGAGCTTCCCGGCCAGCATCCGCCGGCCGCGCCACAAGCGCGACTTGACCGTGCCCTCGCTGCAGCCGACGATCTCCGCGATCCGCCGGCAATCCTGGTCCTGGTAATAGAACAGGACGATCGTCTCCCGGAAGTCCCGGGGCAGGGCGGCGACCGCCGCCGCGACCTTGTCCTGGCGCTCGCCCCGCTCGGCCGCCGCCGGATCGTCGGCGGCCAGCCGTTCATCGTCGTCGCCCAGCTCCGACAGTCCCAGCCAGCGGGAAAACCTCATCCGCCGCTGGAAACGCCGGTGGTGGTTGACCGCGATGCGGTAGAGCCAGGTGAAGATATCGCACTCGCCGCGGAACTTACCGTACTCGCGCCAGGCGATCAACAGGACGTCCTGGGTCAGGTCCTGGGCGTAATGGTGGTCGCCGCACAGCCGCAGCAGCAGGTTGTACAACCGCCGTCCCGCATCGCCGACCAGCCGGTCGAAATCCGGCTTCGCGTCCCCGGCCGCCCGCACCAGATTAGAGCACCCGGGGACGGCATCGGTTCCGTCCAGGTGCGGCGGTCCGACGGTCATCGCCGCAGCAGCGCATCGGTTTCCAGGACCAGGCGCTCGACGACCAGCCCCTGGCGCGCCAGGCGCTGCGACCGGTGCCACGCCGCCGCGGCCAGCGTCGCCGCCGCCGCGATGCGCTGCAACGGCCCCTCCAGCGCCGCGCGGCCGGCGTCATCCCTCGGCACTCCGGAGGCCAGCCGCCGCGCCTGGGCCGACAGCGCCCGCGATTCCTGCCACTGCCGGTCGAGGGCCGGGAAGGAGAACCCGCCGGCGGCGAGCTTGAAGGCGGCGAACCGTCGCCGGAAATCGGCCAGCTGCTCGCGCGCCGCCAGGGGCTGGGTGGCGGCCAGCAGTCGGATTCCGCCGATCTCCTGCAGGAAGGCGGCCATGACCGGCTCGGCCTGGTCCAGCTTTCCGGCTGCGGCCTGGAGAAGATCGCGGGCGGCCCCGGTCTTCCCTTCCAGCGACTGGAGCTGGCCCAGCACGGCGCCGGACGGCCCGGAGCCGCCCTGCGGCGCCGCGTCCAGCCGGTCCAGCAGCTCCATCACGCGGGCATCGGCCGTCTCGAACTGCGCCGTGATCCGGTCGATCTCGGACCTGATGCCATCGGCCTCGGCGGCCAGCGTCCCGGCGTCGCCCGGCTCCTCGACCCGGAAAGCCAGCACCTTGACCTGCCGGAACCGTTTCTCGGACCGCAGCCGCAGCAGCCGGAACTTGCGGCGGTTATCGAAAGCCGTCCGCAGGATGTCCGCGGCGCCGCGCTCCAGCTGGGCCGGCGTGGCCCGGCCGGCGTCGGCCTTGGACGCCAAGCGCTGGGCGGTCTGCAGCAGCCGGTCCTCGTCCCGGGCGATGCGCCCGGCGCCGGCCAGCAATCCCCGCGAGGCCTTGGCCAGGCCGAAGAAGGCCTGGCGGGTCAGCCGTTCCCAGCGCGGCTCCCGGCCGGGATCGAAGCGCCGGGGTTCGGTGGGGTCCAGCCGGCGCCGCACGAACGCCTCCTGCAGGGCGGCCAGGCGGACCATCCGGCCCTGGCGGACCGGGTTGTGCACCTCGACCTCGCCCTCCTCCACGGCCACCCGCGAGGTGGAATCGCGGTCCACCTCCACCTTGAACACCGTGCCGCGGACGCCGGCCACCGCGGTGGGCGACGATACCTCGAACCGGGAGCCCCCGGAGAGCTTGGCGACCTTGGCCCAGAACTTCCCGGACAGCAGGCCGACGCTGCGGACCGATCCCTGGCTGCGGATGACGAGCCGGGAGTTCTCCCCCAGCCGGATGACGGTCCCGTCGGCGTAGCCCAGCTCGACCCGCGACCCCTTGCCGGTGCGGACCGAATCCCCCGTGTACAGGGGCTGGTCGATGTCGGCCTCGTCGCTCTTGCCGGCGTGCCAGACGAAGCAATCGCCGGCGAACAGCGTCAGCGTGGCGGTGGAGTCCACTGCTGCCGCAGCGCCAGAAACCAGCAACAACAGGACCATCAATATGTTGCGGATCATGCGGCCTCGTCGTTTTGGTTGCAGAGCTCTTAAATATTAGAGCCGTTCCCTGGTCCCCGGGTTCCCTAAAAATGGGCGGTCAGCAGGGCCGAGAACAAGGACTGGCGGTACGACTGCGCCGGGTCGATCCGGTCGTTCTTGGCGATGTGCCGCGCCGTCAGGTCGACGGTCACCCAGGCCGTGGCGTCCCAGCCCAGGCCCAGCAGCAGCGTGGTCTTGTCCTGGTCCGATGTCCCGCGGTCGTCGCGCACCTGGCAATACTGGATGCCCGGCTTGAAACGCAGCCGCGTCCCGGCCGCCAGGGAGAGGTCGAGCGCCGCCGTGTGCGACTGGCTGAGCCGGTCGCCCGATGCCGACGAGTAGGCGTACGACGGCGAGATCCACGCCGTCCCGGCCGCCACCGCGCCGGACAGCGAGGCGGTCCGCGTCTGCGACAGGTAGGCTGTGTAGGGCCGGGCGCCGTACTCCAGCCGGAGGCTGGCCGAGCGGACGGCGCCCAGCGTCGCGGTCAACCCGGCGCCCAGCCGGCGGCTGATGCCGTCCGCCGAGTCCGACGCCACGGTGTAGAGGGCGCCGTCGATGGCAGTGGACAGCGAGGGATTCCAGCGCGAATCCTGCCGGACCGAGAACTCGTCCCTGGAGGCCTCGGCATAGGGGTTGCCGAAGCTCCGGAAATCGTCCCCGACCGACGTCAGCGCGGCCTCGACGCCGTGCCGGCCCAGCCGCAGCCGGGCGGCGAGCGAGTAGGCGATGCCGGCGACGGCCCCGCCGGTGTCCGGCAGCAACGACGCGGCCGCGAACTCCGCACCGACCGCCAGCCGGGGCCAGCCGTAGCGCGCGCCGCCCCACAGGATGCGGTTGCGGCCGGTGTGGAGGGTGTCGACCGTAACCACGGAGTCGGTCAGCCCCAGCACGGTGTCGGTGTAGACGAACACCGACCGCGCGTACCGCACCGAGTCCGGAAGCGACGACGCGCGGTCGAAGCCCCGCAGGTACCCGGCCGTCAGCCGCAGGCTGTCCAGCGGCCGGGCCTCGGCCTGAGCGCCGTAGAGGTACTGCGAGAAGGTCTGGTACCCGGTGTCGGCGCTCTGGGTGCGGCAGGCGACCAGTCCCAGCTTGGCCCGCGGCCAGCGGTAGGCGGCCACGCCGCCCAGCGGGGTGACGCCGGAGAACGCCAGTTCCGAGACGTCGGGGTAGAACTCGCCCAGCGACAGCTCGAGCCAGGGCAGGTCGGCCTGCAGCAGGCCGTGGGGGGACGTGTCGTACGATCGGTCGTAGCTGGCGTAGCCGCTGAACGACCCGCCGGCCAGCGGGCCGGAGGCGGACAGCTCGACCACCGGGTGGGCGCCGATCGGATAGGTCAGCCCCAGGCCGGCGGTGTCCTGGCGGCAGGCGCCGTACTGCGCGCCGGCCGAGACGGAGAGGAAGAAGGGGACAGGCGGGGCGGTCGTATCGGATGGCAGGTCATCGAGCGAGTCCTGCGGCGCGGCCGCCGCGATGGTGAACGGCCAGGTCTCGACGGCCACCGTGTCGGCGCCGTCGAGCGCGGCGAACGACACGGTGTGCGGCCCGGCTGCCGGCGCCGGGTCGACCAGGCAGAACACGTACTCGCCGGTGATCTCGGCCCGCGCCGTGACGTCCTCGCCGTCCAGGGACAGCCGCAGGTCCAGGCCGGAAAGCCCCTCCAGCAGCAGCGAGATCTCCAGCGGCTCCCCGCCGGGCGCGGCGGAGTCGGGCAGCGGCGCCAGGATGACCACGGGCGATCCGCCGGGCGCCGCTGCCGGAAAATCCCGGGCCGCCGCCGGAACGATGATCAATGCGAAGATGGTCAGCAGACAACGGTGACGCATTGTGTAATCATGTCAGATTTCCCGGCAAAAGTCAAGAAAGATGCACTGTCGTCCCGGGACCGCAGTCAACAGCACCGATCGGCTCTGAAATCCGGGAACCGGAATGACACACGATGACTCAAATCAGAAAAGGGGTCATGCGCATAATCATGTCTATGGAGGCGGTATGAAGCGATTCCTTCAGGTGTTGGTAGTGCTGACCATGGCCGTGCCGGCGTGGACCCAGGGGATCACGTGGGGGCCACAGATCAGGGTCGATGATGCCCCGGGATTGTCGGGTCATCCGGCCATCCATCCATACACCATCATCGATGACAGCCTACCGGACAACCCCAGGGTCTACACCATCTGGGAGGACGACCGGGACGGTAATGGTCGCCACGCCATCTACTTCGCGAAGTCCACCGACCTGGCGACCAGTTATTCCCGGCCCAATGTCATGGTCTGCAACGACAGCCTGGACAACGTCTATCCCTGGATGGTCAAGGCCGGATCCGGGACCATCTACGTGGTGTGGCAGGTAAAGCACACCGATACCTTCTGGCGGATCTATCTGTCCAAGTCCACCGATGGCGGCGCCACCTTCACCCCGCCCGACACCATCAAGGGACCGTCCGTCCGCAACAACAAGGACGACGCCAACAATTTCGGCGCGCTGCCCAGGATCGCGGTGGACGCCAGGGACAGCATCCTCTACCTGGTATGGACCGAGGCCACCGGGTCCCTGGCCACCAAGATCCGCTGCTCCCGGTCCCTGAGCCGGGACGTCAATTTCACCGGGATGGTGCGGGTGAACGTGGATTCGCTCAAGGCCGCCAAGCACCCGGCGATCGCCTGCGACGACAGCGGCAAGGTCTTCGTCGCCTACGAGCAGAGCGACGGCGGCAACACCAACGACCCCCAGTGCGACATCTTCTGCAACCGGTCGCTCGATCATGGGCTGACCTTCGGGGCAACGGACTTGAAGCTCAACGACAACGGCGACGTGGCCCGGATGCAGAACCCGACGATCGACCGGATCAACGGCAAGACCATGGTGATCTGGGAGGACACCCGGACCGGGGTGGCGGCCTCCAACGCCCAGCCGGTGCTGTTCTTCAGCCAGAAGGCCGACACGGCGGCGGCCTTCTCCGCCAACCTCCGGGTCAGCGACACCCTGTCCGGCGACTGGAACTACCGGCCGCGGATGGCCATCGACGGGACCACCGGCAACATGGTCGTGGTCTGGCACTCCAACGTGGACACCACCGACGAGGCCTTCGAGCTGCGGCTGTGCGCCTTCAACGACAGCGTCGGCCAGTTCTCCCCGTCCTACAAGATGTTCGACACCTACACCGGCAACAGCGGCGCCAACTTCGGCAACATCTTCTATCCCCCGGCGGTGGCCATCACCGACATCGACTCGGTCGCCAACTACTTCCTGGTCTGGCGCGACCTGGGCGAGGACACCACCGGCAACATCTACTCACGCCACGGGCTGGTGATCACCAGCCAGGTCGACCTCGACATCTTCCCCGACCTGCTGGACGCCCGGGGCGACAGCCTGGACTTCGGCACGCTGCCGGCCGGGCCGGCCTACGTCTCGCGCAGCTTCCGCGTCGCCAACACCCGCGACTCGCTCAACCCCGACCCGCTGGACGGCCCCAGCACCGCGACGGTCGACAGCCTGACGGCCATCGGCATCACCCTGCATCATGTCACGACCCCGTCGCAGACGCTGACCGCGGGCTTCATCGAGTCCCCGGCGTCCCTCCCCGGCCTCGCCATCGGCCAGACGGTGGACGTCACCGTCACCCTGTACGTGCCCGAGGGCACGCCGGCCGGCCGCTACGTGGGGTATGCCAAGCTGCGGGCGGTGGGCAACGACCTGACGGTCGACAGCGATTCCATCCGCATCGTGGTGCAGGGGCCGGCGGCGGCCGCCGACCTGGCGAACGTGCGGGTCTTCCCCAATCCCTTCAAGCAATGGCTGGGGCACCGGACGGTCAACTTCGACGGGCTGACCGCGGCCGCCACCCTGAAGATCTTCGACATCAAGGGCCGCCTGCTGACCACCATCGAGGAGAACGACGGCGACGGGCTGGCCACGTGGGCGCCGTCCGCCGCCAGCGGCGTGTACCTCTGGTCGGTCACCAACCCGCAGGGGCAGGCCAAGGCCGGCAAGATCGCAATCCTGAGATGACGGAGGGAGGGACATGATGAAGCGCGTATCACTGCTGCTGGTGCTGGCGGCGACGGCCGCCGCCGCGTCGGCGATGGGCCCCGGGGACAAGGCGGGCGTGTTCCTGACCCTGCCGCAGGGGGCCCGGCCCACGGCCATGGGCGAGGCGTTCTGCGCCGTCACCGGCGACATCTACAGCTGCCACTGGAACCCGGCCGGGCTGGCCGACGTGGGCACGTTGACGGTCACCGCCTCGATGGCGCCCACCTACCTCGACATGTACTACGGCTACGTGGCCGGCGCCATGGCGTTCGGCAGGAACGCCGTCTCGCTGGCCCTCAGCAATTTCGACGGTTCCCCGGTTCGAAACTCACGGCCGGCGTCACGGTCAAGCTGCTGCGGGAGGAGATCGAGCAGGAGTCGGCCACCGCGGTGATGCTGGACCTGGGCGCGGTCAAGCGGTTCAACCGGCTGACGGTGGGGGCGGCCCTGCGCAACCTCGGCCCGGGGATGACATTCCACGACGAGTCGGCGGGCCTGCCGGTCACCGCGTCGCTGGGAGCGACCTACTACCTGCCGACGCTGCCCCTGGTGCCGGCCGCCGCGGTGGAGCTGCCGCTGGACGACCTGCCGGTGGTGTCGCTGGGCGCCGAGTACACCGCCTGGAGCCTGCTGGCGCTGCGGGCCGGCCTGCGGACCGACCGCGACGCCGGCTGGCCGTCCTGGCTGCGGTTCGGACTGGGCGTCGCGACCCGGGGCGTCGCGGTCGACTACGCGGTGATCCCGGGGCAGGAGATCGGCGCCACCCACATGATCAGCCTCAGCTACCGCCGGTGAGCGAACGGGCGAGCCGTCAGGTGCCGCGAAGGCCGGGGATCCCCGGCCTTCGCCCGTCCATGGCCCAGTCAGCGCTTGCCATGAGGCGCCGGGTGTGGTACACTTCACGCCATGCGCTCGCTCTACGTCCACATCCCCTACTGCCGGTCCAAGTGCCGGTACTGCGGGTTCAACTCGGTCCCGGCCGGGGACAATATAGCATTAGAGTCCTACACCCGCGCGCTGGTTGCCGAGATCCGCAGTGCCGGGCCGGTAAAGATCGATTCCTTCTCGGACACGGTGTACTTCGGCGGCGGGACGCCCAGCATCCTGCCGCTGCGGCAGCTCGGGGAGGTCCTCGCGGCGTTGCGCGAGCTGGCGCCGCTGCCCGCCGGCGCCGAGCTGACCATCGAGTGCAACCCCGAGACGCTCGACGCCGGGAAGCTGGCCGGCCTGCGGCAGCTGGGGTTCGACCGGCTGTCCCTGGGCGTGCAGTCGTTCGACGACGCGCTGCTGGCGTCGATGGGCCGGCCCCACGACGCGGCCCGGGCGGCGGACTCCTTCCCGCAGGCGCGGGCCGCCGGCTTCGCCAACATCGGGCTGGACCTGATCTTCGCCCTGCCCGGGCAGACGCTGGACGGTTTCCGGCGGGACCTCGACCGGGCCATCTCCCTCGGCCCGGAGCACCTGTCGTTGTACGCGCTGACCTACGAACCGTATTCTGAATTCGGGATCCTGGATTCGCAAGGGAAGATCGAGCGCGTCCCCGAGGATATCGAGGCCGACATGTACCTGTCGGCGATCGCAACGATGGCGGCCGCGGGCTACGAACACTACGAGGTCTCCAACTTCGCGCGGCCCGGGTCCCGCTCGCGCCACAACCTCAACTACTGGCATTGCGGCGACTACCTGGGCTTCGGCGCGGGCGCGCACTCGCACCTCGGGGGACGGCGCTGGGCCAATGTCACCGATCCGATGGAATACGTGAAGAATGCGGAACACGGCGAAAGTGCGCGCGGGTTCGAAGAGACGCTCAGCCGCGGCCAGCGTCTGTTCGAGGCGGTGTTCCTGGGCCTACGGATGACCGAGGGCATCGACGTCGCCGCGTTCACCGCGCGCTGGGGCGCGCCGCCCTGGTCGCGGTCGCCGGAGGAGTGGCAGCGGCTGGAGCGCGAGGGGCTGGTCGTCAGGGAGCCCGACCGGGTGCGGCTCTCCCAGCGGGGGCTGCTGCTGTCGGACGGGATACTGGCGCGGCTGGCGCCTGCAAGCGACGGACGATCATCACCCTGAGAAATGCATCCTGCCGCGTAGATCGAAGGGAGGCGGTATCCTTTATTCGCCATCGTTCATTCCGGCTGTCATGCCAGCGAAAGCTGGCATCCAGTGTCTCCTGGATTCCCGCTGGAGTTTACCCCGTGCGGTGACACGGGGCGGGAATGACATGTTGAGCGGTGGTTGTGAAAAGTTGCACTTGACAAATCCCTTGTTTTGCCGTATCCTATTGTCATCGATTCACCGATAGTCCCGACATGAACTTCGAGACCGAACGACATTACAAGCTGGGGCGGGAGCTCTACGCCAAGGGGCGCCACGGCGAGGCCATCCAGGAGTTCAAGAAGGCCGTCCGCCTGTCGCCGGAGTTCGCCGACATCTACAACCAGCTGGGGCTGGCCTACTACCTCAACGGCGAGTTCGAGGAGGCGGTCAAGTCGTTCCGCGAGGGCATCCAGCTCAACCCCAACTACGTGGAGGCCCACCTCAACCTGGCCATCACGCTCAACGAGCTGGGGCGCTACGAGGAGTCGCTGGCCCACTTCACCAAGGCCTCGGACGCCGAGGACGTCAAGGGCGGGATGCCACTGGGCGTGCGCAACCAGCTGGCCGGCACCCACGCCAAGCTGGGCGACACCTACAACGACATCGGCTACGACAAGGAAGCGATCGACGAGTACGCCAAGGCGCTGAAGATCAACCCCAAGTACCTCGACACCCGGCTGAAGATGGCCAAGTGCCTGCTGAACCTGGGCAAGACCGCCGACGCCATGGCCGAGCTGAACACCATCCTGGAGTCCAACCCGGACTACATCGAGGCGCTGATCTTCATGGGCGTGGCCTACCTCAAGGACGGCAAGAAGGACAAGGCGCGGGAGAAATGGCAGGAATGCCTGAACAAGGACCCCAAGAACGTCAGGGTGAAGACCTACCTGGCGCTGCTGGAGAAGAAATAATCATAAACCAACGCTCTTACAGTTATAAAACATGTAAGAGCGTTTTTGTAAGTAAGAATAGGCGGTAGATAAATGAAATTTAGCGAACTGGCTATCGAGCATCTTGATATTACTAAACCAGAGAACATCAGGATGCTGATTGTTGAGAAGTTTTGTGCACAATCAATCTCACATTCTTTATCAAAGCATGAAGAGGAGCTAATCGCTACATTCATTCGCTCAGCATCAACCGTCGGAGTGAACTATGAAGAACTTAACGAGTTAATGCTTTTATTAAACCAGCGCCGTATTGAGCGGGGTTTTTTTTCATTCATATTTGAAAAGGACAAAATTAAACTACAGGAGTTGAAGGCGGGTGTTACTAAATTCCGTGGATATGCTATGTTGAAGTATGGTAATTTCAAATTCGCATTTAACAGTTTATCAAAATGTAAGATTCGCGACGAAGTAGAAAAGAAATTATTGCCGTATAGCAGGGATAAAAGCACAATTACTAAGTCATATCATGGTAGACCAAGCAAAACGACGGATATTAACAAAATCAGCAAATCTGATACATTCTATACTGGTTACATATCTGGCAGAAGATTAGACGATTATAAAGAAAAGATTAAATATAAGAGACAGAACAAAGAGATAACAGAAGATGAACATCATAGATTGATGAGCCAAATAATCAAGGACTCGGATAAATGTCAAAATATAATAGATATTGCATTAAAAAATGCAGACGTCTACCTCACTTGGGATTTTATGGATATTTATATCGCAACGTCAATGCGATATAAATGGGAATATGAAGAAACATTCGAGTTCATTTCAATGCTCTTCAAGAACAAGAAAATATTAAGGATGAATTTACGATACTTCGATCCAACACAATCAAAATGTGCTGAGAGAATAGACAAAGGTATTGTAGAAAGCCTAATGCTAAAGCGTGCTAAATGTACTATATATATGACACAGGAACTCGATACCCTTGGAAAAGATTCTGAACTAGCGGCTACTTTAGCTCAAGGGAAACCTGTAATAGCATATGTACCGGAGGTTAATCTAAGAGAACACACAAAAAAGATATTCAACTATAGCATTGAATATTTTATTAAAAGATATTATACATTAAAACTTGAAGGTATTTGGGACGAGAGAAAATACCGACCTATGTTTGGTCGGGTTGATAGTAATTATAGTTTGTCAATCAGAAAATGGATAGAAGAAAGCGAAAAGAGGATGCAGGAAGCTGTCGATGAATCATTTGAGGCAGAAATAAAGAGAGGACCGCAGTTCCTTACGATATGTAGATTATTCTCGCTCGCGGAAAGTTATAGTTACTCCGCGAGGTATTCAATTCTTTCCAGAACCCATCCGTTGGCCATACAAGTACACTTAGATACCGGTATTGCTAATGGGGTTCTTGTGTTAAGAGATATTAAGCGGTGTAGTGAACTATTGCTGAATATACTTACGAACGATATGTCTTTCACAATCAAACATGAAGCAGAAAAAGCACGACAGTTATTGATCAGTAATGATATAAATTGGGTTGCTTTTTTTGAGAAACTCAAATCTAAAAAAGTTAATTCAAATATTTATTTGTTCAC
>JALOPJ010000096.1 GCA_025453955.1 Candidatus Edwardsiibacteriota bacterium
GTGGCGGAACAGCCCGGGCTCCAGCTCGTCGGCCCGGGTGAAGCCGGCGGCGGTGCCGTCCGGCGCCTCCTGCGGCATCACGAACACCACCCGGCCGGTAAGGTCGCCCAGCACGTCGTCAACCACGGCCGCGGCCCGTCCCGGTCCGCCGGCCAGCGTTTCCAGCAGCTCGGCCACCGGCCGCACCGCCACGGCGGGCGGCTCGACCGCCACCCGCCGGCCGGTGAGTTCCGACAGGGCCCGGGCGGCGTTGCAGGCGCCCACGTTGGCGGCCTCGCGCACGGCGTCGAGCTGCAGCTGGTCCAGCAGCCAGCCCCGCACCCGCAGGGCGCCGGGCATCGCGCCCGGCCGGGCCGCGGCCTCAGCCACCGCGGGCCTCGTCGCGGGCGGCGCAGACCGAGCAGACCGCCTCGCAGCAGGGCTGGCCGCCGTTGGCGTGCAGCCGCAGGCTCCAGGCGCCCCGGCCCTGGGACCGGCCGCGGTTGGGCCACACCAGCAGGCGGTTGCAGCGCAGGTCATGCCCGTGCGAGATCGTGCCGCATTCGCAGCGGCCGCCGCTGCGGCTCCAGGCCTCGGCCAAGGCGGCCTCGTCGACCGGCATCCGGACCACCGCCGGCGGGGGCCCGGCCGGCTCGCTCAGGCCAGCGTCGCGCATTTCCACCCCATCCGCTCGGCGCGGATGATGGCATGATGATAGAGGATGGTGCGGCGCTCCAGCGACCGGCTGCGGCCGGCGTCGATGATCAGCTTCAATGCGTCCTGCGCGATCACCTTGCCGATCAACTGGCGGCCATCCTGCATCACGAAGCGGTAGTTATGGATCTTGTCGTACATGAGTTTCTCCTCTGGCGATGCCGGCGCGGGCCGGGCCGCCTGGCCCTGCCCGCGCCGGTGCTGATGGGAACGCCTGACCTATGGCCTTACGGGCGGCGGCGTGGGAGGAACAGGCGGGTCAATCTCGTCGCCGCCCTTGATCTTCATCATCAACGCCTTGTCCAGCACTTTCATCGGGATCTCCTTTCTTGCAGTTACTAGTATACTGTTGCAAGGGGGATGCCATTGAATCACCGGACGGGTCGTTGCTCAAGCAATCCGTTGCCAAGCATGTAATTAGAAAATGAACTATTCCAAGTTACGTTTAATGATCATCACGACAACGAAAAAAGTGCGACTTTTTTGTCGCACTTGAAGATATCAAGATTGAAATAAATCTTCTTAATACACTTTATGCCATTATGTTATCATGTGTGACATAAATGTCGCACCATTATGCAATATTATCGCTAATCTTCACCAGAAATGCCACTGCTTTCACCATCATTGTTGATTTCATACTTCCTCATCAGTCGTTGTACCTGACGGCGGGATATTCCCAATTGAGCGCTGGCCCTGCTGACGTTGCCGTTGGTCGCCCGCAGGGCATCGACCAGCCGGGCCCGCCGCGCCTGGTCGGTTTCCTCCCTGATCGTCGCCGGAGGAACGGTATCACAGCGGATCTCCAGGTCGGACGGCGTGATCACCGGCCCCGCCGACATGATCACCGCCCGTTTGACCACATGCTCCAGCTCCCGGATGTTGCCGGGCCAGGCATACTGCAGCAGGCATTCGCGGGCGGCGTCGGAGAAGCGGGTGCCGCGCCTGCGGTACTGCCGCTGGAACAGCCGGCGGTAATGCTCGGCCAGCAGCAGGATGTCGCCGGAGCGCTCCCGCAGCGGCGGCACCCGCAGCCGCACCACGTTGAGGCGATAGTAGAGGTCCTCGCGGAAGCGGCCCTCGTTGATCTCGACCTCGGGGTCCCGGTTGGTGGCGCAGATCAGCCGGACATCGACCCGGCGCACCGCGGTGTCGCCCACCCGGCGCACCTCGCCGGCCTCGATGGCGCGCAGCAGCCTGGCCTGGACCCCCATCGAGGCGCTGGTGATCTCGTCCAGGAACAGGGTGCCGCCGTCCGCGGCCTCGAACAGCCCCTTCTTGTCGGCGTAGGCGCCGGTGAAGGCGCCCTTGACCGAGCCGAACAGCTCGGCCTCCAGCAGGTTCTCCGGCAGCGAGCCGCAATCCAGCGCCAGGAAGGTCCGTCCGCTGCGGCCGGACAGCTCGTGGATGGCGCGCGCCGCCAGTTCCTTGCCGGTGCCGGTCTCGCCCTCCATCAGCACCCGGACATCGACCGCGGCCGCCGTGCGGACCCGCGCCATCAAATCCCGCACCGCCGGCGAAGCGCCGACGATGCGATCGAGCACCGCTTCCCGTCCGTCCCGCAGCGACCGGTTTTCCCGTTGCAGCCGCGCCACCAGGCGGCCGCTCTCCAGCACCGACCCGATGATCGCGGCCAGCGCCCGCAGGAACTCCCGGCGGCGCGGCGAGAACACGCCGCCCTTGAGCCGGGTGTCCAGGTACAGCGCGCCGATGGCGCCCTCCCGGTAGCTGACCGGCGCCGCCAGCAACGAGCGGATGGCGTTGCGCTTGACGCTCAGCCGCGATCCGAACTGCTCGTCCAGCTGGGCGTCGTTGGAGTACACTTCGCGGCCGCTGCCGGCCGCCGCCAGCACCGCCTGGCGCGAGAAATCGAGGGCATCACGGCGGGTATCGGGGTCCAGGTTGACCTGGGCCACCAGGATCAGCTCCGAGTCCTGGCCCAGCAGGAACAGCCCGCCCCGCTCGGCGCCCAGCAGGCGCACGGCCATCCGCAGCGCGCTGTCGGCGATCGCCTCGGGGTCCGTGGCCGACGCCAGCCGGTCGGTCAGCTCGAACAGGCCGGACAGCAGCCCCGGATCGGCGGCATGGGGCAGCTCGCCGTCCCCGGCCCGCCGCAGCAGCTCCGGGACCAGCATCCGCACCCGATCGAGGGCCGGGCGGGCGCCATGGCGCCGGTAGACCGACTCCGCCCGCAGCAACCGCGCGACCACCGGCCCCGGGTCCGCCTCGGGATCGCAGGCCAGCACCGCCGCCGCCGCCCTTGCCCAGCAGCCGGCGGCCTCGAGCTCCATCCCCAGCGACAGGAACCGGTCGCCGGCATCGTGCAACAGCGCGGTGCCGGCGCCATCGCCGCCCCGCACCAGCCGTTCCCCCTCGGCCAGGTCGCGCCAGCATCCGTCCGCCCCCTCGCCGGCCGCGGCCATTTGGCCGGCCAGCTCGCGGGCCCCGCCGGCGTCCCCCAGCAGGGCCGCGGCCAGCGCGCCCGCGGCCGTGAACTCGGCGGGCAGCGCCGTGCCCCGGTCGCGCGCCAGGCGCCGGCCGCGCTGGAACCACTCCCAGGCATCCGCCGGGCGGTCGTCGTCCAGCGCCGCCCGGCAGAGGTCCTTGAGGACGATGGGCTCGGCGGCCGCGGCGCCGTCCGCGGCGCAGGACCGCAGCGCCCGCCGCAGCATCGCGTCCGCGGCCGGGCGGTTCCCCAGCAGCTGCTGCTCCATGGCGGCGTTGGCCAGGCAGATGGCGTAGTTGACGCCGTCACCCGCTTCGAGGTAGAGCGCCGCCGCCTCGGCCTGGCTGTCGCGCACCAGCGCGTGGCAGCCCCGGCCGCCCTGGACGACGCCGCGCATGGCAGTCAGGTACGCCAGGTCCCCAGGCGGCGCCGGCCGCGGCAGTTCCTGCAGCGCCATGGCCAGGCAGTGCTCCGCGTCGTCCCACTGCCGCCGGGCGATCATCGCCAATGCCAAGTGCTCCCAGGCGCCCGCCAGCGCGACGTCGGGGAGGCCGTCGTCGAGCAGTTCCAGGCACCGCCGCAGCGCCCGCTCGGCGCCCTCCGGCTGCCCCAGGTTCCACAGCCCGTGGCCCAGCAGCAACAGGGCCGATCCCAATGCCGGCCGGTCGCCGCCCCCGTAGCCGCGCGCGGCGGCCTCGGCATGCGCCGCCACCGCCGGCCAATCGCGCCGCTGGGCGGCGATCCGCGCCAGGTACTCGTTCGCATCGGCCGCGGCGGCATCGTTCCCGGCCGCGATCTCGAGCAGCTCGGGTGGGAAGCCATCGGTTCCCTGCCCGACGGACCCGATCCACGCCCGGCAGCTGGCCAGCCGCCGGGCGGCCGCCGCGTCGTGCGGCGGCGCGGCCGCCGCTGCGGTTCCGAGCCACCCGCCGGCGCGCGCGGCGTCGCCGATCGCGGCGAAAAACCTCGCCGCCGCCAGCGCCGGCTCCCATGGCACCCGGTCCCGGGCCAGCATCCGGTCGCTGCAACGGGCGGCCAGTTCGGCCCGCCCCATCCTGGCCGCCAGCCGGAACAGCTCGAGGCTGATGGGCGAGGGGCCGTCGGCGGCCGCCTGGCCGGCGTCGGCCAGGGCGGACCCGTACACCAGCGCCGCGTCGCCGTCGCCGTCGCTGCAGGCCGCGGCGAAGAGCGCGGAACCCAACGCCGCCCACTCGTCCAGCCTTCCGGCCCGGGCCAGCAGTTCCCAGCGGATGGGGTCCGGCGCCGGGGCGTCGCCGGCCGGCTCCGCCCCGAGCAGCGCTGCGAGATCGGCGGCGGCGATGCGGCCGCAGATGAAACGCCGCGCGCACCACGCGACCGCCCGCGGCCCGCCCCCCGGCCCGCCCAGATACCGCCGCCACCGCGCCAACCGGACGGCGTCCGCCTCGTCCGCCCAACCTGTCACGCAGCACCGCTCCACGATGCGCCGTTCCCCGCCGGCCGCACCGTCCCAGAGCCGCGTCAGTTCGCGCTCGATCTCCGGCGTTTCACCGCGGTCCGACAGGATCCCCGGCCAGTCGAACCGCCAACGCCCGTGGGACGGCTCGATCAGCCCCGCGGCCAACAGGCGATCGAACCAGGCGGCGGCGGTCCCGATGTTCCCGGCCGACAGCGCCGCCAGGTGCCGCGCCAGCGCCGCCGCGTCGCGGGGATGGCACCCGACGATGAACGACCGCAGCGCCCGGTGGAGGTCGTCCCGCGACAGGGGCGCGAGGTCGATGGTCACGGCCGGCGCGGAATGCTGCCCCGTGCCCGTGACGGCCGCGGCGCTGACCACCCGGGCCCCTGCGGGCAGCGAGGTCCGCACCATGCGGACCTCGCCGGGATCTGCCAGGTCCGCCAGCACGACGGCGTCGTCCGGCACCGCCGCCCAGTCGAAGCCGGGCAGGACCGGTGCGCTGGCGATGATGCTGTGCTTCCCCGTGACCTGCAGCAGGAAATGCAGCTCCGCCAGGAACCTGCTGGCGCCGTCACCCGGCCGGCATGATAGGCTGACGATGGGGCCCCCGCCGCTGCCGGCCGCGGCGATGGCCGCGCGCAACGCGCGGCCGCGTCCAGCGAACGGCAGGTCGGTGCGCCGGACGCCGGGACGATACGCGTCCGCCGCGCCCAGCGCCGCGACCAGGTCCGCCCCGGCGGCATGCCGCCGTTCCGGGGCGAAGCGCAGCATCCGGCACAGTTCCTCGGCTGCGGCTGGCGGCAATGACGTCCCCACCGCGGCCAGCCAGGCGTCGTCGGGATCGAGCCGCTCCCCTGGCGACGGCGGCCGCAGGCCGAGGGCCGCCCAGACCACCAGGCCGAGGCCGTAGATATCGGACCGCATCGTGGCCCCGGAGACACCGGAGAGCAGCTCCGGCGCGGCGCAGGCTACGGTCCCCTGGAATTCCGGTCCCACCGTTCCACCGGGACGGCCGGCCAGGCCCAGGTCGATCAGCCTGACCTCGTCGCCCGCGACCAGCACGTGCTCGGGCTTGATGTCGCCGTGCACGATGCCGCGCCGGTGGAGGTGCGATAGCGCGTCGGCCAGCCGGGACCAGACCTGCAGCACCCGCTCGACCGGCAGCGGCGGCGAACCGACGGCGGTCCCGGGGAAATGCTCGGTCGCCAGCACCGCCATCTCGGGCGAGACGTAGAGGTCCCTGGCGGCGATCAGCACCGGGTGGCGGTGGCGGTGCAGCGCGGCGTATTCCCGCCGCAGCGCGGCCGCGTCAGGCGATGCCTTGAGCGCGACCGCCGTCCCGGACAGCAGGTCGTCCGCCAGGAACACCGCGGCCGTGCCGCCGCCGCCCAGCTCGCGCACGACGCGGTAGCGCCAGCCGAAGAGGCGGTGGATGTCGG
Source organism: Candidatus Edwardsiibacteriota bacterium (assembly GCA_025453955.1). Lineage (GTDB taxonomy): Bacteria > Edwardsbacteria > AC1 > AC1 > EtOH8 > UBA2255. The sequence goes on from JALOPJ010000096.1 coordinate 6,017, forward strand.
CGAGGCAGGGATTCATTCCAAGGCTGGGTTTATGATCACTTGCGCAGGATCCATTTCAATATCTGCGGACCCTTTTCAGAATGCATATCATATTCAGCAATGTATATGTCCCCGTTATTCATTACAAAGGGATAGCTGAAAAAGTTACTCCTGTTAACCTTACCTACAAGTGCACCTTGTTGATCATACCTCAAAATATAACCTACATTTTTATTGGCCTGTTGCCGATTATCATAAAAGACAATGCCGGAATAGAAATATAGATTTCTTTCATCATCCATGCCAACGATATGTGTGTCCCACGTTATTAGTTTATAATCGGTCTTGTTGTATAGAAATTGTGGCATCTCTACCTTGATTTCTCGTGAAGCACCGCCCGCTTGATCATCATTAATAGTATAATGGCGAATGTCATCTTCCTCTCGACTGCTTATCAATAGACCATACCTTTTCTGCGGGAAAAAGTCTTGGATCTTGTGCGATGGGTCAAGCTTTTTGATCGTTTTACCGCTCTTGTCAACAACCATAATTTCGGCTGAGAAATATATTAACAGGTTGCCGTTATCGTCCTAAGATAAAAGCACCGGCATCGCCCTTTGACGGCTTACTAATTACGATATTGGTAATGTATTCACCGTTCTTGTCGTATTTATTTACACGCTTATTATCATAATCAAGTAAATAGAAATTCCCTTCTTCATCAGCAACTATTGCAGTCGGACCTCTGAAGTTCCCCAGTTGCCCTTCCCCTTTCCCCCATTTTGCCTGCAATATCGTTTCCTTGACATACTTATCTTTTAATGTTGTGTCCGGTTCTTCGATGACCATTTCGGTCCTTTTTATAGCCAGGCCACACCAATTGCTCATCTGCCATTGCCATCGATGCATTCATCATGATAAACAGCACTGCGCTCATCACGTTTTTCATATCACATCTCCTAACGGCTGCGTATAGTCGAGATCGCATTCGGTATTCTATTATAAAAAAAGGGGCAAAGCAAGGACAATAAATTTATCGCGATATCGTTGATTTATCTCATGGCTGAACCTCATTGTTTTCATTAAAAAGGACCGGGTCTGACGACCCGGTCCTTACAGTGAATTTCATTGCCCCCACACGTTGCGGTCCAGCGAGCGGTACTGGATGGCCTCGGCGATGTGGCCGCTGGCGATCCTCTCCTCGTGCTCCAGGTCGGCGATGGTGCGGGCCACCTTGAGGATCCGGTCGTAGGCC
>JALOPJ010000012.1 GCA_025453955.1 Candidatus Edwardsiibacteriota bacterium
ACATGATGTTGGAGGCGATCACCAGCCCCTCCAGGTCGAGCACGATCGAGCCCCGCACGCCGGGGATCTCGTTGATCTGGCTGAGTATTTCCTTCATGTCCGTCCGCAGTGGTTGTGGTGCGTCATGACGGCCGGGCCAGGGCGGCGACGCGCTCGGCCGCCCGCTTGCCGTTGACCGCCACCAGGCCCATCTTCACCGAGGTCTCGGCCGACAGCAGCAGCAGCAGCGGCCCGGCCCGCCGCAGGAACACCTTCTCGGTGGCGGTCTCGATGATCACCCGCTCCAACGCCCCCAGCTTGACCTTGCGCATGGCCTCGGCCGCGGTCCGGAAGATGCTGGTGGCCAGCGCCGCCGAGGACTCGGAGTCGGAGGCCCCGCCCACGGCGCCGGCGTAGGACTCGGCCACCACGAAGCCGGAGTCGTCCACCAGCAGGCAGGCCAGCACTTGCGGCGTCTGCTGCAGGTCGGCCAGGATGCGCTGGTACCCGGGTGTATTGTCGCCGGCCTCCGCCGTCGCCGCGGCCGGCGGCGCCGGCTCCGCGGCGACGGGACCGGCCGGGGCCTGCTCCACCGGGGCCGGTGGCAGCACGGTGTCCAGCGGCCGCGGGATCGGCGCCGTCGGTCGGGCCGGCGGCACCGCTGTGGCGGCCGGCGCCATGGGCGCGGGCTGCTGCCCGGGCGCCGGGGCGGCCGCGGGGGCCGGCGGCGCGGCCGGCGTCGAGCGGTCGATCTCGGCCAGCAGCTTCTTGGCGTCGCCGTGCTCGCCCTGCCGCGCCAGCACCTTGACCAGCTCCTCCCGCGCCCTGGCCGGCTCGGCCGTGGCCAGGTAGCAGCGGGCCAGCACCAGCCGGCCGTCGATGTTGTCGGGCTGCGCCTCCAGGCCGCTCCGGCACATGGCGATGGCCTCGGGGAACAGCATGTTCTGGCGGTAGAAGTCGGCCAGCGAGGCGAACAGGAACGACGAGGGGTCGTTCAGCACCTGGTCGGCTGGGTTTATTTTACGCTCTTCGGGCATACGGTATCGAATGCAACATGATGAATGAAAGATGAGAAATGCAACGTGCACCGGAGTTCATTTTGCATTTTGCATTCTGCATTTTCACTGCGGTTTGGTTTTCCCCTTCTTCATCTTCTCCAGCCAGGACTTGACCTCGGGCGAGAGCTCGGGCACGGGGCCGGTCTGCTGGGGCGCGGCGTCGGGCGGCTGGGCCAGGTTGCGGATGGCATCCTTCTCCTCCAGCCCGGTGGCCCACTTCACCGCCAGGTCGACCAGCAGGCGGACCCGCGGGGCCTTGCGGTCGCCCGGCAGGAACTGCAGGTATTTCTCCCAGCGCTCCACCGCCAGCTCCAGCCGGCCGATCCGGGCGTAGGCGAATCCCAGGCAGTAGTTGATGTCCGGGTTCTCCTCCTGGCCCTTGCTGGCCAGCTTGTACTCCATGATGGCCTCGTCCAGGGCCTCGGTCTGGTAGTAGGCCTCGGCCAGGAACAGGTGGGCCAGCGAGGAGTCCGGCTCCTTCTGCAGCACGCCGGTCAGGAGATCGATCGCCGCCTCGACGTCGCCGGCGTGCAGCCTGTCCTGGGCGACGCGCACCGGGTCGGCCTTGGGCTCCTCCACGGCCAGCGGCAGCGGCGGCTTGCCGGTGTGGACCCGCACCAGGCCGGTGGCGATCAGGCCGTAGATCACCTTGGCCATCTCGAACTCCAGCCCGCCGGTGCTCTCGATCACCTCCCGCGCCGTGCGCCGGCCGTCGATGTTGGCCAGGATCAGCCACTCGTCGGGGTTGAGGTCCAGCTTGGCGGCGGCCACGTCGGTGGCCGGGGCCAGCGCCAGCACGCTTTCCAGGTCGGGCAGCTTGGAGCGGATCTTGGACCACTCGTCCAGCCGCCGCGACACCTCCATCATCACGTTCTCGGTCACCGCCACGAACCCCAGGCCGGGGTCGGGGTCGATCTCCATGTCCTCGAACCGGAAGTAGCCCTCCTGCCAGCCCATGATCTGGAACACGATGTCGTGGATCTGGCCCTTCAGCAGGTCCAGCGCCGCCTCCTTGGAGACCGCGCCCCGGGCCACCGCCATGCTGCCGAACAGCTGCTTGCGTGGCTGGCCGGCCTGCTCCTTCAGCAGCTGGTCCAGCTTCTGGTGCGACAGCTTGCCGGACTTCTGCATCAGCTGGCCCAGCGGCTCCTGGCCGGACTGCAGCAGGGCCCGCACGATGTTGCCCGACGAGAAGTAGACCTGTCCCACGTTGGTGGTGCAGTCCAGCGTCAGGATGCCGGACTTGCGCGACATCGCCAGCAGCTGGAACAGGTCCATCAGGCTGAGTTCTTTGATCGGGCCTTCGATCGCCATTGACTGCCTTCGTTGGGCCGCCGGTCGGGGCAATTCATGAATTGCCCTTACGTCGGTTCCAGGTTGGTTCACGGTTGGGGCGAACGGCCGTTCGCCCTTACATGTTTTCCGGGGCTTGTTTACTAGTTGCCAAAGGTTGTTTACACAGCGCCATGGTCAATTTACAGACAGCCAATTCCTGATTACAGATCGCCATGGCATCATTACTACTGTCATTCCAGCGAAGGCTGGAATCCAGGGTCAAGTTACACGCCGCCCTCGCGTCTTGACCCCTCCCCTGCCCCTCCCCGCTGCGGAGAGGGGTGGGTGGCGCTACCGGTTCCTCTCTTCGCTCTCGGGAAACCGTTCGTGTTGCTTCCCTGCTTGGTGCATTGCGATCGGTATACCGCCTACGGCGTGCTCTTCTTCTGCTTGTCCTTCATCTGCTGGGCCAGCTGCGCCTGCTTGCTCGCCTTCTGTTTCTGAAGCTTGCCCTTGTTCTTTGCTCCGCCCCTGTCTCCCATGGTGCGACTCCTTTTTTCTGGTTATCACCGTTCCGGGTGGGTACGTGGCTGGATCAATCCATTTTGCATCCTGCATTCTTCATTTTTCATCCGGCCGTCACGTTCCCGCCACCTGCTCCCACTGCAGCGCGGCGTCGATGGCCTTCTTGGCCGCCGTCTTGATGGCATCGTCGGCGGCGAAGCTCAGCGCCTTCTGCCAGGCGTCCACCGCGTCGCGGGTGCGGCCCTTCTGGGCCAGCAGCCGTCCCCACAGCAGGTGCAGCTCGGCCCGGTCGCCGAACGAGCCCAGCATCTCCTTGCAGGCGTTGTAGGCGCCGTCGATGTCGCCGGTCTTGTGGGCCACCGTGGCCGCGCCCAGCCGGGCCTCGAAGTTGTCCGGCGCGATCTTGCCGGCCACGGCGTACTCCACGGCGGCCTTGGCCAGGTCGCCCAGCTTGAGGTAGACCGCGGCCAGCGCCAGGTGGGCGTCGACGAAGGCCGGGCCGGTGGTGACGGCTCGCTTCAGCTCCTCGGCCGCCTGCTCCGGCTTGTTCTGGCGGGCCAGCATCCGGCCGACGTAGTAGTAGCCGTGGGGCAGCCGGGGGTTCAGCTTGATGGCCTGGCGGAAGGCCATCACCGCCTCCTCGGCCTCGTTCTTGGCCTCGAAGGTCTGGCCCAGCCCCAGGTAGAGGTCGACGTTGTCGCGGTCCAGCTTGAGCGCGGCCTCGTAGCACTCCTGGGCGTCGGCCAGCTGGCCCTGCCGCAGGTGCAGCGAGCCCAGCTCGGACCGCAGCTCCACGCTGGCGGGGACCAGCTGGATGCCCTCGCGCAGCGCCGCCAAGGCCTTGTCGGGCTGCTCCATCTGCAGGAAGGCGCGGGCCAGCCGGACGCGGTGGCCGGGGGTGGCGGGGTCCAGCTTCACCAGCAGGCCGTAGCGCACCGCGGCCTCGGCCCCCTGCCGCTCCTCCAGCGCGATGTCGGCCAGCGCCTGCAGCGCCTCCAGCTGCTGGGGCGACTGCTCCAGCACCGCCTTGGCCAGCCGCTTGGCGTCGTCGCGGCGGCCCTCCTGCCGCGCCTTGCGCAGGGCCTCGACGTCGGTGGCCACGCCCCGCTCGCCCCAGTCGACGGCCTTGGACTTGACCGCCGCCTGCTCCAGCACGCCGCCGAAGATGTCGGCGGCCACCGTGCTGCCCTGCTCCTGGCCCGGACCCTGCCACTCGTCCAGCACCAGCAGGCTGGGATCGTCGACGAAGAAGTCGATGCCCAGCTTGAAGGAGCCGCCGTGGTAGTGCGACTGCAGCGCCATGGCCTGCTTGGTGGCGGCCAGCGACTCCTGGTACTTGCCCTGGGCCGCCAGGGCGAACCCCAGGTTGTAGTGGGCCTCGGCGAAGGCCGGGTCCTGCTGGATGCTCTTGGTGAACGCCGCCGCGGCGTTGTCGTGCCGGCCGCGCTTCATGAACAGCAGGCCCAGGTTGTTGTGGGCCAGGGCCGAGTGCTCGTTGAGCACCAGCACCGTGTTGTACTGCTCCAGCGCCTCGTCGTCGCGGTCGCGGGTGGCGTAGACCAGCCCCAGGTTGAAGTGGGCGTCGGCGTACTCCGGCATGATGTCCACCGCCGTGCGCAGCGCCTCCTCGGCCTCGCCCTCCTTGCCCTGGTACCAGTAGGCGATGCCCAGGTTGTTGAGGCTGATCACGTAGCCGGGGTCGATCTCCAGGGCCCGGCGGTACCACGCCACCGCCTCGTCCGACTTGCCCATCCGGTGCCAGGCCAGCCCGATGTCGTTGTAGATCTTGGCGTTCTTGGGCTCCACCTCCAGCGCCCGGCGGTAGGTCTCGATCGCCCGCTGGTTCTGCCCCAGGAACAGGTAGATCTCGCCCACCTCCTTGTACACCATCCGCGACCCGTCGTCGCCGGCCAGCGCCGCCTCGAACTCCTTGAGGGCCTGCTTGAACAGCCCCTTGCGGCGGAAGCCCAGCCCCAGGTTGTAGTGGGTCATGAACCCGTCGGGCGCCACCTCCATCTGCGTGTCGGCCCGGCCGCGCAGCTCGGAGAGCAGGTCCTGGTTGTAGTAGTCGATGCCCAGGTTGGCCTGGGCCTTGGCGTAGTTGGGATTGAGGGTGATGGCCCGGCGCGACTCCTCGATGGCCTTCATCTCGCCCAGCGCCGTGTGGATCACGTAGGAGTCGGGGTCGATCGCCAGCGCCGCCTTGTAGACCTCGATGGCCTGATCGAAGGCGCCGGTCTGCTTGAGGGTCAGCCCCAGGTAGAGGTGGGCCAGCAGGTCGGAGGGCTGGCGGGCGATGGCCGCCCGGTACTGCTCGGCCGCGGCGCCGTACTGGCCGGTGTTGCGCAGGGCCTCGGCCAGCCGGAAGTGGGCGGCCGGGTCGCCGCCGCCCAGCGAGGCCTGGGACTGGGCGATCTCGCGGTCGTAGTAGCCGCTCTTGCGGTACACCACCTCCAGGTTGTGGCGGGCCAGCACGTTCTTGGGGTCGATCTCCAGCGCCCGCTGCAGCACCTCGACGGCCTCGGCGTGCATCCCCTTGTTGAAGTACACCACGCCCAGGTTGTTGTGGGCCGAGGCGTCGTTGGCGTCGATCCGGGAGCGGAACTCCCGCAGGATCTTCTGCTCCTCGGCGCTGACCGCGGCGGGCGCGGCCGGTGTGGCGGCGGGTTCGTTCATGGCCCTGGGGCGTGGCGTGGTACGTGCGGTGCGGGGATGGGATACTAGGACTATTTTAGTCCTGTTCAAGGATCAGTCCATGTGGATGGCCTTGAGGATCACGTCCACCGAGTCGGGGTCGGGCAGCAGCATGAAGTAGCCGTGCAGCACCGCCTGCTTCTCCACGAACCGGAACTCGGTCTGGATGCAGATCACCATGTCCTTGTCGGCGCCGAAGTCCAGCGACACCGTCTGCAGCACGGCCGAGGCCATGTCCACGGTCATGCTGGGCACCGACGGCACCACCATCAGCCCCAGCAGGTCGCCCAGGGCGTTCATATAGGCGCAGGTCAGGACGTTGGAGACCTCCTTGAGGGCCGACTCCTCCAGCTCGGTGAAGGCGGTGGTGGTCCCGACCGGCCGCTTCAGCAGGCAGTCGGTGAGGTGGAACGACGCCTCGCGCGGGAACATCAGCAGGGTGCGGCCGGTCATGTCGCCCAGGAAGTAGATCAGGATCCCGGCCACCGCGTCCTGGGGCTTGGCCACCAGGCTGAAGGCCTCCTCGATGGGGTTGATCTTGATCTCCGGCACGTTGACCATCACCTTCTCGCCGGTCAGCTCGGACAGGGCGGTGGCGGCGTGGCAGGCCCCGATGTTGGCCACCTCCTTGATGGCGTCCAGCTGGATCGTCTGCAGCTTGCTCAGTTCCATGCGTGCACCTCGGTTTGGTTCGTGCCTGCGGCGTCCCGGCCGCGCGTCAGGCGGCCAGGTTGTTGATGTCGAGGATCAGCATCGGCCGGCCCTCGCGGCTGATGGTGGCGCCGGAGAACAGCCTGGTCTCCCGCAGCATCCGCGCCAGGGGCTTGACCACGATCTCCTGCTGGCCCAGCATCCGGTCGATCACCAGCGCCATCTCGGCGCCCTGGTTCTCCACCACCACCGCCGGTCCGGCCAGCTGGCGCTCGCCGCCCCGGCCCAGCAGGGCCGCCAGGTGGAGCAGCGGGATGGCCCGGTCGCGGTACAGCAGCACCGGCGTGCCCTGCAGGGTCCGCACCGCCGCCGGCTGGACGTTGATCGTCTCCTTGACCTGGGACAGCGGCATGGCGTAGGTCATCCGGTCGGCCGCCACCAGCAGGGTGTGGATGATGGACAGCGACAGCGGGATGGCCAGGGTGAAGGTGCAGCCGCGGCCGGCCCGGCTGTCGACCGACAGCTGCCCGCCCAGCGCGGTGATCTTGTTCTTGACCACGTCCATCCCCACGCCCCGGCCCGAGACCTCGGTCACCCGGGCCGCGGTGGAGAACCCCGGCCGGCCGGTGAACTCGATCACCTGGGCGTCGGAGAGCGCGGCGGCGGCCTCCGCCGCCACCAGCCCCTTCTCCACGGCCTTGCGGCGGATGGCCTCGACATCCATGCCCCGGCCGTCGTCGCGCACCGTGATCAGCGCCTGCTCCTTGAGCTTGACCGCCGTCACCGTGATGGTGCCGGCGCGGGGCTTGCCGGCGGCCGCCCGCTCGTCGGGCGTCTCCACGCCGTGGTCCACGGCGTTGCGCAGCAGGTGGACCAGCGGCTCGGCCAGCAGCTGCAGGATCGAGCGGTCCATCTCCAGCTCGCGGCCCTGCACCTCGAAGGCGATCTCCTTGCCCAGCGCCTTGGCGGCGTCGCGCACCACCCGGGGGAAGCGGTCGAACACCTCGGCCATCGCCACCAGCCGCGAGGCCAATACCTCGTGCTGCAGGTCGCCCACGATCCGGGCCACCTCGTCCACGCCGTCGACCAGCAGCGGCCGGCCGCTGCCCGCGGCCAGCTGGCGCAGCCGCTCCTTCCACACCACCAGCTCGCCCACCATGTTCATCAGCCGGTCCAGCCGCACCACGCTGACCTTGACGTCCTTGGGCTTCTCCTGGGCGATCTGGACGAAGGCGCCGATGGTCCGGCTCTCCAGCGACTGCTCGCGGGTCTCCTCGGCGATCTCGCGGATCTCCACGTCCTCGACCTCGGAGCAGGTCACCAGGTCGGCGATGGCCTTGCCCTCGCGCAGCCGGGTGACGAAGATCACGGTGAAGCCGCGGTCGAACCGCTCGGCCTCGATGTCGAAGCGCTCGGGCACGGTGTAGGCGATCTTGCCGGCGCCCTCCAGCGCCCGCAGCATCAGGAAGGCCCGGGCGCTCTTCAGCGGGATGTCCTTCTCCAGCAGGATCCGGATCCGGAACACCAGCGAGTCCCGCTCCTTGAGCGGGTTGATCCGGGAGAAGTCGTACTCGGCGCCCGCCGCCGGCGCCGGTGCCGCGGCGGCGCTGGCGGCGGCCGCGGCCGTCGCCAGCCCCTCGAACCGCGCCAGCAGCCCGCGGGACACGTCGCCCAGCTCGGCCTCGGGGGACTTGTCCAGCGCCACCATCGCCACGGCGGCCTCCAGGAAGTCGACGAACTTGAACACCGCCTCCACCTGCTCGGGGCCGGCCGCGACCTGGCGCTTGCGCATCCGGTCCAGCAGGTCCTCCGCCCGGTGGCTGATCTCGGCGATCATCTCCTGGTTGATGGAGGCCGCCATCCCCTTGACCGTGTGCACCGACCGGAAGATCTCGTTGACCAGCGCCGGGTCGTTGGGCGATTTCTCCAGCGCCAGCAGCGACCGGTTGAGGTTGGTCAGGTGCTCCCGGGTCTCGGAGACGAACAGGTCCTTGTACTTCGAGGTGTCCATATCTTGCCCCGGCTATGAGCTTATAGCGATAAGCTTACAGCCACAGGTAGAAATGTGCTGGTGCCCGGGCTACTTCAACGCTCTTTGGGCCGCCTCCAGCACGCGCGACGGCTGGAACGGCTTGACCACGAAGTCGCGGGCCCCGGCCTGGATGGCCTCCACCACCAGGGCCTGCTGGCCCATGGCGCTGCACATCAGGATCCGGGCGTTGGGGTCCAGCTCCATGATGGCCTTGACCGCCTCGATCCCGCCCATGTCCGGCATGATGATGTCCATGATCACCAGGTCGGGCTTGAGCTTCTTGTACTGCTCCACCGCCTCGGCGCCGGTGGCCCCCTCGCCGCACACCTCGAAGTCGCCCTTCTTGAGGATATCCGTGATCATGGTGCGCATGAAGATTGCGTCGTCGACGACCAGTACCCTGCGGCTCATGTGCGTTCCTCCAGTGTGAGAAGGTTGTCTTTATTGATGATGGTGATCTTCTGTCCCCCGGTCTCCAGCACGGACCGGTAGAAGCGTCCCGCCGGGCCGCCGGCCGCCTCCGCCGGCACCGGCGTGACGGCGAACGACACCTGGTCGACGCCCTCCACCCGGTCCACGATCAGCCCCACCGACTCGTCGCCGTGCTCGACGATCAGGATCACCGTGTCGCGGCCGGCCGCCGCCGCCGGCGCGCCCAGCCGCCTGCGCAGGTCCATCACCGGGATGATGGCCCCCCGCAGGTTGATCAGCCCGGCGATGTACTCCGGGGCCCGCGGCACCGGGATGATCTCCTGCAGCTCCTCGATGCTCTTGACCTCGTCGGTGGTCAGTGCAAACTTTTCATCCCCGATGCAAAAAATGACGATGTCCCGGGACGCAACGGTCTCGGTCATTTTGTTGCCTCCGGTAGCATAACTGTCTGGAATATATGATCGTTAAACAGTTTATCGCTTTTTCCTTGCGATGTCAAGAGCAAAGTAAAATTAAGTTGCTGAATTCGAATAACAAAGCCGCCGCAACGAACGGAACGGTCGAACAATTAAAAATCCCGGCCAGATGGCCGGGATTCGGGAGACGATACCGTATGACCTGCGGCGTTCACTCGTACCGCAGCGCCTCGATCGGGTCCAGCTCGGCCGCCCGCTGGGCCGGGTACCAGCCGAAGAAGATGCCCACCGCGGCCGAGAAGCCGAAGCCCAGCACCACCGACCACCAGGTGACGGTGGAGGGCAGCTTGAGTGTCAGCGAGATCACCCAGGCCATCAGGAAGCCGATCAGCATGCCGATCACGCCGCCCACCGAGGACAGGGTCACCGCCTCGATGATGAACTGCTGCATGATGTCCTTCTTGCGGGCGCCGATGGCCTTGCGGATGCCGATCTCCTTGATCCGCTCGCTGACCGACACCAGCATGATGTTCATGATGCCGATGCCGCCCACCAGCAGCGACAGCAGGGTGACGCCGATCATCAGGCCGAACACACCGGCGGTGATCTTCTTGAAGATTGCCATCAGCTGGTCGGCGGTGACGATGCCGAAGTCGTCGGGCTTGGCGGGCGGCACCTTGCGCCGCCGCCGCAGCAGCTCGGTGACCTCGTCCCGGGCCGACTCCACGTGGTCGGCGTCCAGCGGCTGGACCGCGATGGTCACCGAACTGCCGCGCGGGCTGCGGGCCCGCACCTGGCCGGAGAAGATCTTCTGGTAGGTGGTGATGGGGATGATCACCATGTTGTCCTGGTCGTTGCCCAGGAACGAGCCCTTCTTGTCCAGCGTGGCGATCACCTCGAACCGATTGCCGGCGATGGTGACCTCCTTGCCCAGCGGGTCCTGGTTGCCGAACAGCTTCTCCACCAGCGTGGACCCGATCATCGCCACGTTGCGGCTGTGGCTGAGGTCCACCGACGACAGGGCCCGGCCGTCCGTGATCTCGTAGTTGGCGATGTACTGGTAGTCGGGCGTGGTGCCGTTGATCTCGCTGCCCAGCACCTCCTCCTTGCCGAACCGGACGTTGGCCATGTTGTCCATGATCGGCGCCACCCGCAGCACCGACGGGCAGTTCTCCCCCACCGCCTCGGCGTCCTCGATGGTCAGGTTCTTGCGGCCCCGGGTCTTCATCCAGTCGTCATGGCTCATCACCAGGCCCTGTTTCTGGACGTAGAGCGTGGTGGTGCCCAGGCTGGACAGCTGCTTGGCGATCATCTTGTTGAACCCGTCGATCAGGGCCAGCATCCCGATCACGGTCAGCACGCCGATCATGATCCCCAGCGTGGTCAGGCCCGAGCGCAGCTTGTGGGCGCGGATGGCGTCGAAGGCCAGGCGGATCGATTCCCAGATGTTCATCGCTTCTCCCTCCGCACCGGTTCGTCGGCCACGATGGCGCCGTCCAGGATCCGCACCATCCGTCGGGCGTGCTGGCCCACGTTCTGGTCGTGGGTCACCAGGATCACCGTCTTGCCGCTATCGGAAAGCCGTCCGAAGATCTCCATGATCTCGGCGCCGGTGCGGCTGTCGAGGTTGCCGGTGGGCTCGTCGGCCAGGATGATGGCCGGGTCGTTGACCAGGGCCCGGGCGATGGCCACCCGCTGGCGCTCGCCGCCCGACATCTCGGTGGGCTTGTGGTGCACCCGGTGGCCCAGGCCGACCGATTCCAGCGAGCGCAGCGCCCGCTCCCGCCGTTCGTCACGGCCGACGCCGGCGTAGAGCATCGGCAGCTCGACGTTATGCAGGGCCGGCGAGCGGCCCAGCAGGTTGAAGGTCTGGAACACGAAGCCGATCTTGCGGTTGCGCACCGCCGCCAGCTGGTCGTCGTCCATGCCGGAGACCTCGACGCCGTCCAGCGCGTAGGTACCGGCGGTCGGCGTGTCCAGGCAGCCCACCAGGTTCATCAGGGTCGACTTGCCCGAGCCCGACGGCCCCATGATCGAGACGTACTCGCCGGCGGCGATGCCGAGGGTGATGTCCCGCAGCGCCTCCACCCGCACCCCGTCCATCTGGTAGACCTTGGACAGGTCCTCCATCCGGATCATCACTGGCCCGGCCTCGCGCCGCGCCCATTCTTGCCGCCGGCCGCGGCCTTCTCCACCTTGACCTTGTCGTTGTGCTTGAGGGTGCGCAGCACCCGGAACGGCCCCTTGATCACCTGCTGGTCCTCGTTCAGGCCGGACACGACCTCGATGTTCTCCTGGTCCGAGGTTCCCGTCGTCACCGGGACGATCTGGGCCCGGCCGCCGGACATCACGTACACCGCCTCCTGGTCCTTCTCCTTGGGGCGCCGGCCGCTGCCCTGGCTGTCATCGGCCAGGGCGATGGCGCCGCCCCGCTTGCCCTTCTTCTCGCCGCTTTTCCGCTCGGCCTCGACCTTGCGCATCACCACCGACTGGATCGGGATCACCAGGATGTCCTTCTTGTTGGCGGTGGTGATCTCGACGTTGGCCGACATCCCCGATTTCAGGTCGGCCGAGCTGTCGAGGATCCTGATCCGCACGGTGTAGTTGACCGATGCGGCCGAGCTGCTGGTGCCGGTCGAGCTGACCGCGGCGTTGCCCACCTCGGACACCTCGCCCTTGAAGACCCGGTTGGGGATGGCGTCCACCTCGACCTCGGCCGGCTGGCCCAGCTTGATGTCGCGGACGTCGCTCTCGTCCACCTGGGACTCGACCTCCATCTGGCTCATGTCGGCCACGGTCATGATCACCGACCCGGCGTTGTTCATGGTGCCGGTGACCACCACCTCGCCCACCTCCACGTTGAGCGCCACCACCGTGCCGTTGATCGGCGACACGATGGTGGTCTTGTCGAGGTTGTCCTGGGCCTGGTCCAGCGCCGCCTCGGCCTGGGTCAGCCGGGCCCGGTTCAGCCGGTAATCGGTGCTGACCTGCTCGTAGCCCTCCTGGGACAGCAGTCCCTTGTCGAACAGTTCCTGGTTGCGCTTGTAGATCAGCTCGCTCTGCGAGATGCTGGCCTGGGCCAGGTCGAGGCTGGCGCGGGCCTGCTTGACCTGGGCGGCGTAGTTGGCCGGGTCGATCTGCACCAGCACCTGGCCCTTGCGGACCCGGTCGCCCTCCTTCACCGGCAGCCGGGTGATCTTGCCCATCACGTAGGCCGACAGCTTGACCTCGGTCTCGGCCTTGACGCTGCCCGGCGCCGACACGGTGGAGACGATCGTCCCCTTGCGGGCCTTGGTCACCTGCACGCCCAGCCGCTGCCCGCCCCGCACCAGGTTGCCCACCACCAGGACGGCGATCACGACCACCGCGGCCGCGGCGATCCACAGGCGTTTGTCGTTGAACTTGACGGGGATCACGGGATGCTCCTATCTGTATCGTGGGTTGTGTCGTTGGCGGCAACGCCGGGCGGCCGCGTCACCACTGGCCCAGGGCCTGCCGCAGCCTGGCCTCGGCCAGGTGGTAGTCGCAGATCGCGTTGGTGGCCGTCAGCTGGGCCTGGTTGTACGTCACCTGGCTGGTCAGCAGGTCCAGTACCGAGGCCGAGCCCAGCCGGTACTTCTCGCTGGTCAGCCGGTAGTCCTCCTCGGCCTGCTGCTGCAGGGTGCCGACCAGCGCGATCTGCTCCCGGGCGGCGGTCAGCGCCTGGTGGGCCTGGTCCACCTGGCTGGCGACGTTCTGGCGCGCGGTGAACAGGTCGGCCTCGGCCGTCCGCTTGGCGGCGTAGGCCTTGCGGATGGCCGCCTCGGTGCCGAATCCGTCGAAGACGTTCCAGGTCAGCGCCAGCCCCACCGTCCAGGAATCGTGCCAGCGCCACTCGTCCCAGTCCTGGTATTGCCTCCGATTGGCGTACCCGTAGCTGTAGCTGCCGGTCAGCGCGGGCAGCTTGGCGGTCCACGAGGACCAGGCGCCGACCGCGGCCGATCGGTAGCTGTTGCGGGCCGACCGGTAGGCCGGGCTGGCCTCCAGCGCCACCGCCCGCAGCGAGTCCAGCGCGGCCGGCGCCCGGCTGGTGTCGGGCATCGCCAGCGCGGTGTCGGCCGCGACCCCGGCCTGCAGGCCGATCAGCGTCGACAGGGCCTGCTGGCCGGCGCGCAGGGCGGTGCGGGCGTTCAATAGATTCACCTTGCTCTGGGTCAGCTGCACCTCGATCTTCAGCAGGTCGGAGCGGCTGATCGACCCCAGCTGCGCCATCAGCCGGGCGCGCTTGGCCTGCTGCTCGCTCTGGTCGACCGAGGACAGCGCCACCTGCAGGGCCTTCTGCAGCTTGACCAGGCCGTAGTAGGCCTGGTGGACGTCGTAGGACAGCGTGGCCCGGGCCTGGTCGTAGGCGGCGCCGGCGGCCTTGCGGCCGTAAACCGACCGGCCGATCCCGGCCAGCACCGGCAGGTTGATCAGGTTCTGGCTCACGGACAGCGTCGTGCCGTACTGGTCGGACACCGCTTCGTGGGTCGGCAGGCTGTCGCCGACGGGCACCAGCGGGTCGTCCGATACGGTGCCGCCGCTCTGGCTGTAACGGCTGCTGGCCGTGACGCTGGGCAGCATGTCGCCGACTGCCGCCGCCAGCGAGGCGCTGGAGACGGCCAGCGCGCTTTGGGCCCGTGCCAGGTCGGGGCTCTGTTTGAACGCCAGGTCCAGGCATTCCTTCAGCGAATAGGTCCGCGGCGGAGCGGGCGGCGTCTGGGCGCCGGCCAGGGCCGCGACGGCCATCGCCGAGATGATGATCGAACGTATCGTGTTCATGGTCCCTTGTCTGTTGCGGGTAGTGGTGATCAACCTGGTCATACTACGCTGCGCCGGTAGTGTTTGTTCCATCATCGTTTAGCGATCCCGTGTAAAAAAACGTCCAGCACGGTGCCGACCGCCCGATTGCGGCTGGGAGGACGGGTGCCCGGCGGCCCCAATACGGTGCGGGTCAACATCGTCAGCATCCGGGCCCAGGTATGCGCATCGCCGTCCCGGAACGCGCCGGTCTTGATCCCGGCGGCGATCCCCCGCTCCATCAGCGCCACCAAGGCCTTGTTGTGTCGGTGGATCACATCGGTCCGTTTGCGCACCCGGTCATGCTCGATCTCCGGCAGCAGCCGGATCAGCGGCCGGTTGCGCAGCATGAAATCGACCAGCGTGTGCACCATCGCCCGCAGCGACCGCTCGGGCGGCTGTTTGATGCCGGCGGCCGCCTGCAGTTGCGCCAGCAGGTCGTCCATCCCGGCATCCAGGATCGAGAAGAACAGCTCCTCCTTGTCGCTGAAATAGCGGTAGATGGTCCCCTTGCCGATGCCGGCCCGGGCCGCCACATCGTCCATCAGGGCCTGGTGGAACCCCTTGGCGGCGAACACCGTCGCCGCCGCGTCCAGGATCTGGCGTCGTTTATTCTCCTGCAGTGTCCTCATGCATCGGTCCCTTTGGGTTATCAATACTGACTGGTCAGTTCCATTATACCAACGACCGGGGCGTTTGTCAAGGGCCGGTCCGCCAGCAATTGATAATTAGACCGGCCGGTTCCGGAATAGGTTTAACCGCCGGCAAAAAAAAAAAACGGCGCCCCACACGGGGCGCTGCCGGCGGCCGGAACCCGAGATCAATGCGCCATCACTGGCCGCCGCGCGGCCATCGCCCTAGTCACGGACCGGCTCCTCGGCCGCCAGCGGGACGTCGCGCGTGGGTCCGCCGCCCGCAGCGGCCAGGCCGGCCATGGCCTCCGCGGCCGCCTCGGTCCGGCCCGCCATCAGATACAGCCTTGCCAGGCCGGACCAGGAGGGGCCATGCCCCGGATCGAGCGCGACTGCGGCCAGGTACCCCGCCTCCGCGCCCGCCCAGTCACCGGCCGCCAGCCGCGCCGCGCCCAACCGTTCCCTGACGTCCGCACTGCGCGGCATGGCCTGCGACGCAGCTTCCAGGCGGCGGACGGCCTCGGCCGGCCTGCCCTGTGAGAGCGCCAGCTCGCCCATCAGGGCGTTGGACCTCCCGTGGCCCGGTTCGCGCCGCAGCGCCGACCACAGCAGCTCTGTTGCCGCGGTGGTGTCGCGCCGCCGCAACCGGACCACGGCCAGTTTGGACAGCAGCCCGGCATCGGGCCCGGCCGCCAGCAGCGCGTCCCGGTAATGCCGATCCGCCTCCTCCAGGCCGCCCCGCTGCGACCGCAGATCGCCGAGATGCTCATGGAACTCGTTCAGCCCGAGATCGCGGCCCCGGCGATAGGCGGCCTCGGCCGAGTCGACATCGCCCGCAGCCAACGCGACCCGGCCCGCCAGATACCGCCCCTTCACCGAGAGCGGATCGCCGGCCAGCAGTCGGCCGACCGCCAGTGTCGCCGCTGCCAGCGAGCCTGTTTCATAAAGCGACCGGGCCGCCGGCCAGAGGAACTGGCGGTCCTGCGCCGCGGCCGCGGCCAGCCCGGGGGCTGCCCGCGCGTAGTCGCGGGCATGGAAATCCTCGAGCCCCTGCAGGGCCCCGCCCCGCAGCCGGGCCTCGGGGCCGCCCTGGAGCGGCCCCGGATCCAGCCACAGCGCCGTGACCAGCGCCGCACCGAACAGGAAGTAGACCAGGAATACCAGTCCCTCGCGCACCGGACGCCGCAGCACCAGCCAGGCGGTCGCCGCCCCCGCGGGAACCGCGGCGGCCAGCAGCCAGGGGATCCCGATGATCAACGGTCCGGCCGCATACGCCGTCAGCACCAGTCCGGCGGTCACCGCGCGCCCGCGGCGCTCCCCCAGCATGGTGGGCAAGGTCAGGATGCCGGCGGCGCGGTCCCCGGCCGCGTCATTGAGGTCCTTGGTGGCGAAGGAGAGCCCGAAGCACACCATGATGAACCACCCCAGCCGCGGGGGGAACAGCGCCAGCGTCCTGGCGCCCCCGAAGGCCGAGAATCCCAGCCAGCAGGCGGCCAGGGCGGCCAGGGCGATCAGCAGTGTCGACAAGGGATAGAAACGGCGCAACCGCAGCGGCGGCGCCGAATACGCGACGGACAGGGCCAAGCTGAAGAGGACGATCAGGACCGGCGCCTGTCCCAGCGCCGCGGCCAGCGCCACCGCCAGCGCGGCATACCCCGCGGCCCAGCCGAGCAGTTCCGCGCCCGCCATCTCGCCGGCCGACAGCGGGTTCGCCTTCCCGGTGAGCCGGTCGATGTCGCGGTCGAAGTAGTCGTTGAGCAGCACCGCCGATTGGAAGGCGCAGACGACGGCGGCGGCCGCCCCGATCGGGAACAGGGAATCGAAGGGATTGGCGAAGGCCATGGTGAACGCCCGGCCCACGGTCAGCCAGCCGGCCAGGAAGCCCAATCCGACCATGCCCGCATAGTGGATCGCGCGCAGCGGACGGGACGACCGCAGCAGCGAACGCGCGGTCCCCGGCCGGCACAGCCTGAGCCAGGCCGCGCCCAGCCCGACGGCCAGGGCCATGAAGACCAGGGCGTACTTCCGGGTGTCGGTCTGGACCAGCCCGCCGGGGCTGAACACGGCCGGCAGCGATCCGTCGGATCCGGCCAGGGCCGCCCAGCCCGCAGCGATCAGGATCGGCAGCGAGCCGGCGAACACGCAGCACAGAAAGACCGCCGCGAAGCCCGCTGCCCCCCGCAGCAGCGACCCGGTCTGTTGCCAGCAGACGAGCGCGGCTGCGGCGCAACCCAGCGCGACCTCGATGCGGATGCCGGGCGAGGCGCCGGGAAGGCCGCGCCAGGGGACGAAGGTGTAGCGCAGGTAGTCGGCGATCTGCCCCAGGTCGCGCAGGTAGTAGAGCTGGTAGCCGGAGCCGGACACCAGCGCGTCGATCAGCACCGGGACCATGATCACCGGCGAGCCCGCCGCCACCAGCCTGGTGATCCGCTCCACCGGCGCGGCCGTCAGGGCGCTGACCGACAGGATGATCAGCAGGAACAGCGCGACGAAGAAGGCCGGCAGGTGGAGGAAGACCATCAGCTGCGACTGCAGCGGTTCCAGCGCGAATCCGAGCTGGCCGGAGCTCTCGCAGGCCCCTTCCAGAAACGCCCGGCCGAAACAGCTGGCGAGGACCAGCGACCACGACCACGCCAGGCCGTGGGGCGCCGACGCGATGGCGTCGAGCAGCCGCCCCATGGCGCCGGATGGCCTGCGAGCCTTGTTCATCGAGGCCTTCCCCACGGCGCCGGGAACGCGCGGGCGGCTATCGGAGGTTCACCAACCGCAACGCACAGGTCACCCCGCCCTGCCGCGCGGTCGCCAGGTAGACGCCGGGAGCGGCCGCCTGGCCGGCGGTGTTCCTGCCGTCCCAGATGATCCGGTGCCGGCCGGCCCGCAGGCAGTCGTCCGCGAGCACGCGGACCAGCTGGCCGGCGATGTTGTACACCGCCACCCGCCCCCGCCCCGCCGCCGGCACGTCGTACCAGAGCTCGAAGCTGCCCCTGCCGGGATTGGCGCCGGCGCAGCGCAGCCCGGACCCGGCCGCCGGGACGACGGCCGCGGTACCGCCGGACACGCCCGATGCCGCGGCGGCCGCCACCGCTTCCGGCGCCCGGACCCGCCCCGAGCCGAACACCGTGTCCTTGCCGGCGGCGCCCAGCGGCAGCGCGGTGGCCTCCAGGATGGAATCGGCCTGGGCCGGTGTCAGGTCCGGGTTGGCGCGCAGCATCAGCGCCACCAGACCGGCGACGTGCGGCGTGGCCATCGACGTGCCGTCCCAGTTGGCCATGCCCTCCATGATCGCGTCCCAGTATCCACCGCCCTTCTTGCAGGAGAGGATCTTGACGCCGGGGGCGCAGACGTCGGGTTTGAGCAGCCCGGCGCCGGGGCTGAAGGGGTAGTCGGCCCACACTGGGAAGTAATTCGTGTAACTGGTGTCGCTGATGGTGAAATCCCATTCGGCCGGACCGCGGCTGGAGAAGCTGCCGATCCCGTCGGCGCTGTCGGTGGCGCCGATGGTGATCACCCCGCCGGTGCTGTCGCCGTTGTGGAGGTAGCCGCCGGGGTACTAGCCGCCGGGGTACCACGGCGCCGGCACGTCGCCGGGACAGGCGATGTCGAAGGGCTTGGCGAAGTGGCCGCCGGTCGACGGGTCGCCGTTGCCGGCCGCGACGGTCATGATCACCCCGGCGTCGCGGATCATGTCGCACTGGGCGCGCATGATGCCCTTCAGCATCTGGCTGGTGTCGCCGTTGTCGGTGATGGAGAAGCCCAGCGACATGGTGATGACGTCGGCGCCGTTGGCCACGCCGTAGTCCATCGCCGCCAGCAGGTCGTCCAGCGTGCCGCCGCTGCCGCTGTCGGGAAAGACCTTCCCGATCATGATCCGGGCCGCCGGGGCGACGCCCACCTGCTCGCCGCCGGCGCCGGTGCCGGCCACCGATCCGGCCACGTGGGTGCCGTGGGGCGGGGTGGCGCCGGTCATGATGGCCCAGGCGTCGGTGGTCCCGGCGTCCATCGGGTCGTTGTCGTGGTCGGCGAAGTCCCAGCCCCGGACGTCGTCGACGTAGCCGTTGCCGTCGTCGTCGACGCCGGCCGACCCACCCTGCTCGGCCTGGTTGGTCCAGATGCGGGACGAGAGGTCGGTATGGTCGTAGTCGACGCCGGTATCGATGACGTCGACCACGATGTCCTCGCCGTGGTTGCCGCCGGCCCACACCGTCGGCGCGCCGATGGTCTGCACGCCCCAGGCGATGCCCTTGGGAGGCGAGGCCGGCGTCCGGGCGCCGGCCCCCGGGTTACTGACGCCGGGCAGCTCCGGGTTGCTGACGATCGGCCGGGAAAGGACGATGGCCCGGACATCGGTCCGCTGGGCCAGCGCTCGGACCGCCGCCGGCGCCAGCCGCGCGGAGATCGCGTTGAGCAGGAACAGGCTGCGCACCCGGTCGGCCCGCCCGGCGGCGACCTCGGCCCTGATTACCGTCATCGCGCCGTCCTGGCTGCGCCGCGAGAACCGCTGCATCGCGTCGGCGTAACGGCGCTGGCGCTCCCGCCGCGGCAGGCCCTGCTGCGTCTCCCCCTGCGCCCGGAGGGGACCCTCCGCCATCAGGATGATGACCGGCACCAGCTCGGCCGGCCCGGTTGCCGAGAGGCGCGTTTCGAGGTCGGGCATGATGACCGCCGACATCGCCGGCGCGGGGAACAGTGCGGCGAGGGACAGCATCACCGTCGTGATCAGGGTGGCTCGGGTCATGATAGCTCCTTCTCGCTGTCGCAGGTGGCGGACAAGCGACCGCCGGTCCTGCCGCACGGCGCTCGTCCGTATGTGCGCCAATTATCGATCTCACCGCTCACCAAGGTATCACCAGAGTTAACTATTTGTCATTATAATGGTTGACTGCGCTAATTGAAACGATTATAATGGTGCCGTGAACGAGTTGTACCAGCTGTTATTCGAGAAGGGGCGGGTCGGCCGAGTGCTCGATGCGATCAAGCGCGGCGGCCTGCCCGACCCGGCGACGGAACCGGCCCGGAGCCTGCTGTACGCGCATGCGCTCAACCAATACGGCGATTACACCAGGGCCCAGAAGGTGCTGGCGGACATCCCGCCCGATCCGCGCACCGATGCCGAGCGCCTCTGGGGCCTGTGCGGTTACCACATCAGGATCGGCGCGCTGCACCAGGCCAAGCGCCTGCTGGACCGCGCGTTCGCGGCGGATCCGCCCGGATGGCTGTCGCCGCACCTCTACGGTCAACTGGCCAACTACTACAACCAGCTGGGACGGTTCGATGATGCCACCAAGGCCAATCAGCTGGGCATCGCCGCCGCCGAGATGGCCGGCAGCATGGTCCAGCTGCTGGTGCTGACCGGCAACCAGAGCATCATCCGGGCGGTCAGGGGCCAGCCCGGCGAGGCGCTGACGATCCTGGAGCGCACCGTCAAGCAGCTGCTGGAACGCGACAGCGCGCTGGCGGCCGCCCACTTCCTGATCGTCGAGCACGAGCTCTACGGCGAGCTCGGCATGGGCGCGCTCGCCCGCCGCTGCCTGCAGCGCGCGGAGCGGCTGGTCGAGCGTTCGGGCAGCGTCGGCCGCATGATCTTCCTCAAGCTGGAGATCGGGGCCCAGTACGGTCGCGACGGGGACATGTCCCGCGAGCTGGCCGCATACCGCGAGGCGCTGGAGCTGTTGCGCGGACTGCCGGACCCCCTGCTGGAAGGACAGGTCAACTGCAACATCTCGCTGGTCCATTTCCGCAAGGGGGATTTCAGCGAGGCGCTGTCGCTGATCGAACGGTTGCTCTCCGCGGCCCAGTCCCGGGGCCTCAAGCCGCAGACGCTGGTCTGCCTCGGCCTCCGGGGCCGGTTCCTGATCGGGTCCGGTTCGGCGGCGGCGGGCATCGCCGTGCTGGAGGACGCCCTGGGCCTGGCGGAACGGCTCGGCATCCGCCATTACTCGGTGGTACTGGCCCTCCACCTGGCGCTGGGATGGCTGCGCCGCGGCGACCGGACGCGGGCCCTGGAATGGCTGGAGCGGTCGCTGGATTCGGCCCGCCGCGACAACCTCGTCTCCAGCCTGCTGGGGGAACGACGGGACCTGGAAACGCTGTTGGCCGGGCTGGCGGGCCAGCTCCGGTTCGATCCCTTCCTCAGCCGCATCGCCTTGTCGCTGGGGCACCCCGCCCTGCTGAAGCGCCTGTTCCGCTACGACCCGCCCGACGGCAAGCTGATGTTCCTGCGCTCCCTCAAGGTCCATGATGCGCCGTCGTTCCACTCCCGAGCCGTGCGCCTGACGCGCGATCCCGACCCCGGGGTGCGGCACGCGGCGCGCGCGGTGATCGCGGGGTGGAACGATCACACTGCCTACCGGATCTCCGCCCTCGGCAGCCTGCGGGTGTTCCGCGAGGACCGGCTGTTCCCCGACGACGTCTGGGTCCGGGCCGGCGTCCGGCGGTTGTTCCTGTTCCTGCTGGCCAATCCCGGGCGGTGGCTGTCCTACGACCTGATCCTGGAGAGCCTGTGGCGGGAACCCGACCCCGCCGGCGCGCGGCGGGTGCTGGCCAACCGACTCTCGGAACTGCGACGCATCATCGAGCCGTGGCACGTCGCCGGGAGGCCGTACGCGCTGGTGCGCAGCCGCACCGGGTCCTGCGGCCTGTTCGGCGAGGGCCGGATCTGGATCGATGCCGAGGAGTTCACCGGCCTGGCCCGCAAGGCCGAGGACGCCAGGCTGCGGCGGAGCTTCCGTGAATCGCGGCAGGCCTACCGCCAGGCGCTCGACCTGTACGCCGGCGATTACCTGGAGGAGTTCCCCTACGAGGATTGGCTGGCGCCGAGGCGCGCCGCCCTCGGCGCGCTCTACTACCGCTCGGCGGCCAGGTATGCCGCGCTGGAGCGCGACTCGGGCAACCCGGCCGAGGCCCGCCGGGTGCTGGAGGAAGCGCTCTACCGCGACCTCGGCTGCGGCGAGTGCGCCCGCCTGCTGGTCGACGTGCTGCTGCGGCTGGGCCTGCGGACCCAGGCCCGCGACTGGGCGGCGCGCCACGCCGAGCACGTCCGGCAGACCGTCGGCACCGGTCCCGACCCGGAGATCGGGCGGCTGATCGCGGGCCTGGAATGACCAGGACCATGATGAAAAACCGGCCAGGGCGGGCCGGTTTTTTCATCACCGGTGGGTGGCGGACTCCCTCAGCTGCGGAACAGCACCTCCTCGCGCTGGAAGAACGCCACCGCGAACACGAAGGCCAGGGCCGCCAGCAGACCGGTGGTCAGCACGGCGGGACCGATGTGTCCCCAGTTGACGATGCCCATCAGCAGCTCCTTCTGGCAGAGCGCCGTGTTGAGCACCGGCACCAGGAACAGCGCCGGGGGCGGCTCCATCGGGGTGACGGTGACCATGGCCAGCATCACCACGGCCATCATGAAGTACTGGGCGTAGCTGTTGCCTTCCTTCACCGACCGGGCGTAGCAGCCCAGCGCCAGCAGCAGCGAGGCCAGCAGCACCGCCGACGGCAGCACGGTGAGGAACGACAGCAGCATCCCCGCCGGCGACACCGCCAGCGCCAGGCCGGCGTGCCGCGCCCCGCCGCTGAAGATCGAGACGCCCGAGAGCACGGTCAGCCCCAGGCTGCACAGGCCGATCAACGCGGTGATCAGGCCCATGGTCACCGCCGTCAGCAGCTTGCCGGCCACGATCGCCCGCCGGCCGATGTTGCTGGCCAGCAGGGTCTCGATGGTCCGCCGCTCCTTCTCCCCCGCGGTGGTGTCCATGGCCGTATGCAGCGCTCCCACCATCACCAGCATCATGATCATGTAGGGGATGATCATCCCCATCACGAAGCCGCCCATCTTCTGCGGCGAGGCGGCGTTGCGGTACTCGGCGGCCAGCGGCGCCAGCAGCATGGTGTCCAGGCCCCGCGCCTGCACCCGCTCGGCGACCAGCCGGTGCTGGTGGGCGTCGAGCGCGGCGCGGATGCGGCCCCGCGCGACGTCGGAACCGCGGCTGGCCTCGTCGTAGTGCACCGTCAGGCGCAGGCGCCCGCCCGCGGGCTCCCGGAACTCCAGCACCGCCTGGACCGCGCCCTGCTCCAGCAGCCGGCGGGGCTCGGGCAGGTCGACGACGGCGATCTTCGGCTCCGCCCGCAGCCGGTCCAGCAGCCGCGGGTCGCGCGGCCCGCCGTCCACCGCCAGCCGGGTGACGCGCCGCTCCTCCCCCTGCCGCTGCATGCCGAACAGCAGCCCCATCCCCACGAACATCAGCGGGTAGACCACCAGCGGCAGCACCAGCACCGAGAAGACGGTGCTGCGGTCGCGGAAGGCGTCCCGCAGCTCCTTGCGGAACACCACCATGGTCTTAGCGGCCCTCATGGTCCCCTCCCATCAGTCCGACGAAGATCTCCTCCAGGTCGCCCCCGCCGTGGCGGCCCTTGATCTCGGCGACGGTGCCGTTCTCCGTGATCCGGCCCCGCACCATGAAGGCCAGCCGGTCGCACAGGGTCTCGGCCTCGTGCATGATGTGGGTGGAGAACAGGATGCACTTGCCCTGGTCGCGGCACTGGCGGATGAAGCGGACGATGGTGCGGGTGGTGACGATGTCCAGCCCCGTCGTCGGTTCGTCCAGGATCAGCACCGGCGGGTCGTGCAGCACGGTGCGGGCCAGCGACACCTTCTGCTTCATGCCGGTGGACATCGCGCCCACCCGCCGGTCGGCGAAGTCGGCCATGCCGAACTGCCCGGACAGCTGGTCGATCCGCCGGCCGATGGCGTCGTCGTCCATGCCGTAGAGCTCCCCGAAGTACCGGAGCGTCTCGCGCGCGGTCATCCGGTCGTAGAGCCCGGTGTCGCCGGTGAGGAAGCCGATGCTGGCGCGCACCCGGTCCGGCGCGGTGCGGACGTCGTGGCCGGCCACCACGGCCGTCCCCGCGGTCGGCGCCAGGATGGTGGCGATCATCCGCAGGGTGGTGGTCTTGCCGGCGCCGTTGGGGCCGAGCAGGCCGAAGATCCGGCCGGCCTGGCAGGCGAAGGACACGCCGTCGACCGCGGTGACCGGCCGCTGCGTGCGGTCCAGGAACGTTTTGGACAGTCCGTCGACCGTGATCATGGCGTTGCGCGAGCTCCTTCAATGGGAAAGATGCGGCTGGCGCCGCATCTTCGGGACCTGCCGGTGTCGCCGCGGACCGGTGACGGTCACATGCCGCCGAACTTGAACATGCCGCCCAGGGCGGCGGCGACCAGCGCCCACAGGCCCCAGGCACCGTAGGTGGCCGCGTAGGATCTCCTGCGGTCCAGCCCGGTGAACACCGAGTAGCCCGTGGCCATCACGAACAGCATCCACAGGGTGAAGACGTCGACCTGCGCCAGCAGCCGGTAGATGAAACTCTCCTCCATCTCGGGCGGCAGTATCAGCGCCAGCGAGGTCTGCACCTTGATGGTCTCCTGGGCCAGGATCAGCGGCACCCGCACCAGCGACGACGGGAGGTTGACCATCATCGCCCAGGCGGTGGCCGTGAACATCGAAGCTGGCCCGGCCGCCCATCATGGAAAACAGCCCCCAGAAGACCAGGCCGATCAGCAGCGCCACCACCGGCGTGAAGACCACCACGTTGAGCGCCCCCAGCGGGCTGCCCACCCGGGATTGTATCATCTCGAGCTGTTCGGCGGGGATGTCGGGGTTCTGCGCGATCTTGGCCATGATCTCGGGGATCATCACCGGCCGGATGACGAAGTACGCGGCGACCCCGACCAGCACCGCGATCAGCAGCGGCGCCAGCCACCGCCGCTTGATGTCGGGCTTGAGGTCCTCGAACACCTTGGCCGGCTGGTAGAAGATCCCGATCAGGTTCCCCCACTTCATGGGACGTCCTCCTTGCGATGGTTCGTGCGGTCCGCCATGATCACAGCAGCTGCTCCGCGATCTGCACGGCGTTGGTGGCCGCGCCCTTGCGCAGGTTGTCCGCGACGACCCACAGGGCGAAGGCGTCGGGCGTCGAGGGGTCCGGCCGCAGCCGGCTGACGAAGACGTCGTCTTTGCCCGCTATCTCCAGCGGTGTGTGGTAGGAATCATTGGAATACGCGACGCCCGAGGCCCGCCGCAGCAGCTTCTCGATCCCCCGCACCGTGGCCGGCCGTTGGGTTTCAAAATACACCGATTCCGAATGGCCGGCGGCCACCGGCACCCGCACGGTGGTGGCGTTGACCGCGATGGACTCGTCGTGAAAGATCTTGCGGGTCTCGCGCACCATCTTCCACTCCTCGCCGCTGTAGCCCAGCTCCGAGAACCCACCGATCTGGGGGATGACGTTGCCGGCGATCCGCCGCCCGAACGGGGATTGTTGCGTCGTGCGCTTTGCATTTTGCATTTCGGCGCGAAGCGCCTCCACGCCGCCCCGCCCGGCTCCGGACACCGACTGGTAGGTGGCAACGACTATCCGCTTGAGGCCGAAGACCCGGTGGATCGGCGCCAGGGCGACGACCATCTGAATGGTGGAGCAGTTGGGGTTGGCGATGATGCCGCGATGGCGGAGGACGTCGCAGGGGTTGACCTCGGGCACCACCAGCGGCACCGCCGGGTCCATCCGGAAGTCGGCGCCGTTGTCGATCACCACCGCGCCGGCCGCCGCCGCCGCGGGGGCGAAGCGCACGCTGGCGCCCTGCTCGCCCTCGGTGCCGGCGAAGAACACGATGTCGCAGCCGGCGAAATCGGGGCGCGCCAGGTCCGCCACCGTGTAAGGCCTGCCGGCGAACCGGATCGTCCGGCCCCGCGACCGGGCGGACGCCCACAGCCGCAGGCCGGCCACCGGGAACCGTCGCTGCCGCAGCACCGCCAGCAGGGCCTGCCCCACCAGGCCGGTGGCCCCCACCAGCCCGACGGTCTTTCCCGTCATCGGGCGTGCCTGCCTATTCATGCGCGGCTGTGATCTGCTCCGCGATGGCCAGGATGGCGCACCTGCCGTCGGTGGACGCCGCCGCCTTGGCCTTGAGGTGCCGCTCGGCGGGCGTGGTGATCACGGCCGAGAACCGCTCGGGCACGACCTCCTCGCCGCCCAGGGTGTCGGGCTTGACCCAGAAGCTGCAATGCTCCCTGAGGCACTCCGCTTCCTCGGGCTTGCGGATGAACAGGATGGGACAGATCATTTTAACCTCGTCGGTGTAGTGCGACAACGGATATCTGATCAGCCGATGAATGCCGCGTGCAGCGCCGTCAGCGCCCGCTCCAGCTTGCCGCGGTCGACGTAGCCGGTGATCCGCATCTCGCTGGTGACCAGCCCCTGGACGTGGATCCGGCGGGCGGCCAGCGTGGACAGCATCCGCGACACGATCGCCAGCTCGCCGCCCACGCCGGGGCCGACCAGCGTCACCGCCCCCAGCTGTCGTCCCACGGCGACGTCGGCCGCGCCGCGCCGCCGTCCCTGGGACAGGATCCGCTGCGCCGTGGCGCAGTCCGATTCCGCGATCACGAACACCAGGTCGACGCGGCCGGCCGCGGCCGGTCCGTGGAAGAACGACTTGACCTGGATGCCGGCCCGGGACAGCCGGGTCACCAGCTGCGGCAGGGCCGTTCCCGCCGCGGTCCTGGCCCGCAACGTCAGCATGGCGATGCTCCTGTCGTGGGCGATGCCCCTGACCTGGATCCGTTCCATGGCCGGTCCTTTCCCGATGACGGTTCCCGGGGTGGCGGTGAAGCTGCTGCGGCAGACCACGGGCCGGTTGAACTTGGCGGCCAGTTCCACCGCCCGCACGTGCAGCACCTGGGCGCCGGCGCCGGCCAGCTCGGCCATCTCGTCGAACGGCACCTGCCGGAGCAGCCGCGCCGCCGGCACCAGGCGGGGGTCGGCCGTGAAGACGCCCGGCACGTCGCTGTAGATCTCGCAGGCCCGGGCGCCCAGGGCCTCGGCCAGGGCCACGGCGGTGGTGTCCGAGCCGCCCCGCCCCAGCGTGGTGATCTCCCGGCCCAGCGAGACGCCCTGGAACCCGGCCACGATGGCGATGCGGTCCTCCCGCAGCGCCTGGCGGATGCGGTCGGCCTTGATCTCCAGGATGCGGGCCCGGGTGTGGCTGGCGTCCGTGATGATGCCGACCTGCGAGCCGGTGAACGAGATGGCCCGCTCGCCCAGGTCGCTGATGGCCATCGACAGCAGGGCCATCGAGACCCGCTCGCCGGCGGTCAGCAGCATGTCCAGCTCGCGTTCCGGCGGCGACTGCGACACCTTACGGGCGAGCGAAACCAGCTCGTCGGTGGAGTGCCCCATCGCCGAGACCACCACCACCACCTTGTTGCCGGCCCGCTTGGTGCGGACGATGCGCCGCGCCACGCTCTTGATCCGCGCGGCGTCGGCCACCGACGTGCCGCCGTATTTCTGGACGACGATCGGCATTATGCCGTCACCATGATATGCAGGATGAAATCCTTAAATGACAATGACGTTCCAGGCACCAAGGCGTGCTTTCATTTTCATTCTGCATCGTCACAGCACCTTCCCGATCCTGTCCACCGCCTCCTCCATCCGCTCCCGCGGGATGGTCAGCGCGATGCGCACGTACCCCTCCCCGTGGACGCCGAAGCCGACTCCGGGCACCACCATCACCCGGGCCTTGTCCAGCAGCAGGTCGGTGAAGGACATGGAATCGTATTGCTGCGGGACCTTGAGCCAGAGGTAGAACGTGGCCTGGGGCAGCTCGAACTCGAAGCCGAGCTTTCGTAAGCCCGCGGCCAGCACGTCGCGGCGCTCCTGGTAGACGCGGCAGTTCTCGGCCACGCAGTCCTGCGGCCCGTCCAGGGCGGCCATCGCCGCATGCTGCACCGCGCCGAACACGCCGGAGTCGGTGTTGGTCTTCACTTTGAGCAGCGCCGCCAGCACGTCGCGGTTGCCGACCGCCATCGCCACCCGCCAGCCCGTCATGTTGTAGGTCTTGGACAGCGAATGGAACTCCACCGCCACGTCCTTGGCGCCGGCGACCTCCAGGATGCTGGGCGGCCGGAACCCGTCGTAGGCGATCTCGGAGTAGATGCCGTCGTTGAGCACGATAATACCGTGTTCGGCCGCCCAGGCGACCAGCCGCCGGTAGAAACCGAGGTCCGCCACCGCCGCCGTGGGATTGTTGGGGTAGCACAGGAAGATGGCCTTGATGCCCTTGGTGGGCAGCGCGTCGATGTCGGGCAGGAATCCGTTCCGGGCGAGCAGCGGGAAGGGCACCGGCTCGGCGCCGGCGAACATGGTCTGGGCCGCGTACACCGGGTAGGCCGGGTCCGGGCACAGCACCTTGTCGCCGGGGTCGAACAGCGCCCAGGGCATGTGGGCCAGGCCGTCCTTGGCCCCCATCAGGCAGACCGCTTCGCCGTCCGGGTCCAACGCCACGCCGAAACGGCGCCGGTACCAGGCGGTCACCGACCGCCGGAACGCCGGCAGGCCCTCGTACGACGGGTAGCGGTGATGCTCGGCGTTCCCGGCCTGCGCCCGCAGCGCGTCGACGATGTGCGGCGGCGTCGGCCGGTCGGGATCGCCCACGCCCAGGTCGATGACGTCGGCGCCGGCGGCCGCCAGCGCCGATTTCCTGGCGTTGAGGCCGGCGAACAGGTAGGGCGGCAGCTTGGCCAGCCGCGCGGCCGGGGCGATCGTCATCGCCGCGCGGCCGGGGCGATCTTCTCCCTGGCCTTGGCCGTCTTCATCTGATCGCGGTCGCCGCTGGCCAGGTATTCCTCCAGCAGGGCAATGCCCTCGGCGGTCTCCGCCCGGGTGCGGCCGGGCTTCTCCAGCAGCCGGGTGCCCAGCAGGTAGGATACCGACGCCGGCTCGGCGCTGAACCGCCGCGCCTGCCGCAGGCTGGCGATCGACTCGCCGGACTGCTCGGGCTTGGTGAGCAGGTAGCCGACGTTGAACCAGTACTCGGCGCGGGTGGAGTCGCAGGCGATGGCCCGCCGGTAGTAGGACAAGGCCGAGTCCTTCTGCGCCGTCAACAGGTAGGCGTAGCCCAGGTTGGCGTAGAACGGCTCCGGCGGCAGGCCCTGCCCCAGGCCCCGCTGCAGGACCTCCACCGCGCCGGCCAGCGAATCCTTGCGCAGGTAGGACTGGGCCAGCCCGACGTAGGCCTCGATGTAGTGCTGGTCAAGCGCGATCGCCCGGCTGAAATGCTCGACGGCCTTGTCCCGGGTCTTTGGCGTGGAGTAGCATATCCCCAGGTTGTAGTGGGCCGGGGCGTACCGCTTGTCGAGCCGCAGCGCCACCTTGTATTCCTTGATCGCGGTCGCGGTGTCGCCCCGCAGGAAGGCCTGGCCCCCGGCCGTCAGGTGCTGCTCCGGCGTCCCGGTGGCGCAGCCCGTCAGAAATGCAACATTCAAAATGCAGAATGAAATGATCAAATATTGAGCTGTCAGCATACTCGGCGATCGACCGCGGATTGGCATCGTCCCGGTGTTAGCGTGACCTTGCATCTTGCATCTTTCATTTTTCATTTTTCAACCCCAGCACGTCCTGCATGTCGTACAGGCCGGGCGGCGCCGTCAGCACGAACCTGGCCGCCAGCAGCGCGCCCTGGGCGAACACCGTCCGGCTGTGGGCGCGGTGGGTCAGCTCCAGCCGCTCGCCGGTGCCGGCGAAGGTGACCGTGTGCTCGCCCACGATGTCCCCGGCCCGCAGCGAGAACACGCCGATCTCCTTGGCCGACCGCGCGCCCTCCGCCTTCTGGCGGTCGTAGACCGGCGCGCCGCCCCGGATCATGATCAGCTCGTCCAGCAGTTTCTTGGCGGTGCCGCTGGGCGCGTCCTTCTTCCACTTGTGGTGGCTCTCGACGATCTCGGCCTCGAAGTCCGGCGGCAGGCGTTTGGCCGCCAGCTCCACCAGCCGGTACAGCAGGTTGACGCCCACCGACATGTTGGACGAGACCACCAGCGGGATCTCGCGGGCCAGGTCGGCGAACAGCTCGGTGTGCTCGGCCGCCAGCCCGGTGGTGCCGATCACCATCGGCTTCTTGATGATGGCGGCCTTCTTGGCGTTGGCCAGCGTGCTCTCCGGCGTGGTGAACTCGATGATCACCTGGCCCTGGTTCATGGCCATCAGCAGGTCGTCGACCACCGGCGGGGCGTCCTCGGTGCAGGTCTTGCCGACCACCGGGTGGCCGCGCCGCTCCACCAGGGCCGCGATCCTGAACTCCGGGTTCTCGCGGATGCACTCGATCAGCGCCTGGCCCATCCGGCCCGACGCGCCGCATAAGATCAAGTTGATCATATTCTTAATGATAACAAAAATTTTATGCATTTACAACCATAAATGATAGACAATAGGGATAACTGTACTATTATGGCTTATCGTCAACAACATCGTTCTCAGTTTACAACCTTTTGTTTGATCGAGCATACACAGAGGGCGCTCCATACGGAGCGCCCTCTTGCTGTTCCTGAATGCTTACCTGGATTCCAGCCTTCGCTGGAATGCCAAGACCCGTTGCGCCTAGTTACCCCCGCTCGCCGTAGTTGGGCGCCTCCTTGGTGATCACCACGTCGTGGACGTGGCTCTCCCGCAGGCCGGCGCTGGAGATCCGCACGAACACAGCCTTCTGCCGCAGCTCCGTGAGGGTGCGCGAGCCGCAGTAGCCCATGCCGGAGCGCAGGCCGCCGATCAGCTGGTAGACGGTGTCGGACAGCTGGCCCTTGTAGGGCACCCGGCCCTCGATGCCCTCGGGCACGTACTTCTTGGCCTCGCGGCCGCCCTCCTGGAAGTAGCGGTCGGCGCTGCCGGCCCGCATCGCGCCCAGGCTGCCCATGCCGCGGTAGACCTTGTAGCTGCGGCCCGACAGCAGGATGGTCTCGCCCGGGCTCTCCTCCACTCCGGCGAACAGGTTGCCGATCATCACGCAGTCGGCGCCGGCCGCCAGCGCCTTGACCACGTCGCCCGAGTACTTGATGCCGCCGTCGGCGATCACCGGGACCTTCGATCCCTTGGCCGCCCTGGCGCATTCCATCACGGCCGTCAGCTGCGGCACGCCCACACCGGCCACCACCCGGGTGGTGCAGATCGACCCCGGCCCGATGCCGACCTTGACCGCGGCGGCGCCGGCCTTGGCCAGCGCCTTGACGGCCTCGGCCGTGGCCACGTTGCCGGCCACCACGTCCACCGCCGGGAACTTGCGGCTGACGGCCCGGACCGCGCCGATCACGCCGGCCGAGTGGCCGTGGGCGGTGTCCACCACCAGGGCGTCGGCGCCGGCGGCCACCAGGGCCGCCGCCCGCTCCAGGTAGTCGCCCGCCACCCCCACGGCCGCGGCCACCCGCAGCCGGCCCTGCGGGTCCTTGCAGGCGTTGGGGTACTGCTTGCGCTTGATCACGTCCTTGACCGTGAACAGGCCGCGCAGCACGCCCTTGCGGTCGACGATCGGCAGCTTCTCGATCTTGTGCTTGCGCAGCAGCTGGCTGGCCTCGTCCACCGTGGTGCCCACCGGCGCGGTCACCAGGTTCTCCCTGGTCATCACCTGGCCGATCTTGCGGGTGACGTCGGTCTCGAACACGAGGTCGCGGTTGGTGAGGATGCCGATCAGGCGGCCGTCGACGTCGGTCACCGGGATGCCCGAGATCGAGAACTCCTTCATCAGCTTCAGGGCGTCGGACAGCAGGTGGTCTGGCGACAGCGCGGTGGGCTTGGAGATCATGCCGCTCTCCGAGCGCTTGACCCGGTCCACCTCGGCGGCCTGCTGCTCGAGGGACAGGTTCTTGTGGACCACGCCGATGCCGCCCTCGCGCGCCAGGGCGATGGCCAGGGCGTGCTCGGTGACCGTGTCCATGGCCGCGGAGCAGAGCGGGATGTTGAGCCGGATGCGGCGCGAGAAGCGGGTGGCCAGATCGGCGTCCTTGGGCAGCACCGCCGAGTGGCGCGGCACCAGCAGGGCGTCGTCGAAGGTCAGCCCGTCGCTCTTGATCCACGTGGCCATGATGATCTCCTTGATTTTTTCACCGCAAAGACGCGAAGCACGCGAAGATTATTACAGCAATGAACCGATCCCGGGAAATAGGCAAAACCATTGCGGTCTTGGCGCCTTTGCGGTTCAGTTCTCCGCCCACTCGCCGGTGAACAGCAGCCGGACGTCGCCCGCCAGCTCGACGTCTCGCACCTCGTCGCCGTCGCGGCGGAAGTGGACGGTCAGCACCTCGCCGCCGCGGGTGGCGCACTCCACCGGGCTGTCCGCCAGGCCCCGCAGGGCCGCGGTCACCGCGGCGGCCGTGGCGCCGGTGCCGCAGGCCAGGGTCTCGTCCTCCACCCCGCGCTCGTAGGTGCGGATGTTAAGATGGTGGCGGCCGGCGACCTCGATGAAGTTGGCGTTGGTCCCGTCCGGCTGGAACATCCGGTGCTCCCGGATCCGCCGCCCGGTGCCGGCCACGTCGAACGAGTCCAGCTCCGCCACCGGGACCACCACGTGGGGCACGCCGGTGTCGGCGAAGGAGGCGGCGTAGCCCTTGTGGTCGAGGTCCAGCAGGAAGTTCAGCCTGATGTCCCGCGGGTCGCGCATCGACAGCCTGACGCGCGAGCCTGCGACCTCGGCTGCGTGCGGCCCGTCGCCCGCGACGAACGACATCCGCGGCCCGGCCGCGCCGATGGCGTGGGCGAACCAGGCGACGCAGCGGCCGCCGTTGCCGCAGAACGCCACCTCGCCGCCGTCGGCGTTGAGGTAGCGCATCCGGAAGTCGGCCCCCGCCGCCCGCTCGATCACCAGCACGCCGTCGGCGCCCACGCCGTTGCGGCGGTGGCACAGCGCCGGCACCAATGCCGACAGATCGGCGTTCAGCGTGCCATCACGGTTGTCCAGCAGCACGAAGTCGTTGCCCGTGCCGGACATCTTGTAGAACTGCATCCCTTTCCCCTTGGTGAACACCGAAGACAGAAGACCGAATTCCGAATTCTGTATTCAGTATTCAGGCGAGGGTTATTTCACCTTCAATACGTCCACCATCTGGTCCATCTTGGCCAGCAGCTCGGCCTGGAACTCCTTGCGCCCCTGCCGCTCGGCCAGCCGGCCCTGGAAATACTGCGCGCCCCTGACGAAGAACCAGATGCCGCAGGCCATCGCAGCGATGCTCAACAGGGCCAGCAGGCCGTAGAGCACCCCGAACAGTGGTCCGAATCCGCCCATCATCGCGATCGCTCCTTCAATGTTATGAATGCCACCCCGCGGTCGCGGAGTGGCATCGGGTGGTGCTATTTCTTCTTCTTGAGGTACTTGGCCTTGTTCTTCTGCCAGTGCTTGTAGAGGGTCACCATGATCGCCTTCTGGATGTGCAGCCGGTTCTCGGCCTCGTCCAGCACCTGCGACTGGGGCCCGTCCAGCACCTCGTCGGTGACCTCGTCGCCGCGGTGGGCCGGCAGGCAGTGCAGGAAGATCGCGTCCCTCCTGGCCAGCGCCATCAGCTGCTGGTTCACCTGGTAGGGCGCGAAGATCCGGGCCCGCAGCTCCCGCTCGCTCTCCTGCCCCATCGAGGCCCAGACGTCGGTGTAGATGACGTCGGCGCCCTTGACGGCCTCGCGCGGGTCGCGCACGATGGCCAGCTTGCACTTGCTCCTGGCGGCCAGGGCCTGGGCCCGCGACCAGACCCCCTTGTCCGGGTCGTAGCCCTGGGGGCAGGCCACGGTCATGTGCATGCCCTGGGTGGCCGCGGCCAGCAGCAGCGAGTTGGCCACGTTGTTGCCGTCGCCCACGTAGACCAGCTTCAGGCCCTTCAGCTTCCGCTTGTGCTCCAGGATGGTCAGGAAATCGGCCAGGATCTGGCAGGGGTGCTCCAGGTCGGAGAGGGCGTTGATCACCGGCACGGTGGCGTGCTCGGCCAGGTCGGTGACGCTCTTGTGGGCGAAGGTGCGGGCCATGATCAGGTCCACCCAGCGGCAGAGGTTGCGGGCGATGTCGGGCGTGGACTCGCGCTTGCCCAGCAGCGTCTCCATGAAGATGCCGTGGCCGCCCAGCTGGGTCATCCCGGTCTCGAAGGTGACGCGGGTGCGCAGGGACGGCTTCTCGAAGATCATCATCAGCGTGCGGTCCGCCAGCAGCTTGGGGCTTGCGCAGGGACGGCTTCTCGAAGATCATCATCAGCGTGCGGTCCGCCAGCAGCTTGGGGCTCTTGCCCGCCTTGGTCGGTTTCTTGATGCGGATCGCCAGCCGGAACAGGTCGTCCATTTCCTTCTTGGTCAGGTCGGCGACCGAGAGCAGGTCCTTGGTCATGTACTCCTCCTTGACGTGGCGGATGGTAGTGTTCGAGGGCCCGGAAATTGAAAAAAAGCCCGCGTGACGGCGGTCCGGTCAGCGAGCAGCAGCGCACGGGGCAACGGAAAAGTAGGGTATTATACACCAATTCGCAGGCAAAGTCAATCGGAAAAAGTCGTCGGCGCGGGGCGGCAGAGGGCGCTCACTCGCCGTCCTCCTCGTCCCCGGGGCCGCCGCCGGCCCGGGGGTGGGCCTGCTTGTAGACCTGCTTCAGCCGGTCGACGGTGACGTGGGTGTAGATCTGGGTGGTGGACAGGCTGGCGTGTCCCAGCAGCTCCTTCACCGCCTTGAGGTCGGCGCCGCGGTCCAGCAGGTGGGTGGCGAAGCTGTGGCGCAGCACGTGCGGGCTGGCCTTGCCCCGGTGCCCGGCCGCCCGGATCGCCCGCTTGACGATCCGCTGCAGCTGGCGCCGCGCCAGCGGCCGTCCGTCCGATCCCAGGAACACCGGGTCGCCGGGGTCCCGCAGCAGCCCCCGCAGCGCCGCCGCGGCCGGGCGGGTCAGCGGCACGATCCGCTGCTTGTCGCCCTTGCCGGTGACCCGCACGGTGCCGCCCGCCAGGTCGACGTCGCCGGCCCGCAGGCCCAGCAGCTCCGAGGACCGCAGCCCGCTGCCGTAGAGCAGCTCCAGCACGGCGGCGTCGCGGGCGGCGTGGGCCGGGACGGCCCGGGCGGCGTCCACCGCCTCGCCGGCCTGCCGCTGCGACAGGAACGACGGCAGCTTGGTGCCGGCGCGGGGCGACCGCAGCCCGGCCGCCGGGTTGGCGGCCGCCAGTCCCTCCCGCACCGCGTACTTGTAGAACGAACGCACGGCCGAGAGCTTGCGCGCCACCGAGCGCTGGTCCAGTCCCTTCCGGGCCAGGTGGCCCAGGAACAGGCGGACGTCGGCGCGGGTCACCGCGGCCGGGTCGACATCCTTCAGGAATACGGCGAATTGCCCCAGGTCGCGGCCGTAAGCCTGGCAGGTGTTGGCCGAGAGGTTGCGCCGGCCCCGCAGGTAGGCGATGAAGGATTCGATGGTGCGGATCATGGATACCTCGTCAGGGGACTTGATGCGGCAAGCCCGACGGAGCGAAACGGAAAGCCGCTCTGCGTCTGACAAAGCGGCTCACGGGATCCTGCCGGGCGTCGCACCCGGGTGCGCCGGTCAGAACTCGGCGGCGATCCCCACCCGCAGCGGATCGCCCAGCCCGGCGTAGGGCGTGTAGGCGAAGTCGAGCCGGTAGGCCCGGTAGCGCACGCCCAGCCCCGCCGCCAGGCCGGAGAAGTCGTCGGTGTCCGAGCCGTTCTGCAGGCCGCCGTACAGCCCGTTGTACCCCAGCCGCAGCGCCACCAGGCCGCGGATCCAATACTCGCCGCCGGCCTGGAAGGCGACGGGCGCGTCGACCGGCTTGACGCCGGCCAGCGCCACGGTCAGCCGGTCCATGAAGGGACGGTAGGCCAGGCCGGCCCGCACCAGCAGCGGCATCCTCGGTTTCTCGGTGACGAAGGCCTTGGCGGCGAACCCGATGTTCTGGACCGCGGCGCCCAGCGCCAGGCTGGTGCCGTAGTTGCCGGGCTTGGCCGGCTTGAACAGCCGGTCCCCCAGCGACTGCAGGTCCACCTCGTAGATGGCGCCGACGTCGGCCGCGACGCCGGCCGTCGAGTAATCCTTGACCCGCTCGTAGACCCCCTTCAGCGAGGCGCCGGCGTAGAGCTGCGGATCGAGGCAGCGGCCGTAGCCGGCCGTCACCGCCAGCGACGAGTAGCTGAAGCTCCCCAGGCCCTCGCCCAGCGGGTCGTCCAGGGTGGTCTCCTTGATGCTGCCGCTGTTGAGGTAGGTCAGCGCGGCCCCGGCCGTGCTGCTGGCATCGAGCGGTTGGACGTAGCACACCGTGCCCAGCTGGATGCCCGAGACGTAGTTGAGGTAGCCGGCCGAGGCCTGGCGGGACCGCAGCAGCGGCAGTCCGGCCGGGTTGTAGTTCAGCCCGGAGGGGTCGTCGGCCATCGCCACGACGGCCTCGCCCAGGGCCGCCGGACGGGCCGCCACCGGGATGCGGAGGAAGGCGAACCCGGCCTGACCAGCCCACAGCGTTGCCGCGGATGCCAGCAGGATCGTGCCGAACGCCGCGCGCTTCATCAGCTGCCCTTGAGGTCGGTCGGCTTGTTGGGCGTCATCAAGAACAGCCGGTGCCAGCGCTGGGTGCCGTCCATCACCCGGGCGTTGTCGAAGTTGAAGCTGGGGCTGGCCAGCACCGCCTCGAACTCCTTGCGGTGGGTCCACAGCCAGTCCTGGACCTCGTCGCTGTCGATGGCCCGCAGGTAGTAGAGGAACTCCTCCAGCGTGAAGCCGCTGCGGGCGTGGTCGTCGAGCCACTGCTCGGCGTCGGCGCCGTCGATGCTGGACAGCAGTTCGAAGACGTCGTCCCAGGCCTTGTCCGGCATCAGCCGGGCGCGGGAATAGCTCTTGAAGAACTTCATCGTCACCTGATGCGTTGATGCCGTATCATACCCGAAATCGGCGCGGTTGTCAACAGCGCGCCGAGCGTTAGCGGCGGCTGATGGTGGTCAGGCCCTTCTTCACCCGGTGACGGGGGTGCTTGGCCACGGCGTTGAGCGCGTTGACGATGGCCACCAGCACCTGGGTCTTGAGCTGGGCCGAGGCGATGTTGACCATGGTGTGGATGTGGCCGCCCTCGCTGGCCACGTAGTGCGGCGGCAGCTGGTTGAGGGCGAAGGCCATGATGTCCAGCTGGCAGGTGCGGCACTGGCAGACGTCGGTGCGGGACTCCATCACCGCGGGCAGCTCCTGCCGGACGATGAACTCCATGTAGTTGGTGAGCTTTGCCATCGGGCCCTCCTTGAGTGGTGCGGCGCCGCCGGGCGGCGGCCGTCGTTGATGCCATGCCCCGCCGGCGTCATTTCGGCAGCGACAGCACCGCCGCGCCGATCTGGCTGGCGTGGAAGTTGATCCGTTCCAGGTCGGACAGCAGGTCGAGGTGGATGGCGCTGGTCTCCTGCGACTCCCTGTACCCCTGGGCCAGCCGGTCGAGGTGCCGCTTGTAGAGCAGGCGCTCCATGGCGTGCACCTCGTCCTTGCGGGCCAGCGCCTGCGCGGCCAGCGCGCGGTCGCCCGAGGCCAGGGCGGCGATGGCGGTCTCCAGCGTCTTGACGGTCTCGCGGTGCAGGTCCCTGATGTCCTGCAGCCCGTCCTCGGAGAACACCAGCTGCTGTTCGATCTTCTTGCCGGCGTGGCCCATGATGTCCTTGCTGATCACGTCGCCGATGTGCTCCAGGTCGTTGACGATGTACAGCAGCTCCACCCCCCTGCTGGGCTGGTCGCCGGACAGGTCCTCCTGGCTGAGCTTGGCCACGAAGGGCGTGATCGCCTCCTCCAGGATGTCGAGCTTGTCGTCCTCGAGGATCAGCTGCTTGGCCAGCTGCGAATCGTTGCGCTCCAGCGCTTCCAGGGCGCGGGCCAGCATGTCCCGCACCAGGTCGGCCATCCGCAGGATCTCCCGGAACACCGAGCCGATCGCCAGGCTGGGGGTGTCCAGCACCCGCTCGTCCAGGTAGCGCGGGCCGAAGGCCTTCTGGCCGGCCGGCGCGGCCGGTGCCAGCTTCCGGATCAGCCGTTCCAGCGGCGTCAGCAGCGGCAGGAACAGCACGGCGGCGAACAGGTTGAACGCGGTGTGGGCGTTGGCGATCTGGCGGGCGGCCGGCCCGCCCCAGCCCGCCACCAGCTGGGTGAACGGCGCGATCAGCAGCCAGGCGGCGATCCCTGCGATCAGCTTGAAGACGGTGTGGCCCCAGGCCACCAGCGCCGCCTCGCTGGTGCCGCCCCAGGCCGCCAGCAGGGCGCTGCCGCAGGTGCCGACGTTGGCGCCGATGATCACCGGCATCGCCGCCCGCAGGTCCACCAGGCCCTGGAAGGCCAGCGTCAGCAGGATGCCGATGGTGGCGGCGCTGGAACGGATCACCAGCGTGAACAGGATCCCGATCAGGATGCCCAGCAGCGGCAGGTCGGCCATGCCCGCGAACAGGTCCAGGAACCAGGGCAGGGCCTTCATCGGCTCCAGGGCGTCGGCGGTCATCTTCATGCCGTAGAAGATCAGCCCGAACCCGAAGACGATCTGCGGATAGTAGCGCCAGGGCCGCTTGCCGGCGGCCACCATGGCCAGGAACCCGCCGGCCACGAACACCAGGCAGTAGTCGGACAGCTTGAAGGCGATCAGCTGGACGGTGATGGTGGTGCCGATGTCGGCGCCCAGCACCACGCCCAGCACCTGGCCCAGCCCGATCAGGCCGGCGTTGGCCAGCGAGACCAGCATCACCGTGGTGGCGGTCGAGGACTGGATGATGGCCGTCACGAACACGCCGACGCCCATCCCCATGAAGCGGTTGCCGGTGAGGCTCCACAGCATCTGGCGCAGCCTGGCGCCGGCCGCCTTCTGCAGGCCGCGCGACGAGAACCGCAGGCCGAACAGGAACAGGGCGATGCCGCCCGCCACGCCCAGCAGGGCGATCAGCCACCAGTGCGGGGGCAGCGCCTGCAGGGTGAAGGTCACCCGCCGGGCCGGGTCGGCGGCGATCGACGCGGCCACGTAGCGCGGGCCGGCGCCGCCGGTGGGGCGCACCACGCAGCGGGCGTAGCCCTGGAGGTCGGTGGCGGACTCCGCCCGGTCGATCGCCGCGGTGGCCGGGTCCACCGGCTCGAAGGACACCCGCACCCCCGACACCGGCTGGCCCCGGGCCGTGGTGACCTGGACCACCAGCGGCCGCCGGATGTCGCGGCCGATCACCGCCAGCTGGCGGTCGCCGGAATCGTCGGCGCCCAGCGCGTCCGTGGCCTTGGCGATCCGCAGGTCGGCGGCCGGCACAGCCGCCGCCGCGGCCAGCAGCGCCAGCGCCGCGATCACGAGGCGTCGCCGCATCGTCAGCGGGACGGCCCCACCTCCACCGGGTAGGCCTGGGGATAGCCCAGGTCCCGGGCCCTGGCCTTCAGCGCGTCGGCCTGCTGGCGGTCGAGGTTGGCGCCGACCTGCACCTTGTAGTACGGGTCGGACTCGGCGATGAACACCTGCTGGTCGCCGAACTTCCAGCGGGCCTCCTCGGCCACCTTGCGGGCGTTCTCGACCGTCGAGGAGACGAAGACCTGGACCCGCCAGCCCCAGGCCGCCGCCGCCGGCGTGTCCGGCTGCGCTTCCGGCTCCGCCGCCGGCCGCGGCTCGGCGGCCGGCCGCTCGGCGAACGGCTGCTTGGCCGGCTGCTCGGCCACCGGCTGCTTGACCGGCTCCTGCACGGCCTGCCGCTTCAGGCATCCGCCGGCGGCCAGCGCGGCCGCGCAGGCGATCAGCGCGATTGTCCTCATCGATCCCTCCCTGCTGTAATCCGTGATGGACCAGTTCATAGGTACTTCTTCAGCCGCCGCTGCTGCCGCAGCCGTTCCAGCACCGCCCGCACGTCCTGGGCCCGCGACCGCGGGCAGACCAGCACCGCGTCACCCGACCTGACGACGATCAGGTCCCGCACGCCGAGGGCCGCGATCATCCCCCGGTCGCAGACCGTGATCGTCCCGCTGCTGTCTACCGCGACCGCTTCCCCGATGGCGACGTTGCCGGCCTCGTCGGTCGGGTGGAACCGCTCGATGGCCTCCCACGACCCCAGGTCGTCCCAGCCGAAATCGCCCCTGATCACGGCCACCCGCTCGGCCTTCTCCATCACGCCGTAGTCGATCGAGACCTTCGCCACGCCCCGGTAGAACTCGGCGAAGGGTTTGGGCCCCGCGGCCAGCCCGCCCCGCCGCTGCCAGTCGTCCAGCCCCCGGGCCAGCTCCGGCATCAGCCGCTCGATCTGGCGCAGGATGGTCGCGGCGCGCCACACGAAGATGCCGGCGTTCCAGTAGAAATAGCCGCTCTTGACGAACCGCTCGGCCGTCGCCCGGTCGGGCTTCTCGCGGAAGCTCTTGACGGCGAAGCAGGGGATATCGCTGCTCGGCAGGATGTCGCCCCGCTCGACGTAGCCGTAGCCGGTCTCGGGCCGGTCCGGCGGGATCCCGATGGTCACCAGGTAGTCCTGGCGCGCCAGGCCGACCGCCGCCCGCAGCGTTTCCCGGAACGCCGGCACGTCCTTGATGGCGTGGTCGGACGGCAGGACGATCATCACGCCGTCGGGGTCGACCCGGGCGATCTCGGCGGCGGCCAGCGCGATGGCGGGCGCGGTGTTGCGGCCCATCGGCTCGCCCACCAGGTGCGCCGACGCCACGCCCAGCCGCTTGATCGCCGCGACCAGCCCGCGACCGGTCACGATCCACTGGTTGGCTGACGGCGCCAGGGGCTCGACCCGGGCGATGGTCTCCTCCAGCATCGACTTCCCGCCGGTCAGGGCCAGCAGCTGCTTGGGCCGCTTCTCCCGGCTCTGCGGCCAGAACCGCTCGCCGCGGCCGCCGGCCAGGACCACCGCGTGGACGTTCTTCATGCCGCCCCCCGTTTCCCCGGCGCGGCCCTGACCATCGCCGCCAGCAGCGGCACCATGATCTCGTGGTGGCCGGTGAAGCAATACCCCGTGCCCCCGCCCCGCACCGGCCGCTGCACGACGTTGACGGTCGGCCGGTAGTGCTGGACCATGTCGAAGTTGGCGGTGGTGAAATCATTCACATGGTGCGACAGGTTGCGGGCCACCGTCAGCGCCTTGAGGAACACCTCGGGCAGCACCACGGTCGATCCGATGTTCAGCACCACGCCGCCGGTGAGTTTGCTGACCACCCGCGCCAGGATCCTGAAGTCGCGGTGGCTGGCGCTGCCCGCGGCCGCGCCGTCGAACGAGGGGTGCTGGTGGACGATGTCGCTGCCGATGCCGACATGGATGGTCACCGGGACCTTCAGCTGGTAGCAGCGAGCCAGCAGGCTGACCGCTCGGTTCTTTGCCTTGGTCTCGTTCAGGAACAGACCCAGCGATTCTCCGAACCCCAGCTCCTGGGCGTCGCCCTGGATCACGGCGCCGTTGATCAGGTCGGCGGTCTCGGCCGCCATCCCGAACGACCCGTCCTCCAGGCCCGCGGCCACGTCCTCGGAGGTCCTGCCCCAGCAGGCCAGCTCGACGTCGTGGATGGCGCCGGCGCCGTTGAGCGCCACGGCCGTGACGAAGCCGCGCTCCACCAGGTCGATCAGCACCGGCGACAGGCCGCACTTGATCGGGTGCGCGCCCATCATCAGGATCACCGGCCGGCCCCGTTGCCTGGCCCGCCGGATGTCCGCCGCCAGCGATCGGAGGTCACGCACTTTGAGGATGCCGGGCAGCCCGCGCAGGAACGCCGACAGCGGCCGCTGCGGATCGGGCACCCGTGCCAAGTCGGTCAAACGGACCTTGCTGGCGCGCGTGCGCACCGAGCGCCGCTTGACCTTGTTGAGATCGACCTCGGGATATCGTCCCATCGTTCACCTTGGAATTCTGTATTCAGTATTCCGTATCCAGTATCCTGTGTTACCCCCGGTTTTGCATTTTGCATTTTCATCAGCCATCAGTCCGCACCCGGCGTGTACTCCTTGAGCACCGCGTTGACGGACCCGATCAGGATCTTGCTCTTCATCAGCACCGGCACCCGCCGCTGGTCGTCGGTGACCCAGATCGTCAGCCGGCCCTTGTTCTCGAACAGACCGGGCGTCCGCAGCATCGGCTCGATCACCACGCAGGGCACCTTGCCCAGGACGGTCTTGAGCGTCTCCCGGCGCAGCACCCGCACCTCCAGCGGGTAGTTCTTCTTGTCGGTGTGGTTGTCGATGTACAGCGAGCGGCCGATCTCCAGCGGGAACAGCCGGGCGTAGAACAGCGACAGCAGGACGTCGCGCGAGCCGGGCACCATCTCGATCACCTGGCCGGTGCTGTAGCGCGCCTTGTTCTGCTCGTGGTCGAACACCACCGACTCCTCGTGGCGGTAGCCGCCCTCCTGGATCTTCTTCTGGAAGAACAGCGACACCAGGCTGCCGGTCTGGACGAACGACTCGGCGCGGTCGTGCACCCGGTAGAACTTCGAGAAGAAGGCGTTGGACCAGGTCTCGTTCACCAGGTGGTAGCATTCCCTGTCCTGCGACCAGGTCAGCTCGGGGTCGACCTTGAGGTAGGCGTAGCCGGCGTTGATCCCCGAGTACTCGATGGAGAACAGCATCTTCTCGCCCAGCCGCAGCGCGGGGATGGGGACCGCGCCGGACTGCGGCGGCACGATGCTGTCGCCCTGTGCTCCGGCCAGCGCAGCCAGCGCCAGGGCCAGGATCGTCGTCGATGCCGTTCGTTTCCGCACGTGATGCCCCTTACGATGATGCCAACATGTGGTGGACCTGTTCCGATACCCTCGATACCGGGATCGACCGCATGCAGTCGTACTGCGGACATCGCCGGCCGCGGCATTCCCGGCAGGTCCTGTCCGGGTCCGGCATGATCACGGCATGGCCCGGCCCGTACGGCCCCCAGCGCCGGGGATGGCACGGCGCGACCGGGCAGTACAGGCCGATCACACTGGTCCCCGCCGCCGCCGCGATGTGCAGCGGCCCGGTGCTGTTGGCGACCACCAGCGCGGCCCGGGACAGGACCGCCGCCAGTTCCGGCAGCGTCAGGCCGGAGATCCAGGCCGGCTCGGTCTTCAGATGCGGTTCCAGCCGTTCCTTGAGCTGCTCCTCGCCCGGGCCCAGCGTGACCACAACCTTGATGTTCTGAATACCGGATTCCGAATGCTGAATCCGGTCGACCAGTTGGGCGAACCGCTCCAGCGGCCAGTCCATGGCCGAGCCGCCGCTGCCGGGATGGATTACGACGAACGGTCGATCGCGCGG
This sequence comes from Candidatus Edwardsiibacteriota bacterium, assembly GCA_025453955.1. Lineage (GTDB taxonomy): Bacteria > Edwardsbacteria > AC1 > AC1 > EtOH8 > UBA2255. The sequence goes on from JALOPJ010000012.1 coordinate 42,530, forward strand.
TATGCCCCACTTGGCGAGGGTTACCGCGGCCAGTTCATCGGGGATGACGATCCGGGGCGGGAACGCCATCCGCTGTCCGTTCGCCGAGGGCTGCTCAAGCCCCAATCCCCGGGCGGCCAGGTCCAGGTTGTGCTCCAGCTCGTGCCGCAGGCTGTACCTGCGGTGCAGGCGCACCCGGTGGTTCAACAGGAAACCGTACCAGCGGTACGCCGTGCCGGCGCGCACCGGGATCCGCGCCCGCCACAGCGCCCAGGCCAACCGCGCCGTGGGGTGCAGCAGGACCGCGGCGTCGAACCGCCTCCCCCGCAGCCGCGCGGCCAGCAGCGGCGCTCCGTCGGCCGGGTTGTCCACCAGCACCTCGTCGACGTCGGGCGACAGCCGCACCAGCGGGGCCGTGTACTCCCGCGCCAGGAACGTGATCCTGGCGCCGGGCAGCGCGCGTTTCAGGAGCGCCGCGCAGGGCAGCGACAGCACCACGTCGCCGATGCGGTCGGTGCGCACCAGCAGGATGTCGCGCGGGGCACGTCCCATCGGCGGTCAGAACCAGACCTTGAAGTACAGCTGGACCCGCGGACGCTGGAAGCGCTTCAGCCAGCTGACGAAGAACGCCCGGCCCTTGCTCTGGTAGCCGATGTTGACGTCCGGCAGCAGGGGCATCTGGAACACCGACGACTCGCGCGCCGCGTCACCGGGATCGTCCTCGATGAACACGGTCAACGGCAGGTTGAGCGAGTAGCCGCCGGCCACGTGCATCCCCAGCAGCTTGTAGTGGTAGTAATTGAGCGTGCAATTGCGGCGCGACAGCCGGGGCACGGCCCGGCCCGCCACGGCCGTGTCCCGGGCGGCGGCCTGCGTGGCCGGTCGCGGGACGGGCGCCGCGGGCGGCGCCGCCAGCGCGGCGATCAGCGCGAGGATCGCCAGCATCGCCGCATCCTCAGCGTGACAGCCTCTCCACGCCGCGCGCCACCGCCGCGAACACGGCGCCGAGGTCCAGCTGCTTGACGCATGCCAAGGTGTCGCACGTCTTCTTCCAGCACGGCGCGCAGGGCAGCGGCGACACGATCTTCTCGCCCCGGCCGAACAGCTCGATCTCGGCGGCGCAGGACAGGCCGAACCAGGCCACCACCTGCTTCTGCAGCGCGATGGCCATGTGCATGGCCGAGGTGTCGCCGGTGACCACCAGGTCGCAGGCGTCCACGTAGACGATGCCGCGCCTGATGCCCTCGCCCGTCGGGCTGGCGATCACCGCGGCGCCGGCCTTCCGTCTGATCTCGGCGTTGCGCTCCGTCTCGGCCTTCCCTCCCAGCAATACGATCCGGGCCTTGGGAAGTTCCCTCCTGATGCGCTTGATCAGGGCGACGTGCTGGTCGACCGTCATTTTCTTGTTGGGGAACAGGTCGGAGCAGCCGGTGTTGAATCCGATGACGATTTCGGATTTGGTGATCTTGGATTTGGTCCTGAAGTCCTGGGCGGCCTGCTTTTCCCCGGGCGTCAGATCCAGCACGTAGCCCTCGCCGCGGTAGTCGAGCTTGAGCGCCCGCGCCAGGAACCGCACGCCGGTCTCGGCGTTGCGCCTGAACTTGAGGTCGTCGTCGAGGCCCAGCCGCCAGGCGTATTCCGCCTCCCGGTTGAACGGCACGATCGCCCCGCTGCGGTCGAGCCCGAAGCCGAGCTTTTGCTTCGACCGCACCAGCATCGCCAGGGCGTCCGAGCGGTGGGCCTTGTCCACCGAGTACACCCGGTCGAAGCGCATGGCCTGCAGCACGGTCACCGTCTCGAAGTCGTAGGGCCACACCCGGTCGAGGTGGGGGTTGTTGGCCAGCAGCGGCACGGCGCCGGGCATGGTCACCCAGTGGACCGTGCTGGCCGGGTCGCGGCGCTTGATCGCCGGCAGCAGGGCCGTGGTCATCAGCACCGCGCCCAGCGCGTCCAGGTTGATGATCAGGACCTGCCTGCCCCGCGGGCGGCGCTCGGCGCAGCCCCGGCACAGCTTGCCCGGCGAGCACGGCTTGTAGCCGGTGAACCGGACGCAGTCGACGGAACGCTTCACGGCGGACTCCGGTCAGATCGATACGGTGTGGTCGCCGCTGGTCACTTGAAGAACCCGGCGACGGCGTCCGCCACCCGGTCCTGCTGCTCCCCGGTGATCTCGGGATAGATCGGCAGGCTGAACACCCGGCTGGCGGCGTCCTCGGCCACCGGGAAGCTGCCCTGCCTCTTGCCCAGGGACTCGAAGGCCGGCTGCAGGTGCAACGGGATCGGATAGTGCACGGCGCACGGCACCTGGTGCTGGCGCAGGTGCTCGACCATGGCGTCCCGCCTGGCGGTGCGCAGGGTGTACTGGTGGTAGATCATGTCGTTGTAGCCGCGGACCTCGGGCGTCACGATGTCGCCGACGCCGGCGAACCGCGCGTCATAGTGCGCGGCCTTCTCCCGCCGCGACCTGTTCCACCGGTCGAGGTACTTGAGCTTGACGGCCAGCACCGCCGCCTGCAAGGCGTCCAGCCGCGAGTTGACCCCGATCTTGACGTGGTGGTAGGTCTTCTCCGAGCCGTGCTGCCGCAGCATCCGGCACTCGCGCGCGGCGGCATCGTCGTCGGTCAGGATCATGCCGCCGTCGCCGTAGGCGCCCAGGTTCTTGCTGGGGTAGAACGACAGCCCCGCGATCCGACCGATCGAGCCGGTCTGGCGCCCCCGGTACGCGGCGCCCAGGCTCTGGGCGCAGTCCTCGATCACCGCCAGGTCGTGCCGCTTGGCGATGGCCATGATCTCGTCCATGTCCGCGGCCTGGCCGTAGATGTGCACCGGCATGATGGCGCGGGTCTTCTTGGTGATGGCGGCCTCGATCCTGGCGGGGTCGATGTTGAGCGTGTCCGGGCAGATGTCCACGAACACCGGCGTGGCCGGGACCCAGGTGACCACCTCGGCGGTGGCGATGAAGGTGAACGGCGTGGTGATCACCTCGTCGCCGGCCCGGACGCCGGCCGCCTTCAGCGCCAAATAGAGCGCGTCGGTGCCGGAGTTGACCCCGACGGCGTGCCTGACCCCGACGTACGCCGCCACGCCGGCCTCGAACTCCTCGACGGTCCTGCCCAGGATGAACCCGCCGCTGGACACCACCTTCTCGATGGCCGCGTCGACCTCGGGCTTGATGGTCCGGTACTGCGCCACCAGGTCCAGGAACTGCAGCTTCTGTTGGTCGCCCATGGTGCTCCTCGTGATTGTATATGATGATTATTGGATGGTCGCTTCGGCCGTGGTCACTCGAGCTCCAGCGGGCAGGACTCGTCCAGCAGCCGCAGGCCGGGCAGCGCCCGGCGCAGGAATTCCCTGAGGCCGGCCCGGGCCTGCTGCGGCGACGCGGCGGCCATCGCCGCCGCCGCCGCCTGCCGGCACCGGTCGTGGCGCAGGCCGACGATGATGCGCTTGACCTCGGGCACCGCCGCCGGGCTGACCGACAGCTCGTCCAGCCCCAGCCCCAGCAGCAGCGGCACCGCCAGCGGGTCGGCCCCCATCTCGCCGCACAGGCCCACCCAGATGCCGGCCCGGTGGCCGGCGTCGATCACCTCGCGGATCAGGCGCAGCACCGCGGGATGGAACGGATCGTAGAGCTTGGCCACCCGCTCGTTGGTGCGGTCGACCGCCAGGGTGTACTGGGTGAGGTCGTTGGAGCCGATCGAGAAGAAGTCCGACAGCCGCGCCAGCTCGTCGGCGACCAGTGCCGCGGCCGGCGTCTCGACCATGATCCCCAGCCGGATGGCCGGGTCGCTGGCCACTCCCTCGGCCGCCAATTCACGCTGGCATGATTCCAGCAGCTCGCGGCTGCGCCGCACCTCGTCGGGGCTGGAGATCATCGGCAGCATGATCCGCACCGCCCCGTGCGCGGAGGCCCGCAGGATGGCCCGCAGCTGGGTGCGGAAGACGTCCGGCCGGTCCAGGCAGTAGCGCACGGCGCGCCAGCCCAGGAACGGGTTGGATTCCTGGTAGTCCTCGCCGATCTTGTCGCCGCCCAGGTCGAAGGTGCGGATGATCACGGGATCGGGCCGCGCCTGCTCGGCCACCCGGCGGTAGATCCTGGCCTGCTCGTCCTCGGTCGGCATGTGGTCCGACGTCAGGAACAGGAACTCGGTGCGGAACAGCCCCACGCCGCAGGCGCCGTGCGACTTGACCGACGGCATCTCCTCGGGCAGCTCGATGTTGGCGGCCAGGTCCACCGCAAACCCGTCCGCCGTGACCGCCCGCTGTTTGCGCAGGCGCTGCAGGTCGTGCTGGCGGCCGGTGTAGTTCTTCAGCTCGCGGCGGTAGGCCCGGACCGTCTTCTCGTCCGGGTTGAAGATCACCACGCCCCGCAGCCCGTCGACCACCACCAGGTCGCCCTGGGACGCCCCCAGCATCGCGCCCTTCAGCCCCACCACCGCCGGGATCTCCAGGCTGCGGGCCACGATCGCCGTGTGGGAAGTCGCGCCGCCCGCCTCGGTGACGAACCCGGCGGCCTTGCGGCCCAGCAGCTGGGCGGTGTCGGCCGGCGACAGGTCGTGACCGACCACCACCGCCTGCTTGGGGATGGCCAGGGGGATGGCCGTGGTCTGGAACTGGAGGTGCTTGATCACCCGCCAGGCCAGGTCGCGCACGTCGGCGGCCCGTTCCCGCAGGTACTGGTTGTCGGTGGCCTCCATGCCGCGGATCATCACCTCCATGGTCTCCTGGAAGGCCGAGGCCGCGTCCTGGCGCTGGCCGCGGATCCGGCCGACGGTGGCCTCGACCGCCGTCGGGTCGTCCAGCAGCAGCACCTGGGCGTCCCACAGCGAGGCCTCGCTCTCGCCCAGCCGCTCGGCGATCTGGCGCTTGATCTCCAGCAGCTCGCCCTTGGCCCGGGACAGCCCGCCCCGGAACCGGGCCACCTCGGTGGCCGGGTCGCTGACCTGCCGCTTCTCGACCTGGGGCGCCTGCTTGCGGTAGACGAAGGCGCGCCCGATGGCGATGCCGGGCGAGGCGGCGATGCCGGCGACCCGCAGTTCCCTGGCCATGGTCAGTCCTCGTAGAACTTGGCGGCGATCAGCTGGGCGATGGCCTCCACCGCCTCGGCCGCGTCCGGGCCGTCGGCCCGCACCACCAGCGCCGAGCCCGGCTCGGCGGCCAGCATCATCACGCCCATGATGCTCTTGCCGTTGACCTCCAGGTCGTCCTTGCGCACCCAGACCTGGGACTTGAAGCGTCCGGCCGTCTTGACGAACAGCGCCGCGGGCCGGGCGTGCATGCCCAGGCGGTTGACGATGGGGCAGGTTCGTTCTTGCATCAGCTCTCTTCGATTCCGATCCGCAGCATCAGCGTGCGGGACTCCCCCGCGGCCAGGGCCAGCCGGGTGTGCCACAGCAAGCAGGAGCATTGGTAGTTGCGTTCGAAGCCGGCCTCGGACTGCGACACGGTCTCCACCGGGTAGCGCCACAGGTCCATCGGTCCGTCCCAAGCGAAGCCGACCGCGGTGCGGCGGTGCCCGTCGGCCACCGCGAGGTGGCGCAGCGAGCGGTCCTCCCGCGGCGCTCCCAGCGACCCGTCCTCCAGCCGCCGGTCGTCGGAACGGCAGCTGCGGCCGGGCCCGGACGACAGCAGTCCCAGGTTGAACTCCAGCGCCGGCCGCAGCTCGGCCGCAGCGTCGGTCTCGTTGGTGAACGCCAGCTCGACATCGAACGCCCCGCCGCCGTCCCAGACCAGGCGCTTGCGGTACCGCACGCCATCCTGCCGCAGCTCCAGTTCGACGCTGGCCGACCCGCGGTCGCGCCGTACCGCGCTCGTCCAGGGGCCGTCCAGCAGCGTCCCGCAGGGACGGCCGGCGGCCAGGTCCGCCAGCGCCGCCGACGGCCCCAGTATCCGCGAGATCAGCGCGATCCGGCGGCAGTCGTCGTAGGCCAACAGCTTCTCCAGCCCCTCCTCCTTGGCGGCCGTCATTTCGTGGATGCTCTTGCCGTCCGTCCCGTGGTCGCGATGCCGGGCCGCCACCTTGGCGTGGTAGCTCTCCGGCCGCCGGGCCAGGGTGTCGAGCAGGTTGTACTCCTTGCCGCGCAGGTCCCATTCGAAGATCGTCCCGCCCTGGGCCGGGGCCAGGTAGAGGTTCATCGCCGGACTCGACAACAGGACCTCGTCGCGACCGTCGCCGTCGAAGTCCAGGGTCTCGACCGCGACCCCCGGCGGCGCGGCGGCGATCAGGGACTCGGCCCGGATCAGGTGCCGGTAGAGGGCCTCCCGCAGGTGCGGCAGGTACAGGCCGCCGAAGATGCCGTGCCAGTAGGCGCAGTTGCATTGGCCGCGGTACAGCTCGCGCAACGCCTCGGGCCCGGCGGCCGCCGCCTTGGCGGAGACCTGCAGCATCTTGCGGTAGATGTTGTTGGCCTCCGGGTACTTGGTCAGGAAATTGCGCCAGATCCCGCCCCGCACGAAGGGACTGTAACGTTGGTAGCTGCCCTCGGCCTTGAGCCGTCCTGCCAGCTCCTGGTAGACCGCCTCGGCCGGCGGCTCCAGCACCCATTCGCCCATCTCGGCGTAGGACCCGGTGGGCAGGTAGATCCTGCCCCGCGGTCCGCCGGACGCCAGGCATTCGGCGTAGGTGGCCGTCGTCAGCCAGTCCCGGTTACGCTCCAGCGCTGCCAGGAAGTCCTTGAGCCATCCCTTGGTGTAGGACAGGTCGTGGGTGCCCGGCCAGACCCCGAACTTCTCCCCGTCGTCCGCCAGCACGGCCACCACGTCCCGGTCGTCCCGGCGCAGGCTCTGCAGGTGCCCGATCACCTCGTCCACCGGATGGAACGGCACCAGGTACCGCAGCTTCTGGCTGATGGGGAACACCGCCAGCGTCTTGCCCTGGTCGTCGGTCAGGAAGTGGCCGTCCAGCTCGTGCTCGAACTTGCCCGCGCTCTTGAAATGGGCGTCGTCCAGCGCCGCGTGCCTGATGCCGGCGTCGGCCAGCGTCGAGGCCAAGGCCGGCTCCCACACCCGCTCGGCCACCCAGGCGCCGGCGGGACGCGCACCGAACTCGGACTCCAGGAACGTCGACATCATCTCCAGCTGGCCCTGGCGGTCGCGTTCCGGGATCGCCGGCAGCACCGGCTCGTAGAACCCGCCGCCGACCAGCTCCACCTGGCCGCGCCGGGCCAGGGACCGCACCTGGTCGAGGTATTCCGGATGATGGGCTTGCAGCCACTCCCACAGGCAACCGCTGTTGTGCAGTGCGAACTTGAACCAGGGGTGGCCGGCCACCAGCGCCAGGAACGGCCGGTAGGCCTGCTGGTAGGCCTCCTCGACCACGAAATCGAAGTTGCCCACCGGCTGGTGGTTGTGCACCCCGAGGATGAACTTGACGTTGGCCATCGTTCGTCGTCGCGTCCTGCGGTTATTCCGTGTCCTCGTCCTCGAAGCGGCCGGCCTCGAACTTCTTCTGCATCGATTCCTGCAGCCGGCGGTTGAACTCCTCGGGTGTGCGGTACCCGTAGACCTTCAGCAGGAAGTTCATGGCGATCACCTCGGCCACCACGCTGATGTTCTTGCCCGGGATCACCGGCACCGTCACCAGCGGGATCTCGGCGCCCAGGATGGTGGTCGGCTGCTCGTCCAGTCCCAGCCGGTCGTAGTCCTCGTCGTCGGACCAGCGCTTCAGCCGCACCTCCATCTCGATCCGCTTGCGCATCCGCACCGCCCGGATGCCGAACAGGGTCGCCAGGTCGATGATGCCGACGCCCCGGATCTCCATATGGTGCTGCAGCATCTGGTTGCCGTAGCCGATCAGCACGTGCAGGCCGCGGCGCTTGACGAACACCACGTCGTCGGCCACCAGCCGGTGCCCGCGCTCGACCAGGTCCAGGGCGCACTCGCTTTTGCCGATGCCGCTCTCACCGGTGAACAGCATCCCCACGCCGTAGACGTCGACCAGGGCGCCGTGCATCGAGGTGGTCGGGGCCAGCTTGTTGTCGACGTAGGACGAGAAGCGGTGGATGAAGTCGGTGGTGTCGAGGTCGGTGCGCAGCACCGGGATGCCGCGCTCGCCGGCGATGCTGACCAGGTCGGGCTGGACCGGCAGCCCCTTGGTGACGATGATGCAGGGCAGCTCGAAGCCGGTGATGCGGTTGACGGCCTCGCGCCGCTGGTCGGGCGCCAGCGTCTCCAGGTACCCGGTCTCGGTGATGCCGATGATCTGCACCCGCTCCCACAGGTAGTAGCCCATGTAGCCCGACAGCGCCAGGCCCGGCCGGCTGATGTCGCCGGTGGTGATGCCGCGGTCCAGGCGGCCGTCGCCCGCCAGCACTTCCAGGTGGAAGTCCCGCTGGCGCTCGTCCAGCAGTTCCCTGACCGTGACCGATTTCATCGGGATCCCCTCCCCCCGCCGCCGGCGGTCACTCCCGGGCCGCCGCCCGCCGCGACAGGCGCTTCTTGTTGTCGCGCCGCCGTTCCTTCACCTTCTTCACCTGGACCTCCAGCTTCTTCACCGCCAGGTCGATGGCCGCCGCCGGGCTGCTGGCCTCCTCCCGGGCCGCCAGCCGCACCCCGCCCGGCAGGTGCACGGTGATCTCGGCGATGTGGCGGTGCTTCTCCTCGGTCAGCACCACCTTGGTCTGGTCGATGCGGTCGAAGAACTTCCCCAGCTTGAAGACCTGCTCCTCGATCACGGCCCGCAGGGCGTCGGTCATGCCGTCGAAATGCCGGGTGGTGATGCTCAGCCTCATGGTCGCTCTCCTTGATGTGCGTGGATGGTATGCGAAGATGTTCATTCCCCCGTCATGGCCGCGCCGCGCCGCGCCCGGGCTGCCTCCTGGTAGATCTGCCGCGCCCGGTATGAGCTCCGCACCAGCGGTCCCGCCAGCACCCGGACGATGCCGGGCAGCGCCTCGCCGTACCGGGAGATCCCGTCGTACTCGGCATCGGTCCAGAACCGGTCCACCGGGAGGTGCGCGGCGGACGGTGCAAGGTACTGCCCGATGGTCACCAGGTCGCACCCGGCGTCCGACAGGTCGCGCAGCACCGCCTCGACCTCGGCCATCGTCTCCCCCAGGCCGGCCATCAGGCCGCACTTGGTGGTCAGACCCGCCGCCTTGGCCCGGGCCAGCAACCCCAGCGAGCGCCGGTAGTCGGCGCCGGGCCGGGCCAGCGGATACAGCCGGGCCACGGTCTCCAGGTTGTGGTTGAACACGTCCGGCGCCGCGGCGATCGCCCGGTCGGCCGCCGCCGGGTCGCCCTGGAAATCGGGCACCAGCACCTCGACCGCGGTGGCGGGCGAGCGCGACCGGATGGCGGCCACCGCCGCCGCGAAGTGGCCGGCGCCGCCGTCCGGCAGGTCGTCCCGCGTCACCGAGGTGATCACGGCATGCGTCAGCCCCAGATCGGCCACGGCCCGGGCCACCCGCTCCGGCTCGCCGGGGTCTGGTCCGGCCGGCCGCCCCTGGGCCACGGCGCAGAACCGGCAGCGGCGGGTGCAGGCCGGGCCCAGCACCAGGAAGGTCGCGGTGCCCTGGGCGTAGCAGTTGTTGCGGTTGGGACAGCGCGCCTCCTCGCAGACGGTGTGCAGCGCCAGCCCCCGCACCAGCGCCGCCACCCGGCCGCGCTCGGGCGACCTCGCCAGGCGCTGCTTGAAGCTGTCGGGCAGGGTCCGGGCCGGACGGCCGGCCGTCACCGTTTCCTCCGCAGCTTGACCGGGAGGATCCGCTCCTCCTGACGGTACTTGGCCACGGTGCGGCGGGCGATGTGCGTGCCGCTCCGCCCCAGGGCCTCGACGATCTGCTGGTCGGTCAGCGGCTTCTTGGCGTTCTCGCCCCGCACCATCTCCACGATGGTGTCCTTGATGCCCTTGACCGAGTCCTCGCCCCGTTCGGAGCGCAGCCCGCCGCCGAAGAAGAACCGCAGCGACAGCAGGCCGTGGGGCGTCCAGACGTACTTGTTCTGCACCGCCCGGCTGACCGTCGATTCGTGCATCCCGATGTCGTCGGCGATGTGGCGCATCGTCATCGGCTTCATGGAGCGGATGCCTCGGTCGAGGAACTCCCTCTGGCGGTCGACGATCGATCGCATGATCCGCAGCACCGTGCGCCGCCGCTGCTCGATCATCCGCACGATGAAGCGGGCCGACTCCAGTTTCTTGATCACGTACTCGCGGTCCTGGGGGCTGGACTTGCGGGCCGACAGCAGGATCTGGCGGTAGCCGGGCGTCACCCGCACCCGGGGCACGTTCTGGTCGTTGTTGTAGACCACGTACTCCCCGTCCTGCCGCTCCACGAACAGGTCGGGGTAGATGTACTTGACATCGTCGGTGTTGAACGCCGCGCCGGGCTTGGGCGACAGCGTGGCGATGACCTCGCGGGCCCGCACCACGTCGTCCTTCGATGCCCGGATGGCCCGGGCGATCGCCTGGTAGCGCTGGTGCTCCAGGTCCCGCAGGTGGTGCGCCACCACGTCCCAGACCACCGTCCGCTCCAGCCCCCGCTGGGACAGCTGGATCAGCAGGCATTCCCGGATGTCGCGGGCGCCGACGCCGGGCGGGTCGAAGGTCTGCACCAGCTGCAGCATCCTCGCCACGTGGTCCTCGGCCAGGCCCAGCGCCTGGGCGATCTCGCCGGTGGCCATCCCCAGATAGCCGTCGCCGTCGAGGTTCCCGACGATGTACTCGCCGACCGCCAGGTCGGCGGGGTCGGCGCAGGCGATCCGCAGCTGCGACAGCAGGTAGTCCTGGAGGCTCTCGGCGCTGACGCAGACCGGCTCCAGCTGGTCCTCGGCCTGCTGCTCCCGCGGCGCCCGGTAGCCGTCGTCCAGCCCCTCCTGCAGGTAGTTCTCCCAGTCGATCTTGTCCGTGTCCATGATCGAGTCCTTGTCCCCGGGGTCGGCCTCGTGCTCCGCGTCGGAGTAGTCGGCGGCGTCGGCCGCCGGCTCCTCCTCGCCGACCTCGTCCAGCAGGGGATTGGCCTCCAGCTCCTGGCGCACCAGCTGCTGCAGTTCCAGCGTCGGCAGCTGCAGCAGCTTCAGCAGCTGCAGCATCTCCGGCGCCAGCACCTGGCGCAGTTCCTGGCGCAGCGACGGCCGGGCGTTCACGGCGCGCCCCCGGTCCGCGGCAGGTCGCGGTAGGCCCCGCGGGCGCCGCCCCGCACGCTGATGCGGGCGATCCGGCCGTCGCGGAAGGCGAAGTCCATGCGGTCGCCGGCCGCCAGGTTGCGTCCCGCCGCCCGCTCCCGTTCCAGCTGGTGGTAGCGGCTCCAGGCGCGGCCCATCACCGCCGCCCGCTCCAGCTTGCGCTGCGCGAACTCGGCCCACAGGCTGTCGCCGCAGATCAGGTCGGTGTCGGGCGTGGCGGCCGCGGTCTGCCGCATCTCCACCGAATCGCGGGCCCAGGCCGTCCTGACGGCCTGATCCTCCAGCTCCAGGTCGATCCGCCGGGCCCGGATCTCGGAGGTGGCGTTCCAGACTCGGGGGGCCCGCTCCAGCGCGATCCGGCCGCGCTGCCGGTCGTAGGCCAGCCGGCCGCCGGCCGCCCAGACGCTGTCGCCCTGGTACTGCACGTCCCCGCTGCCGGTGGCCACGGCGCCGCGCTGCTCGATCTCCATGGTATCGGCGATGATCACCGCCGGCGGCCCGGCGCTGTCGCCGCCGGCCATCTCGAACCGCGGGCGGCCGGTCAGGCGGCCGTAGTCCCGGTCGTGCCAGTACTCGCCGAAATCGCCGGTGGCGCGGTTGCGGCCGGAGGAATCGGCCAGCGCCACATGGCCGATGGCGTAGCTTCGCTCCAGCGCCTTGAGGAAGACGATCGAGTCGGCGGTCATGGTCCAGCTGTTGTCGCGGGCCGCCGGGTCGCCGTGGACCACCGCCCGCCCGGCGGCCTTGGTATAGACCGCCTTGTGTCCGGTGATCACGGCCGTGCGGTCGGTCAGCCGGAAGTGGCCCCACACCACCGCCCGGTCGGTGGCGGTCGAGGCCCAGGCCGAGTCGCCCCGCAGCACCGTGGTGCCGTGGGTGATCTCGACGTTGCCGTACAGCCAGGTGACCCGGTCGGCCGGCAGCGACTGCACCTTCATGGTGTTCGCCGCGACCAGGTAGGGCTGGGCGGTGTCGGCCGGGACCAGCGCCAGCAGCAGTATCACCGCGTTCAATCCCATGACAGTCCGTCGAAATCCAGCAGTTCCTTCTTGCCCCGCACGTTGCGCAGCAGCTGGACCTCCCGGCCGTCGGGGCTGGCCTCCAGCCCGTCGCCCTCCAGCCAGTCGGTGCCCTTTTCCAGCCGGACGTGCACGTCGGTGACCAGCCGCCGCCGCTTGTTGATCCAGCGGATCCGCTCGGTGTAGATCTTCAGGCTGTCGCGGGTGACCACCACCACCCGCTGGCGGGCCTCCACGTCGCGGCTGGCGGTGTTGATGGTGCCCTGGTCCGAGGTCACGACCATCAGCACCGAGTCCCCGGCCTTGCGGTAGAAGTCCAGCTTCAGCTTGAACAGCTCCACGGTCTGCCGCTCGCTGAAGGTGTTGGCCGAGTCGGCGTCCAGCACCCACGACTTCTTGCCCATCACGGTCTCCACCAGCCGGAAGCCGTTGATGGTCTGCGAGGGCAGCACCCCGGCCGCCTTGAGCGGCGCCTCGGGCTTGATCCGCCCGCCGCAGCCGGCCAGGGCCAGCAGCGATGCCGCGATGGCGATGTATCGAATGACGTGTCTCATGCGGTCCGGTCGCGGCCCGGGCGGGCCGGGTCCCCCGGTTTCTCCTTCCACCGTAAATGCATCCACACCCATTGCGTGATGTCGATCGTGATCAATTCCTCGACGGCCGCCGTCTGCCGCTGCACCAGCGCTGCCAGGTCGGCGCGCCCGTCCTGCGGCAGCTGCGGCCGCACGGTGAGCACGTGCCGGCCGTCCGGCCGGCGGTGGATGGCCAGCGGCACCACGGCGCAGCCGGTCTTGGCGGCGATGGCCGCGGCGCCGCTGGGCGTCTTGGCCGCGCGGCCGAAGAACATCGCGTCCACGCTGGCCACGCGGGTGTCCTGGTCGATCAGGATGCCCAGCCCGCCGCCGCGCTGCAGGTGGCGCAGGATCTGCCGGGCGCCGCTGTCGCGGTCGAAGGTGGCGACCCCGTGCCGGGCCCGCAGGCCGGTGACCAGCGCGGCCAACCGGTCGTCGTAGGCCCGCTTGCCGACCACGGCGATGTCGTAGCCGTGGCGCGAGAACCAGGCCGGGATCAGCTCCCAGCAGCCGATGTGCCCGGTGACGGCGATCAGTCCCCGGCCCCGCCGGTAGGCCGCGCCGAAGTGCCCGAGCCCCTCGACCGTCACCAGCCGGTCAATGTCGTGCGCCGACATCACGGGCAGCCGGGCCGCGTCCACCATGTTCAGCGCCAGCTGGCGGAAGACCGTCTTGCCGAACCGTCCGGGGTCCGTCATCTGCGGGAAGACCAGCCGCAGGTTGAACAGGACCTTGGCGCGCTCCCGCGGCAGGACGGCCCAGGCCAGCGCCGAGAGGCGGCCGCACAGCGCCAGCGCCCACCGCCGCGGCACCAGCTGGATGAACAGGACGATCAGCCGGACGAGCACGTACTGGAACTGGCGGCGGGTCTCCTTCTTCATCTGGTAAATTTATCACAGTATGCTGTGCAATGCAAGCAAAAATGGCCCCTTTTTTCATAAGGGGCCATTTTTCACCTGGCCATGTCAATAGGGTAATGCCCTATTCTTACATATAGTTATACTTCATGTAATGTACGGCTCGGAGCGATATGCAAATAACATACCACCAACGGACCTGCCGGTATGCCGGTCACAGCACCCCCGCCTGCATGATGTCGTGCAGGTGGATGATTCCCACCGGTCTCCGCTCCTTGTCCGTGACCAGCAGCGAGGTGACGCGGTGCTCCTGCATCAGGGTCGCGGCCTTGACCGCCAGCTGGTCCTGGCCGATGGTCTTGGGGCCCTTGTTCATCACCTCGGCCACCGGCAGGCCGAAGATGTTCTCGGTCCTGGCCAGCAGCCGCTTGAGGTCGCCGTCGGTGATCACGCCGGCCAGCTTCCCCTCGGCGTCCACCACCGACGTCACGCCGCGCTTGGCCGTCATCTCGATCACCGCCTCCTTCATGGTGGCCGTGGCCGGGACCGCCGGCACGTCCGTGCCCGACAGCATCAGGTCGGCCACCCGCAGCAGCAGCTTCTTGCCCAGCCCGCCGCCGGGATGGAAACAGGCGAAGTCCTCGGGCGTGAAGTCGCGCTGGTCCAGCAAGGCGATGGCCAGGGCGTCGCCCATCGCCAGCGCCGCCGTGGTGCTGGAGGTGGGCACCAGGTCGTGGGGGCAGGCCTCCTCCGCGACGCCGACGTCCAGCACCACGTCGCTCTGGGCGGCCAGCGGCGAGTCCGTCGAGCCCAGCAGCGCGACGATCCGCACCCCGGTGCGTTTCAGCATCGTCAGCAGCTCGCACAGCTCGTCGGTGCCGCCGCTCTTGGAGATGATCAGCGCCACGTCGCCCTTGGAGACGATCCCCAGGTCGCCGTGCAGGGCGTCGGTGGGCAGCAGCAGCCCGACGGCCTCGGCGAATTTCCCGTTGATGCGCGCCGCCATCTCGGATAGCGCCGCGGCCTCGGAACGTATGGTTTTCTTTCCAAGTGATGTTATATTCTTCGCGTTTTTCATAGGCAATTCTCACATTGCTGATACGTATGGATCACGAATGAGCCTGAAGCCGCATCCTGACTGAATAATATGCTATGGTTATCTGCGCTCCCATACATCGCCGATTTTCTTGTAAGCGAAACCAAATCGTTTACGATTGAACATGCCGAATCGTGGTTTCTTTTTATCGTAAACAAGCATCACAACCGTACTATATTTTTGCTGCCTAGGCACATTCTTGCTGCTGCTGTAGGTCGACATATTGGTCTGCTCAGCAACCTGTTGAATGCGACACCGAAACAACTCATCTGTTTGTTGCGCCAAGGCCTGTGTGTCGCTTAATGGTATATCAGAAACACTTTGCACTACGAGCGCCCATTCCTTATCGCCAGGGAAATATTGGGACGTTACCGATTCCAAGTAGACCGTGGTGCCCGATGAAAGCTCTACTGGTTGAATCCCCGAACACCCGATCATGGAAACGAGTATGATTATTATACTGACGAGCAAGTAGCGGCTCTGCATCGTGTATCTCCGTATCATGACTAAACATGTGTCATATTCCCGGTCACAGCCCCGAGATCCCGCTTTCGGACGAGTATTCCACCTGGTACTCCAGCGGCATCTCCTGCGCCTCCTGCGGCGCGAGCTTGACCTTCCACTCGATCACGCCGTTGGGCTTCTGCTTGATCCCGTACTCCGCAGCCTCGTCGCCGAACTCCGGCGCCACCAGTTTCACCTTGACCTTGTCCGTGCGCGACACCGGGAACTGCTCGGTCACAGTGATCACCGCCGGGTCGCCCTTGAGGTTCCTGAGCTTGACCTTGTAGGCGAAGGTGCGCCGCACCTTCTTGGTGCCCTCGGCCAGGTCCTTCACCTTCTGCCGCGTCACCTTGATGCCCTGGTCCACGCCCAGTGACACGTTGAACTTCTCCGACGGCACCACCGTGTTGATGGCCGACGTCCCGATGAAATTGTTGCCGAAGAAGATGTTGATGTCCCCGCTGATGAACGGGTACTCGGTGGTGTTCACCACCCGGGCCTTGAGGTAGGCG
>JALOPJ010000097.1 GCA_025453955.1 Candidatus Edwardsiibacteriota bacterium
CCGATCCACCAGTTCGCCCGGGTGGGCTGCCACTGCATGATCGGCGGCTCGTCCGCGGTGCAGAAGGACGTGGTCCCGTACACCAAGGCCTTCGGCATCCCGCTCAAGATGTACGGCCTCAACTCGGTGGGCCTGGCCCGCCGGGGGTTCACGGAGCAGCAGCGCGACCTGATCGGCCGGGCCTACCGCATCCTGTTCCGCAGCGATCTGAACACCACCCAGGCCCTGGCCCGGCTCAAAGGAGAGCTGGAAATGACCGCGGAACTAACGCACATCGTGGAGTTCATCGAGTCCTCGCAGCGGGGGATCACCAAGTGATACCCGGGTCGTCATTCTGAGGATGGCACCACGCCCCACCATCGAAGAATCCATGGAAGAGACCCCTCGAGAGCAAGGCGGGATGCCATTCTCGGGATGACGGATCGTCCGCGGCAGCGAGCAGATCGCTCCGCTCGTGCTGGCGACCCCACCCTATATCCCTCCCCGCCGCGGAGAGGGACGCATCTTTGCTCGCAATGACGGCGTCCCAAGGGCGTAGTGAATTATCCGTGCCTCCGTGTCTCTGTGGCAAAGGAAAAGAATGAAGACCAAGCTCGATATCGCCAAGAACTGGCTGCCCCGCTACACCGGGATGGACGCCGACGACCTGGGCGACTACATCCTGCTGACCAACTTCGACGACTACGTGACCCGCTTCTGCCGCCGCTTCCGGTGCGCGGTCAAGGGCGCGGGCCGGCCGATGCAGGGCGCCACCAACAGCGCCGGGCTCTCCATCATCAACTGCGGGATGGGCAGCCCCAACATGGCCACCATCATGGACCTGCTGGCGGCGCGCAGGCCCAAGGGCGTGCTGTTCCTGGGCAAGTGCGGCGGCCTGAAGCGCTCCACCGACATCGGCCACTTCATCCTGCCGATCGGCGCCATCCGCGGCGAGGGCACCAGCGACGACTACCTGCCGCACGAGGTGCCGGCCCTGCCCTCGTTCAAGCTCCACAAGTTCGTGTCGGAGAAGCTGAGCGCCCGGGGGCTGGAGTACCGCACCGGCGTGGTCTACACCACCAACCGCCGGCTGTGGGAGTGGGACGAGAAGTTCAAGGCGTACCTGCGCCGGCTGACCGCCATCGCCATCGACATGGAGACCGCCACGCTGTTCACCGTGGGCCACGCCAACCAGATCTCGCGCGGCGCGCTGCTGCTGGTGTCCGACATCCCGATGGCGCCCGACGGCGTCAAGACCGCCCAGAGCGACACGGCGGTGACCAGGAAGTACGCCGAGCTGCACCTGGAGATCGGCATCGAGGCCATGGCCGGGATCGGCACCAAGGGCGAACCCATCAAGCATTTCCGGTACTGATCCCTTGTTCCCCGGGATGAATGCTGAAGACAGGAGACTGGAGACGGAATGAGGCGCACGTGCATTACTAATTCAGTATTCCATCTTCCGTATTCGGTATTCAAGAAATGAAAGCAACAGTATGAAAAAGCATCTATTATTGTTCTTCATCGCGTTGATCGCGCCGTGCGGGATCGCCCTCGGCTCCCAGGTCAGTATCGTCCGGGTGGAAGGGGCCATCGGGCCGACCTCGGCTCGCTTCATGGTGCAGGCCGTCGACCGGGCCGAGCGGGACGGCGCCGCCTGCCTGGTGTTCGAGCTGGACACGCCCGGCGGGCTGGACGAGTCGATGCGCCAGATCATCAAGCGCATCATGTCGTCGACGGTGCCGGTGGTGGTCTACGTGGCGCCGGCCGGCTCGCGGGCGGCCTCGGCCGGGGCCTTCATCGCCATCGCCGCCCACGTGGCGGCCATGGCCCCGGGCACGGCCATCGGCGCGGCCCACCCGGTGTCGATCGGCCAGGGCGGCCAGATGGACTCCACCATGTCGGGCAAGGTCACCAACGACGCCGCGGCCTACATCCGCTCCATCGCCGAGACCCGCGGCCGCAACGTGGCCTGGGCCGACTCGGCGGTGCGCTCCAGCGTCTCGCTGTCCGAGACCGAGGCCAAACAGCGCGGCGTGATCGACCTGGTGGCCCCCACCACCGCGGCGCTGCTGGACTCGCTGGAGGGGCGGGTGATCGCGCTGCCGGCCGGCGCGGACACGCTCCACGTCCGCGGCGCCACGGTCCGGGAAACCGGCATGACGTGGCGCGACCGCTTCCTGCACGGGCTGGCCAACCCCAACCTGGCCTACATCTTCTTCATGATCGGCCTGCTGGGCCTGTACTTCGAGTTCTCCAACCCCGGCGCCATCCTGCCCGGCGTGGCCGGCGCCATCGGTCTGATCCTGGCGTTCTTCGCCTTCCAGACCCTGTCGGTCAGCATCGCCGGCATCCTGCTGATCCTGCTGGCCATCGTGCTGTTCATCCTCGACGCCAAGGCCGCCACCCACGGGTTGCTGTCAATCGGAGGAGTCATCGCCATGACATTCGGATCCATCATGCTGTTCACCTCGCCCGATCCCGCCATGCGGGCCTCGCTGCAGGTCATCATCCCGGTGGTGCTGGCCACGTCGGCGTTCTTCATCATTGGCGCCTGGCTGTCGCTGCGGGCGCTGCGCAAGCGGCCGTTCTCCGGCGACAAGGGGATGCTGGGCCACGAGGGCGACGCCCGCACCGCGGTGACCAAGGACGGCGGCAGCGTCTTCGTCGACGGCGCGCACTGGAACGCTTGGTCGGAAACCGACATCCCGCAGGGGGCGAAGATCAGGGTGGTCGCCGTGAAGGGGATGACACTGCAGGTGGAGCAACTGCTCTAGCGCACAGCGCACAATAGACAGCGGACAGGAGTCGCCAGTCGCGTGACATGGTCAAGTTATGACGCAAAGTTATCGTGATCTCATCGTTTGGCAAAAGTCCTATCAATTATGTCTTCAGGTATACAAGGCAACGAAGGGATTCCCGAAGTCCGAGGAATACGGATTGATTTCACAGCTGCGCCGCTGCTCGGTTTCCATACCATCGAACATCGCCGAAGGCTACAATCGCAAGGGCCGCAAGGAATATATCCAATTCCTATATACCGCGTACGGTTCTTTGGCGGAACTGCAGACACCATTGATGCTGGCGAAGATATCGGTTACCTGAAACCAGATCATTTCACCGTACTATACGACTTAGCTGACGATATCGGCAAGATGTTGTGGAAAATGATCGACTCCTTGAAGGACCATTCTTGACCATTTGTAAACGTCGGCTGTAGCCATCCGTCATCCTTTTCGACCTCTGTACGCTGTCCCGAACCCTGTCCCCTGTACGCACCTGCGACGATAATCGACAACACATCTTCGCTAGACCACTAACCGCACCGGATAACAACACAAGGAGGTTCCCGCCATGTTCTGGATCGTTCTCATCGTCTTCGGCCTGTTCCTGCTGCTCAACACCATCAAGATCCTGCGCGAGTACGAGCGGGGCGTGGTGTTCCGGCTGGGGCGCTATGTGGGCACCCGCGGGCCCGGGCTGATCATCCTGATCCCGCTGTTCGAGAAGATGGTCAAGGTCACCCTGCGCACCGTGGCCCTGGACGTGCCGCCGCAGGAGGTGATCACCAAGGACAACGTCTCGGTCAAGGTCAACGCCGTGATGTACTTCCAGGTGTTCCAGCCGGACAAGGCCATCATCGCGGTCGAGGACTACATGTACGCCACCTCGCAGATGGGCCAGACCACCCTGCGCTCGATCCTGGGCGAGCACGACCTGGACGACCTGCTCTCCAACCGCGAGAAGATCAACCAGATGCTCCAGAAGATCATCGACGAGCGCACCGACCCCTGGGGCGTCAAGGTGTCCGCGGTGGAGGTCAAGGACGTGGACCTGCCCGAGGGCATGCGGCGGGCCATGGCCAAGCAGGCCGAGGCCGAGCGCGAGCGCCGGGCCAAGGTGATCCACGCCGACGGCGAGTTCCAGGCCTCGAGCAAGCTGAAGGACGCGGCATCGATCATGGCGCAGGAGCCGGTGACCGTGCAGCTGCGCTACCTGCAGACCCTGACCGAGATCGCGGTGGAAAAGAACTCCACGATCATCTTCCCGCTCCCGATCGAGTTCATGAAGTACTTCACCCAGATCATCGACCGCAACGAGAAGAAGTAGACCGAAACACGAAGCGGCGGCCAGCAATGGCCGCCGCTTCATCGTTATGCCATCCCCCTGGTGGCACATCCGCCACCGCTCGGCCTACACCTATCTGGCCTGGGCCGGGCTGTACCTGCTGCTGGGATTCTGGCAGTGGCTGGGCGGCAGCGTCCCTGTGGTGTTCGGCCAGAACCTGGCCGCGGACATCGTGATCAACATCGCCTCGCCCTGGGTGCTGTCCGGCCTGGTCACCATCGCGACGCTGGCGGAGAGCAGATTCCTGGGGTTCTCCGGCTGGGCCTGGCCGTTCTTCGCGATCACCTGCGTGCTGACCATCGTGCTGCCGGGATTGTGGATCTTCAAGATGGGCGGCTGGGGCACGCTGCTGGGCGCCGCGCTGTTCTTCACGCGGGCCAACTGGTTCATCCTGCGGCGGCAGCAGGACGTCTCCCTGGTGCTGCTGTTCGCGCGGGGCATCTTCGGGATGTTCGCCTTCTTCGCCCCGGCGCTGGTCATCACCTGCCTGGTGTTGGGGCGGAACACGCTGGGGCTGCACAACACCGACTGGGTGCCGCTGTTCGGGGTGATCTATTTCGTCGCGCAGGCGGCGTTCGAGGAATTGATGCTGCGCCGGGTGGCCGCGCGTTCGTTCCCGTCGCTGCCCTGAGCACCGCCGGCAACTGAAAAGCGCCCGTCTGACGGGCGCTTTTTCGCTTGCACGGGCCGGGGGTTTGTGCTTTAATTAGTCGTGCCGGATTACCGTTTCACGGAAATGACACATTCGTAAAAGACCCTTGGCGTTCTTTGTGTCTTGGCGGTTCAAACCATGGTCCTGGATTCCCGTTTGCACGGGAATGACATAACATGGGATTCTTCGCGTCTTTGTGTCTTTGTGTGAAAAGACCTTGGGCCAGCCCTAATACCGGTGGGCCTTGAACGACCCGTCCTCCCAGGACAGCAGCAGGAAGATGCTGTAGGGCGAGAACTGGCCCTCCAGGCTGCACTTGTCGATGGCCCCGTGGTCGATGTAGATGCAGCCCCGCTTGCCGACCTCGTTGACCAGCTCGATGTAGCCGCTCCAGCCGCCGATCGAGAACATGTCCAGCGTCTTGAAGATGCTGATCCGGGCCAGGTCGCCCTCGATGTCGCGGGCCTTGCGCTCCAGCATCTGGCGGGCCTTGGCGGCGAACTTCAGCCGCAGGTCGATGGCCTTGAACAGCTCCTCGCGCTTCATCGGCTTGACCAGGTACTTGGCCGCGCCGACGGCGAAGCCGTGGATGATGCTGGCCTTGTCGGCCTTGGCCGACAGCAGGATCACCGGGATGTGCCACAGCTTGGGGTCGCGCTTGACGTTGCGGCACAGCTCGTAGCCGTCCATCAGCGGCATCATGATGTCGGACAGGATCAGGTCGGGCGCCCGCTGGCGGGCCAGGGCCAGCCCCTCCTCGCCGTTGACGGCGATCCGCACCCCGTAGCCCCCGGTCTTGAGCTGGACCTCCAGCACCCGCGCCATGCTGGAGTCGTCCTCGACGATCAGGACATCGTACGTTTCCATTCGCTAATTGTAAGACAAACCGGTGAAAAGTTCAACTGGAAAATGCGGTCAGGCGGGCGGCGCCACGCTGGCCGAGCGCATCAAGCGCGCGATCCGGCGCATCCCCCGGGGCAGGGTCGCCAGTTACGGCCAGATCGCCGCCCTGGCCGGCCATCCCCGAGCGGCCCGCGCCGTGGTGTGGGTCCTGCATTCCTCGTCCGGGAAGGCAAAACTGCCCTGGCATCGGGTGATCAACTCGCGCGGGACGATCTCACTGCGGCCCCGCTGCGGCTACGAGGAGCAGCGGGCCCGGCTGATGGCCGAGGGCGTGGCGTTCGACAGCGAGGGCCGCGTCGACCTGCGACGCCATGGCTGGAAGGAGTGAACCGCCGCGCCGCCGGGGGCGGCTTTTCTGTTGACAAACGGGGTCGTTTATACTATTCTTATCGATTATCATTCTTGCCGCATGATCGTATGAACCAGCCGATCGATCCCACCGCGAATTACGAAGCGACCCGCCAGGCCGTGGGCTACGTGCCGCGGGCCCAGGCCGGCCAGGCCACCTACGACGGCCTGGGCTTCATGTCCGGGCTGGAGGTGCACCAGCAGCTGCTCACCGGACAGAAGCTGTTCTGCCGCTGCCCGGCCGGCATCTATCAAGAACCCGACGACTACGACGCCGAGCTGGTCCGCCACATGCGGCCCACCCTCTCCGAGCTGGGCGAGTACGACGGCACCGCCCTGATGGAGTTCAAGACCCGCAAGCAGATCGTCTACCGCATCAAGAGCCGCACCGCCTGCACCTACGAGGTGGACGACACCCCGCCCTTCCCGCTCAACCGCCAGGCCCTGGACATCGCCATCGAGATCGCCCTGCTGTCCCGCCTCAAGCTGGTGGGCGAGGTCCACATCACCCGCAAGCAGTACCTGGACGGCAGCATCCCCACCGGCTTCCAGCGCACCGCCATCATCGGGGTCGAGGGCGCGATCCCGCTGCGGGGCCGCACGGCGCGGCTGATCCAGCTGTCGCTGGAGGAGGACTCCTGCCGCGAGGTGTCGGACGTCGGCCACGTCCGCACCTACCGCACCGACCGGCTGGGCATGCCGCTGATCGAGACGGTGACCTACCCGGACATGAGGAATCCCGACGAAGTCAGGGAGGCCTGCGACTACATCCGCTTTTTGAACCGCAGCACCGGCAAGGTCCGCACCGGCATCGGCGCCGGCCGCGAGGACGTCAACGTCTCCTGCCGCGGCGGCACCCGGGTGGAGATCAAGGGCGTGTCGCACACGGCGTGGATCCCGGAGCTGACCCACAACGAGTGCTTCCGCCAGTGGGCGCTGCTGGAGATCAGGAAGCGGCTGCTGGCGCGGGTTCCCGACCCCGCCGCCTGGAAGCCGTCCTCGGCCCGGGTGCGGGTGCTGACCTGGGGGCTGGCCAGCCCCGCGCTGCGGGCCCTGCGGGAACGGGGACAGATCATGGTGGCCGTCAACCTGCCCGGGTTCGCCGGCCTGCTGTCGCACTTCACCCAGCCCGGCCAGTGCTTCGCCGACGAGATCGCCGGCCGCCTCAAGGTGATCGCCTGCCTGGAGCGGCCCAACATGGACCACTCGCCCCGGTCATCGCCGCGGGCGACTGGGCGCGGATCAGGCAGGAGCTCAAGCCCGCCGACGGCGACGCCCAGCTGGTGTTCTGGGGACCGGAGGAGGACATCAAGACCGCGCTGGAGACGGTGGAGGAACGCTGCCGGATGGCCTTCGCCGGCGTGCCCAACGAGACGCGACGACCGCTGGCCGACGGCACCACGGTGTTCGAGCGGGTGCTGCCCGGCGCCGACCGGATGTACCCCGACACCGACAGCAAGTGCGGGAGTGGGGCGTGCCCGCCGACGCCGACACCTACCTGCTGAAGAAGAACCTGGTGCCGCTGGTCGCGGCCATCGCCGGCGAGACCGGCTTCGCGCCCAAGATGGTGGCGCTGTTCTTCGCCCACGACGTCAAGCACGCCGAGGGCCGCAAGAAGCCGCATCCGGATTTCGGCCACCAGCGGCTGCGCGAGCTGCTCGGGTTCGTCAAGGCGCAGGGGCTGGACCCGGCCATCATCAAAAGGATGCTGCCGGTGGTGATGGAATACCCCAAGATGGATTTCGACTCGGTCCTCGAGACCATCAATTTCGCGAGGGTGCCCATCGCTGAGATCCGGGCCAAGCTGCCGTTCCTGCGGGAGAAGTACCGCCAGGTGCGGACGTCGAAGGACGACGGTGCCGCGGCGCGGTGGATCATGGGGCAGATCAGGCCGGCGGCGCTGGGCAACGTCGCGCTGGGTGAGCTCCGCAGTTCGCTGGGGCAAGGGTAAACGGAGAGTACAGACGATGGCAGACGACATCTTCCAGGGATACAAGGGCGCCGGGCTGGAGGTGCTGAAGAAATTCAACGTCCGGGTGTGGGGCCAGGCCGAGGTGGAGACCACCCGCGGCCCGTTCCAGGGCACGGTGCTGCCCCGCGCCGACCAGGATGACGACCGCCATATCGTGCTCAAGATCGCCACCGGCTACAACATCGGGGTCGACGTCGCCACCATCACGGCGATGCGCGAGACCGGCTACAAGAAGGCCAACTACAAGATACCGGAGAAGCAGTTCCCGGTGACCCCCGGCCTGCCGGCGGTCAAGCTGCTGGGCACCGGCGGCACCATCGCCAGCCGGCTGGACTACCGCACCGGAGCGGTGATCCCGGCCTTCACCCCGGGCGAGCTCTACGGCGCGGTGCCCGAGCTGGCCGAGATCTGCAACCTGGCCACCGAGAAGCTGTTCGCGGTGTTC
>JALOPJ010000098.1 GCA_025453955.1 Candidatus Edwardsiibacteriota bacterium
GCCGGCTGCGGCGGGGGCGGCGAGCAGATCAAGATCGGGGTGGCCGGCCCGCTCACCGGAGAGCAGGGCAAGGCCGGCCAGGACCTGCTGCACGGCGTGCAGCAGGCGGTGTCCGAGTGGAACGCCAAGGGCGGCGTGCTGGGCCGGCGGATCGTGATCATCGCCGGCGACGACCGGGGCGAGGAGCGCGAGGCCTTCGCCATCGCCGCCCGGCTGGCGGACCAGGGCGCGGTGGGCGTGATCGGCCACTACAACAGCCACTGCTCCATCGCCGGCAGCCGCATCTACAGCCAGCGGATGGTGCCCCAGATCTCGCCGGCCTCGACCAACCCGGCCTTCACCGAGAACGGCTTCGCCAACGTCTTCCGCACCTGCGGCCGCGACGACCAGCAGGGCAAGATCGCGGCGGCCTTCGCCGGCACGCTGGGCGCCAGGCGGATCGCCGTGTTCCACGACGGCTCCACCTACGGCAAGGGGCTGGCCCAGGAGTTCAAGCAGGCGGTGCTGGCCGCGCCGCGCCGCCCCGGGGCGCCCGCCGCGGCGGTGGTGGCCGAGGCCGAGCTGCCGGTGATCCGCGAGGGCGCGGCGCCGGAGTACGGCGCGATGCTGGACCCGCTGATCTCGCTGGCGCCGGACCTGATCTACTTCGGCGGCAACTACCCCGAGGCGGCGATGCTGGTGCGGCAGGTCAAGGAGCGCAAGCTGGCGGCCGCCCTGCTGGCCGGCGACGCCGTGGCCAACTCCGAGCTGATCAAGCGCGGCGGCGTGGCGGCGGAGGGGATGTTCTTCACCTTCGGGCCGGCGGTGGAGGAGATGCCGCAGGCCGGCCGGTTCTACGGCGCCTTCAAGGCCCGCTACGGCGAGCTGGGGCCCTACTCGGTGTACGCCTACGACGCGGCGGGCGCGCTGCTGCAGGCCATCGAGCTGGCCGGCACCACGGCCGGCGACTCGCTGGTCAAGGTGCTGCACGGCGCGACCTTCTCCGGCGCCATGGGCCAGTTCGCCTTCGACGCCAAGGGCGACATCACCGCCGCGCCCTACGTCATCTGGACCGTCAAGGGCGGGGAGTTCAAACCGTACAAGCCGGGGCCCGGGGGAACCGCACCGTGAAACGGTTCGCGGCCGCGGCCGTGGCCCTGCTTGCGGGCGCGGCGTTGCAGGCCGGAGGAGAGACCGTGGCGATCTCCGTCCGGATGGGCGAAGGCGGGCGACCGGAACTGGCCCGCGTGACGGCCGCTCGATGCTATGAAACGCTGGTCGGGATCGGCCAGATCGCCGTGACCCCGAGCGAACGCTCGGACAGCATCATACGGGGGGCCGGCACCAATGCCGAGCTGATCTCCCCCTCCGAACTGGGCGCCGCGCTGGGCGTCGCCAAGCTCGTCCTGCTGGCGACCGGTGAACGGGAACAGCAGTTCATCGTCACGGCACGGCTGTACGATGTCGGGAAGCGGCAGCTCGTGACCAGCTTCGTCGACTCCTGCCTTGCCGACACCCTGGACGTCGCCTATGCCGCCAGGAAACTGGCTTGGCGGTTGGCGCCCAACCTGACTATGGCGGTCACGCCGGAGCGCGCTGCGACGGCCCGGGACAGCTTGGATCGAGCGTTGGCGATGCAGCGACTGGTACAACGGGGAGAGGTGGCGATGCTGGCGGAACAGGGAAGGCAGCGTACTGCATCGCTGCGCCGCGCGACCCTTCCGTACGATCTGGCGGCGGGCACTGCGCTGATCGCCGCCATCGGATTCGCCACGGCCGGGATCATTCAAGACCGGGCCGCCCAGCAGGATTTCAACCGGGCGCAGGAGGCCTACGCCGAATACCCGACGCTGCGATCGGGATTCGACGAGCAATGGGCCGTCATCGAATCGGCACAGCGGGATGCGCGCACGTCGCTCGAGCGGCGCGACGCCTTCTATTGTGCCGCGGCCGGCGCCGGGGTGGCTTGCGCCGGGATCATCGCGGCGCGGTTGTTCATCGTGCCGCGGAAGCTGCGGCCGATCGCCAGCATCCAGCGGCCAGGGATCGCTATCTGCTATGCGTTCTAACGGAAACCGCCAAGCCTGCCGGCTCGCCCTGGCTGGAGCTTTGGCCGCGCTGGTGACGGTCGGTTGCACCAAGGACCCGATGCAGGCGTTCGAGCGCACCAATCCGCTCGATCCCGGCGGGACCATCCTGCAGTCGCTGACATCGTGGGGCGGCCCCGGGATCGAGATTTTTGGTGCAGCGGTGCCTGCCCCGGACGGCGGATGCGTCGTTTGCGGTTCCACAACGTCGTGGGGCAATGGACTGTACGATGCGTTCGTGACCAGGTTTCGTAATGACGGCAGCGTCGCCTGGTCGACGACGTATGGCGGAACAAGCTATGACAACGGCAGTTGCATCACGCCCAGCCCCGACGGCGGGTATGTGCTATGCGGGATGAGCCGCCCCGACGGCGGCGGCCCGGCAAGCTTGCTGCTCGTCAAGTTCACCGCGGACGGCGACACCGTTTGGGCACGCCGCCACAACGGTGGCAATGAGACGATCGGCAATTGGATCGAGCCGGCAACCGGCGGCTACATCGTGAGCGGCTTCGTCAACCAGGTCGGCGGCTTCTTGGCCAAGTTCGACAGCGGTGGCGCATTGGTCTGGTGGCGGAACATCAGCGGGTCCGGAGAAATGGTCAAGCCGGCGGCGGATGGCGGATACTACGCCGTCAGCGGCCCGGCGCTGATCAGAACGGACAGTGTCGGCACCGTGGTGTGGGAGCATGCGTCGACCATTTTCTCGGTCGTCGAGCCGACGCCCGACGGCGGTTTTGTGGCCGCCACCGGAGCGCTGCTGGTGAAACGCGATGCCAGCGATCAGACGCAGTGGACGTTGAATTACGCCGGGACGGGGATCGAGACGATCAGGGGATTGCGCCGGTCGAACAATGGCGGATACGCCATGGCCGCGGCGGACAACAATGTCCCGGACGACGGATACCTGCTGGTGGCCACCGGGGGCGGGGCGGTCAGCCATACGGTCGACTTCCCGGGGCTCGGCTTCGCCCGCACCGCACTCTCGACCGGTAGCGGGTGCTGGCTGATCGGACAGAGGACCGGCGGCGGCTCCGACGACCTCTTCCTGGTTCGTACGAAACCAGCCGTCGAATAAGGAGGCCGATGAACCTGAGGTATGGATCGGTTGTGGTGCTGGCGATGCTGGCCACCGTGCCAGTATTGGCGGGTCCGGTGGCGGTGATCGATCACTCGCCGAGGTCGGGAGCGGGCGGGACCGCGGTTCGCATGGTCGATGCCGCATGCGCCGTCCTCGGGGGCGACGCCGGGCTCACGATCGTCCCGCCGGCGCAATCGGACAGCGTCCTGCGCTCCCGCGGGATCGACATCGACATGGCGACACCGGGCGAGCTGGGCCAGGCCCTTGGCGCGGCGAGGATCCTGCACTTCAGGGCCCGCGTCCGGGACGGTCGGGCGGTCCTCGGCGGGAAGCTGTACGACATCGCGGAACGGAGGACCATCGCCGAACAGACCGATTCCTGCAGCGATGACCAGCGGGAGCCGGGGTTGTTGGGCGCGATCATGGGATGGACCTTCGCGGGGTCCCTGGCCGACTCGGCCGGCGCCGCTCGGGCGGGGCGCCAGCGGGACAGCCTGGTGGAGGCGTGGCACGCACCGCGGATCGCGGCCCGGCTGGCCGCCGAACAGGCGGCGCGCCGGAAACATGAAGAAGACAGCCTGGTCCGGTCACGGACCCGTAAATACGACATCGCCAGCTGGCCGATGCTCGCGTTATCCGCGGGTTGCCTCGTGACCGGGGCCATCTTCCATTACCAGGCCAACGACCAGGAACAGCAGGCGAAGGAGATGCGGGATTTCCTGCCGTACCTGCCGTCCGGCCAAGCCGAGCAGCTCATCAAGATCGCCAAGGCCGAGGATGACGCCGAGCGGTACCGCGGCATCCGGAACACCTGTTACTGGGCGGGAGGGATCAGCGGCTGCGTCGCGGCGGTATTGATCATGACCCGCAGTTCGGTGGCGCGGCGGGTGCGGGCAGAGTACCGTCGATCCGCGCGCGGCGTCGGGATCGGGTACGATGTGGCACGATGGTGACCCAGCCAGCGAGATCACACGAAGGACGGACGATCCCATGAGGTACCGCAAGAGCATTCCGCACCTGCTATGGCCCTTGGCTTTGCTGATGGCCACGGGCAGTGTTTGCCGCGCCGACGGCTTTTGGGACTTGACGACGATAAAGCAGGAAATCGGCAGGGAGTTCCTGCCGTCGGCCGAGGACTACCCCGGCGCCGACGGGGTGGTGCTGTTCGAGGGGCACGACGTGGAAATGCAGCTCAGCGGGAGCGGCGACCTGTACACGACAGAGACGGTGCACGTGATCGAACGGTTGTTCAAGAACATCGAGGACCACGCCATCGTGAACCTGAAGGTGTACGAGGGGCAGGAGCTGAAGGAGGTCGAAGCCCGCACCATCAAGCCGGACGGTTCGATCGTCAAGCTGCAGAAGAAGGACGTGTACCTGATCAAGGGCGAGGGAGACGGAGCGACCCTCTACAGCGATACGAAGACGTACCGGTTCACGTTCACCGGGCTGGAGCGGAATGCGATCGTCGAGTACCGGTATTCGATCCGCAAGGACTACGCGTTCCGAAACGACCAGTGGTTCATCCAGAATTCCCTGCCGACCATGCGCAACCGCTACCGCCTGACGGTACCGCGGTTCCTGGTGACGGATTACAAATGGAGCTGGAACTACAAACCGTACAATTATTCCGAGTTTCCTCCGCTGGTGGTCGACAACCCGGAGATCAGCGAGACCCAGAAGTACAAGGCCAAGATCAGATACATCTGGGACCTGCGGGACATCCCGGCGTTCGAACCTGACCCGATGATGCCACCCTACTCTCTGTACTGGGCGCAGGTGAAGTTCTCGCCCGAAACCTGGAAAAAATGGGACGACATCGCGAAGTGGTTTTACGGATATCATTTCAAGCCGCAGCTGCAGACGACGGGGATCGTGGCCCAGGTGGCCACGGAACTGACGGACGGCGCGTCCACGCCGCTGGAACGGATGGCCCGGCTGTACCAGTACGTCCGTAACCTGCGATACATCGCGATCGACCTGGGCGACGGAGGGTACCGGCCGACCGGTCCGGCGGTCACCATCGAGCGAAAGTACGGCGATTGCAAGGACAAATCCACGCTGCTGATATCGATGCTGCGGAGCCTCTCGTTCAAGGCGGAACCAGTGTTGATGCTGACCGCCAGCGCCGGCGCGACGGACGTGCGGTTCCCCAGTCTCGGATTCGATCATATGATCGTAAAGGCGACGCTGCCAGACAGCAGCATCGTATGGCTCGACCCGACGGTTCGATACGGCCGGCTGGGGGTATTGCCGGCCGATGACCAGGGAGTCGACGTGCTGGTGGTCCATGACGACAGCACCGGCACCATCGAGCGAACCCCCCGGACGAACCATCGTGACAACGGAAGCACGGTCGCGATAGCGATGGACCTGATGAAACCGGACACCGCCAGGTTCTCGATCAGGATCGCCTACCATGGTGAGGATGCGATCGACGCACGGTATACGCTGGTCGACAAACCGGACAAGGACATGCCGGAGTTCTGCAAGTCGCTTGTCGGCGGCACGTTTGCGAATGCCGAGATCCAGCGGTACGCGGTGCGAAACCTCGATTCGCTCGACCGTGACCCCGAGCTCGAATTCGACTTCACGGTGACCGACGCTCTCCAGCAGCAGGGCGATCTCCTGCTGCTGACGTACGACCCATTCAAACCCTTCGGCAACCTCGATTGGTTGAGGAAGAAGACGCGAAACTACCCGATCGCCTTCGAGTGCCCGCGGCAGGTCGAGAAAGCCATCACCATCAGTTTTCCCGGCGATCGCTACATCGTCCGCAACGCACCCCGGAACAACTTCTCGAACGGGCCGCGGTTATCGTACTATTTCACGGGGGACGCCACCCATCCGGGAACGATCGAGATCACCGAATCGTTCCGGATCGAGGACAACCGCATCCCGCATACATCGTACGACCAAGTGCTGCAGTTCTATGACGCGGTCCAGAAACAACGAAGCGAGAAGATCATCCTCACCAAACGAACGGCGACACCCGCGATGAAAGCAAGCAAGCCAGGGGGAAAGCAGCGATGATCCTGAGAAAACTGTGCGCCAAGGCGTTCACCAAGTCGCTGTGGATCTACCATGTCAACACCGGGTCCTGCAACGGCTGCGACATCGAGATCGTGGACGTGATCACGCCGTTCTACGACGCCGAGCGGTTCGGCATCAAGCTGGCCGGCAGCCCGCGCCACGCCGACATCATGCTGGTGTCCGGCCCGGTGACCCGCCAGGCCCTGCCGTCGCTGCAGCGGGCCTACGCCGCCATCCCCGACCCCAAGCTGGTGATCGTGGTCGGCTCCTGCGGCTGCGGCGGCAACCTGTGGTTCGACACCTACAACGTCACCGGCGGGGTCGACAAGGTGATCCCGGTCGACTACTACATCCCCGGCTGCCCGCCGCGGCCCGAGGCCATCCTCTACGGGGTGGCCGTGGCGCTGGGGCTGGCGCCGAAGAAGGCCGCCGCGGAGACGTCGGTCGAAGGGCCGATCCGGGAGGGGATGTGGCGATGACGTCGTTGCGAATACACCGGGCGCCGCTGCTGGCGGCCGTGCTGCTGGTCATCGCCGGGTGCGGCGAGCCGGGCCGCGGCCGCTACAGCCAGGCGTCGCTGAAGATGGCGTTCCAGCCGGCGCATTCCGGCGCCGTCATGAACCGGGCGTTCGCGCCCCTGCTGGAGCACCTGTCATCCGAGACCGGGTACGAGATCCAGTACGTTTCCAGCCTGGCCCACGACGGGTTCGGCGCAGCGGTGGGGGGGGCCGGCGCGGCCGTGGCCTTCTGCGACCCCCTGACCTACCTCACCCTGCAGCGCACCCAGGCCGCCCGGGCGCTGGCGGCGGGCGTCGGGCCGGAGGGCGACCGCAGCGCGGCCGGGGTGATCGCGGTGGCGGAGCGCTCGCCGCTGTCCGGCCTGCCGCAGCTGAAAGGAGCGGTGATCGCGTTCGTGTCGCGGCGATCGTCCGAAGGCTATCTGTCGCAGGCGCTGGCCTGCGCGGCGGCCGGCGTGGCCCTGCCGGGGGACGCCCGG
>JALOPJ010000202.1 GCA_025453955.1 Candidatus Edwardsiibacteriota bacterium
GGATGGTTCTCGTGCAGCAGCGTGTCCATGATCAGCTTGATCGCCACCTGGTGGTCGGGGCAGTCGTGGTCGATGCGGATCGGCTCGCGGTGCGGCACCTCGTGGGTGATCGACGACCCGCCCACGGTCACCCGCTCCACCAGCCCCTTGGCCATGATCTCCTTGGCGGTCCAGTTGTACAGCTGGTACTTGACCGACGAGCTGCCGCAGTTCAGTGACAGGACGATGGTAGCCTTGGCCACGGTTGCTATCTCCATTTCGAAATGTTGCTGGGGCGTAGCACGGGGCGGGTCCGCCGCCGCGCGGCCGGGGGCGGCCGTCTCGGGACGGGCCGGGTCACCGCTTGACGAACGGCAGGCGGTAGATCTTCTTCAGCCCCCGGCGCACCCGCTCCAGCCCGGAGGGCCGGAAGAAGAACCCGATCTCCCGCGCCGCCGACTGCGGCGAATCCGAGGCATGGACGCAGTTCTGGCGGGTGTCGGTGGCGTAGTCGTGGCGGATGGTGCCGAAGGCCGCCTCCCTGGGGTTGGTCTTGCCCACCAGCTGGCGCAGGGACTCGATGGCGCCCTC
The DNA here is from genome assembly GCA_025453955.1 of Candidatus Edwardsiibacteriota bacterium. Taxonomy (GTDB): domain Bacteria; phylum Edwardsbacteria; class AC1; order AC1; family EtOH8; genus UBA2255. The sequence continues at coordinate 571 of JALOPJ010000202.1, forward strand.
CCGTTCCAGCACGCACAGCACGCAGCGGCCCGAGGTCATGAACTTGCAGAGCGGTTCGTAGAACGGCTTGGCCCTGTGCACGGCGTAGAAGCCGCGGGCCTGGCGCTCGGACAGCCGCTGCATCCGCAGCGACACGATCTGGAACCCGTCCACCTCGATGCGATGCAGGATCTCGCCCACCAGGCCCCGCCGCACCGCGTCGGGCTTGATGATCAGCAGCGTCCGCTGCGGATGGTGCTGGGTCACCGGGCGAGGCCCCGCGCCAGCCGGTAGCCGATCTCCAGCGCCTTGCGGTTCTTCTCCTCGGTGCCGCGGGGGACGCGGGCCAGCATCGCCTTCTCCAGGGCGGGCTTGGACACCACGCCGGTCAGCTCGGCGATGGCCGCCAGGGCGATGAAGTTGGCCACGATCTCGATGCCGACCTCCTCGCGCGCCGACTGCGACAGCGGCAAGCGGTGGACGTTGGGGCGGTCGGCGCTCTTGACGTAGAACGAGTCGACGATGGCCACGCCGTCCTCCTTCAAGTCATCGCTGTACTTGTCCCAGGCCTCCTGGGTCATCGCCAGCAGGATGTCGATGGCCGTGGCCTTGGGGAAGAAGATCTCCCGGTCGGAGATGATCACCTCGGCCTTGCTGGCACCGCCCCGGGCCTCCGGCCCGTAGCTCTGCGACTGCACCACGTTCTTGCCGTCATGGACCCCGGCCGCCTCGGCCAGGATCACGCCGGCGGTGATCATGCCCTGCCCGCCCGATCCCGACAGGCGGATCTGGTGTTTGTCCTTCATTGCCATCCTCGCGTTGGGGCGACCGGCCGGCCGCCCTTACTGTTTCTGTCCCTGGGCCTTGTCGATGATGCCCTGGTAGACCTCGGTGTAGGGCGTCACCTCGGCGTCGTGGAACACGCCGGTGACGATCTTGCCGGCGGTCTTCTCCGGCGGGAGCTTGGCCGCCGCCTTGGCGTTGATGGTGTTCTCCTTCTGCCACTGGATCATCTTGACGGCGTTGCCCTCGCGGTTGAGCCTGCCGTAGAGCGTCGGGCAGGGGCTCAATGCCTCCACCAGCGCGAAGCCCTTCTTGGCCAGGGCCTGCCCGATCATCTTCTCCAGCTCCACCACGCCGAACACCGTGCCGCGGGCGGCGAAGGAGGCGCCGGCCGCCTGGGCCAGGGCGCAGGGGTCGAAGTCGCGCTCGGCGGTGCCGTAGGGCGCGGTGCTGGCCCGCTTGCCGATCGGCGTGGTCGGCGAGTACTGGCCGCCGGTCATGCCGTAGATGTTGTTGTTCAGCAGGATCACCGTCAGCTCCACGTTGCGGCGGGCGGCGTGGATGAAATGGTTGCCGCCGATGGCCAGCGCGTCGCCGTCGCCGGTGATGACGATCACGTGCAGTCTGGGGTTGTGCAGCTTGACGCCGGTGGCGAAGGCGATGGCCCGGCCGTGGGCGGTGTGCAGGCTGTTGAAGTCGACGTAGACCGGCATCCGCGAGGAGCTGGGGAACTTCTTGCCGGGCCGCAGCATCTCGAAGGAGGGGTGCATGGTGATCATCGGTGCGCCTCCACTGCCGTCATGATCTCGCCGGGGGTGATGATCTCGCCGTCGTAGCGCAGCACCGGCACCACCGGAGTGTTGCCGCGGTTGACCCGCTGCACCTCGCCCACCAGCTGGCCCTGGTTGAGCTCGACCACCAGCATGGCCTTGGCCTTGGCCAGGGCGTCGGCCACCGCCTGGTCGGGGAACGGCCAGACGATGCGGGGCCGCAGCAGGCCGGCCTTGATGCCCTTGGCCCGCGCCATCCGCACCGCCTCCTGCGCGGTGCGCGCCCCCCCGCCGTAGGCGAACAGCACGATCTCGGCGTCGTCCATGAACTCGCGCTCGACGTCGACCAGCTCCCGGCGGTGGCCGTCGACCTTGTCCCGCAGCCGGTCCATCTTCCAGGTGATCTCGTCCAGCCGGCCGGTGGGGAAGCCCATCGGGTCGTGGGTCAGGCCGGTGATGTTGAAGCGGTA
>JALOPJ010000013.1 GCA_025453955.1 Candidatus Edwardsiibacteriota bacterium
CCCGGCGGCCACCGATCCCATCCCGGCGCCGAAGGGATCGTGCTGGACGATGTAGAGCCAGCCCCGGAAGAACCCGCCCATTTTCGCGCTGGTGTAGCTTTCCTCGGGCGAGACCATCAGATTGACGCGCTCCCTGAACACCTCGGGACCGAGCAGGTACGAGGCCAGCACGATGACGATCAGCAGCGCCCACAGCCGGCGGTCGCGCATCGAGCCGAGGAACAGGACGCCGATGATGATCGAAAGCCACGATATCCGCAGCAGCGTGTACCCCACCGCCAGCAGGGTGACGGCCATGGCCGCGGCCAGCACCGGCCGGTGTTTCCGATCGAGCGAGGTCCACAGCGCGATGATCAGGAAGACGTTGATCACGCCGTAGGGTCCGACGTTGGTCCAGTGCAGGCGCAGCGCTCCGGAGGCGATCGGCGGATTGACGACCCGGTCGGCGCCGATGATCACCGGGAACAGGTCGTAGCTTCCGTAATACTGCAGGAACCCCCACAGCATCCGCAGGGTGCAGGCCGCCGCCAGCACGACCAGCAGCCGCTTCAGCCATGGTTCATCCAGATCGAACGATGCGGCGAAGACATACACCGGCAGGAACATGAAGTACCATTTCCATCCGACCGCCGCCACCAGCGGCCCGCTGGACTTGACCGTGGCCATCGCCGCGGCCAGCAGGAGCAGGGCGATCGCCGCATTGATCCTGCCGCGCTCCACCAGCGGACTGACCGATACGATCCGCTTCACCACCCAGATGCCGCCGAACGCGAACAACAGCAGTTCCTTGGTCCCCCCCACCAGGGACTGCGGGAAGTATGCCAGCACGACGTCATGGAACGGCATGTACCCGACCAGCAGGGCCAGCCCCAGGCGCTCCTCCCTGAAGAAGACGATGAACAGCAGGAAGGCGAGCAGCAGGCCGACGGCGTACACCCGGTGGTTGAGGAACAGCCAGCCGGCCGTCAATCCCAGCACCAGCAGGCCGAAGACGACCAGGGACCGCCGCAGCGGGGTCTCGCTACCGGCCGGCCAGTTGCCGATAGAAGGCATGCGATCTCTCCGCCACCGCGTTCCAGCTGAACTGCCGCCGGGCGCGAGCCCGGCCCTCGGCGATCATCGACCGGCGCAGCGCGGCGCCGGCCATCACCCTGTCGATGGCCGCGGCCAGCGCGGCCGGGTCCCCCTCCGGCACCACCAGCCCGGCGTCACCGACGATGTTGGGGATCTCGCCGGACGCCGAGCCGATCACCGGGACGCCGCAGACCATCGCCTCCACCAGCACCAGTCCGAATTGCTCCTTCAGCTTCGGCATGGTGACCGAGGGAAGCACGAACAGGTCCATCGCGGACAGGTAGGCATGGACCAACCGGTGCTCCGGCAACGCTCCGGTGAAGAGCACGCGGCCGTCAATGCCGAGTTCCCCGGCACGGCGCACCAATCCGGCGCGCGCCGGCCCCTCGCCCACGATCAGCAGCCGGTGCGGCCGGGCCACCCGGGCCGAGGCCTCGAGCAGATGGCGCAGTCCCTTCTGCTCGGTCAATCTGCCGGCGTACCCGATCGTGAAGCGATCCAGGCCCAACCGGGCCCGCAGCCTGGCCCGGTCGGCTGGGACCGCAGGCCGGATCGAGGGATCGTATCCCTGTCCCGCGACCACCGCCGGCCCCCGGTACCCCTTGGCCCGCAGCACGTCGATGCCGTCATGGTTGCCTGTCAGGATGCCGTCCGCGCCGCGCAGCACGGCCCGCTCGATGGCGGAAACCGGCCAGGGGAACCGCAGCACCAGGTTCTGCCAGGCCAGCAGCGCGTACTTCGCCCCCACCGCCCGGGCAAGCATCAGGCCCTGCAGCGCGGTCAGGCAGTACGGCTCGACCTCGAACTGCACGAGGTCCGGCCGGAAGTCGCGGAGATGCCGGTAGATCGCAGGATAGTAAAGATAGCTGATGTTCTTGACGTTGGGCGTGACCGGCACCGCATGGACGGCGAACCGGCCGGCGTTCCCCAGGTACGCCCGGTATCCCTGCCCCAAGTGGAGGGCCGGCCAGTACGCCGGCGCGATCAGCTGCAGCTCGAGATCGGGGTACACCGACAGCGCGACCAGTTTCTCCTGGTTGGTCGCGATCACCGCCGCGTGGCTGACGATGCTGATCCTCATGGCCGGTCCCCGTAGATCCGCTCCGTGGCCGCGGCGATCGCGTCCCAGGAATACCGGGCGCTCAGGGCGGCCGCACCCCTCCCCAGACTCGCGCGCAGCGCGGCCGACCCGGCCAGCGCGGCGATCGCTGCGGCCATCGCCGCAGGATCACCGGGCGGCACCAGCAGGGCATTGCCGCCCGACCGGACCGCGTCTGGCTGGTCGGTCCCGCTGGTCGTGATCACCGGCAGCCCGAACGCGGCGACCGTGGCGAAGCTGCTGCGGGCGTCGCTGACGCCTCCTCCGTAAACCTGGATCGCCGCATCGGCGACCGCCAAGTATTCGCGGGCCGTCTCTTCCGGCAGGTATCCGGTCAGGCGCACGGTCCGTTCCAGCCCCATTCCCCGGAGCTGTCGCGCCACCCAGTCGCGGGTTTGGGTCCCGGCGCCCCGGCCGCCGCCGCCGATCAACAACAGCTTCACGTTGCCACGCGCGGTCAGGGCCTGCTTGAATCCCTCGAGCAACGAACGGTAGTCATGGTCTGGATGGATCACCCCGAATGTGACGAACATCATGTCGTGGGGGCCCACGCCAATCCTCCTCCGGAACTCCGCGCGCCGCCCCCCGTTCCGCCGCCTGGGCAGTATCCCGGGACCGACCGGGACCACTGCCGCATGCTTGTCCACGCCTGTCAGGCGGGCGATCTGGCCGGCCTGCCCGTTGGTGGTCGTGATGACCGTGTCGCTGCCACCGGCCAACAGGCCGAACAGCCGGTCCCGCCAGCGTCCCGCCCTCGGGAACCAGTACGGCCCCTTGGGCGTATGGACGGTGGTCACCATCCTGGCCTGCGGCAGCGCCGTCCGGCACGCCGCCGGCAGCAGGCAGATGGACGCTTTCTCGTCGAATGCGATGGTGCCGTATTGCAGATGGACGACGTCCGGGCCGAACGACCGCAGTCGGGAGAGCAGCGTCAGCACGCCCAACGGGCCCCATTGCGCGGCCACGCCCAGCACCGGCGGACCATCACCGGCGAGGATGCGGTGATCGCGCCGGGTCAGCACGGCGATCTCGTGGCCGCGCGCCCGGATGGCGGATGCCAGGTTGCGGGTATAGTCGCCGACCCCGCAGTCCATGCCGGGATAGCTCCCGGACACCATGGCGATCCTCATCCCCGCAGCTCCCGGCACAGCAACCGCAGGCGGAACCGCCACAGCGGTTCGCCACGGGTGATCGTCATCCTGGGAAGATCGTAGCGGTCTGGATTACGGGTCCACGACACGCCGAACCCCAGTTGGTATCCCTCCTGCTGCACCAGCTGCCGGACCACCGGCGAGCTGAAGCCGTAGGGATAGGCGATGCTCGGCACCTGCGGCGCCAGTTTGGACATCAAGGATTCTTTCGCGTTCCTGAGATCGAGCGCCGCCTGCTCCGGGGTCAGTGCTCGCAGGTCGACATGCCGTTGCCCGTGGCTCCCGAATTCCGCGCCTTGGGACGCCATGTCGGCCGCCTGGTCCCAGCTGATCATCGGCAACGATAGGTGCCGGTTGTAATCCGATACCCCGCCGACCCAGGCGGTGGCAAGGAAGAATACCGCGCTGAAGCCGTGCTCGCGCAATGTCGGCCAGGCGATGTCATGGTTGTCGCGGTACCCGTCATCGAACGTGATCAGCAGTTCCCGCCGTCCGAACCCGGCGCCTTCGGCCAACCGGTCCCGCAGCTGCCGCAGCCCGATGGTCCGGTATCCGAGCCGGCGCAACAGGTCCAGCTGCCGCTCGAACTGGTCCAGTGAGATGCGGGTGGGCTCCCCGCGGTCGTCGGCATCGGCGGCGATGCTGTGATAGAGCAGGATCACCGGGAGCTTCATGCCGCCGACCCCTGGAGCGCTTTCCGGTACACCTCGCAGTACTGCTCGGCGATCCTGCCCCACGTGTGCCGCTCCGCGGTCAGCCGGGCCGCTGTGCCGATGCCGCGCCGCAGCTCCGGGTCCATCGACAACTTCAGCATCAATCCGGCGATGGTTTCCTCATCGCGCGGGATCAGATACCCGTTGCTGCCCGTCGTGATCACATCCTCCGAACCGCCGGCCGCCGTCGCCAGCGCGGGCAGGCCGGCCGCCATCGCCTCCAGCAGCGTCAGCGGCATGCCGTCGTAATACGAGCAGTTGAGGAATCCGTCGACCAGTTGGTACAGCTGGGCCAGCTCGTCGTCGGCGAGGCTCCCGGTGCCGCTCACTCCGTCCGGCCAGCGGCGCTGTTCGGCGGTGACCACCAGCAGCCGGCCGCGGGGGAACTTCGCACGGAACCTCAGGAACGATCGTTCCGCCAGCCGGTAGTTCTTGATCGGGTCCTCGGTGCGGCCGATGAACAGCCAGTGGATCGTCCCGGGATCGAGCAGCAACCGCTGCCGCACCCGGGCGGCGGCGACCCGGTCGGGACGGGCGGGCGCACAACCGTTGGGGACGACCGTGATCCGCCGCCGGTCGACCCCGTACCAGCGGTGGGCGCTTTCGCGGGCGAACCGGCTGACCGCGGTGACCTGCGCCGCCCGCCGGCCGCTGGCAAATTCCCTGGCGATACCGGCGCGGAACCACCGCGCGCGCAGATTGGCGAAGGTCGGCGGGAACGACAGCCCCAGGCTGATGATCGTGCCCAGATACGTGTGGACCGTGCCGGGCGTCCGCCGCCGGAACAATTCCGGCAGGCCGAAGGAACCGAACGTATGGACCACGTCCTGCTGGCCGGGATCGAGCCGTTCCACCGGGATGAACGCCACGGGTCCGCGCCGGCCGCCGGCCGCGCCGCAGATCGCCACCTGATGGCCCAGACCCGACAAGGCCTGCGACAGGAAGCCGATCAGACGGGGGATCCCGCTGACCTCGTTCAGGTCGAGCGCGCCCGCCAGCGCGATCCTCATCTAGGGCCTGACCCGGCGGTGCTGCACGTCGTCGACCGCCTTCTGGAAGTCCTCCAGATGGCCGATGTCCATCCAGTACTCCCGGATCTGATGCGTGCCGACGCGCCGACCCCGGGCGATCGCCTTGGTGATCAGCTGCGGCATGTCGTACCGGCCGGAGGCCGGGATCAGCCCGATGACGTCGGGGCGGATGAGGTAGACCCCGGCGCTGATCAGCGACCGGACGCGGGGTTTTTCCGTGATCGCCCGGACCTCCCCGTCGCGGCATTCCAACACGCCGTACGGTATCTCGGTCTCCAGCATCCGGGCCCCCACCGTGATGTCCGCGCCGGCCGCGCGGTGGGCGCGCAGCATCGAGCGGAAATCGAGCTCGGTCAGCACATCGCCGTTCATCACCAGGAAATCGCCGCGTAGCCGCCGGCGCAGCTGGCGGAGGACACCGGCCGTCCCCAGGGGCTTGCTCTCCCGGGCATACCCGATGCGGACCCCCCATTTTTTCCCGTCGCCGAAATAGGTCTCGATCAGCTCGGAGCGGTACCCGGTGGCGATGATGACATCGCCGATCCCGGAGCGCTTGAGGCGCTGCAGGATCAGCTCCAGGATCGGTTTCTCGCCGATCGGCAGCAGCGGCTTGGGGATGGCGTAGGTCAGCGGCCGCAGACGCGTCCCCATGCCGCCGGCCATGATCACAGCCTGCATGGGCCCGGCCTCATATCGTGTACTCGTCGGCCCGGAACTGGTCCAGGTTCTCCCGGATCCAGTCCACGGTCTGTTCCAGCCCCTGGTCGAATCCGCACCGCGGTTTCCAGCCCAGCAGCCGCGCCGCCTTGCGGTTGTCCGCCAGCAGCCGCAGCACCTCGCTGGCGCCGGGCCGGATCCGCTGCCGGTCGGTGACGATCCTCGTCTTCCGCCCGGACAGCCGGATGATCCGCCGCGCGGTCTCGCCGATGGTGTGGTACTGCCCGGTGCCGAGGTTGATGACCTCGCCGCACACCGTGTCCGGCGCCTCGGCCGCCGCGATGAACCCGGCCGACGTGTCCTTGACGTACGTGAAGTCCCTTTTGGGCGCCAGGCTGCCCAGCCGCACCGTATCGCGGGTCAGCGCCTGCACGGCGATGGTCGGGATCACCGCCCGGGCCGACTGCCGCGGACCGAACGTATTGAACGGCCGGACCGTCACCAGCGGCAGGCCGAACGAGGCGTGGAAGCTCTCGGCCAGCTTGTCGGCGCCGATCTTCGAGGCCGAGTACGGGGACTGCCCCTTGAGCGGGTGGCGCTCGTCGATCGGCACGTACTGCCCCGTCCCGTAGACCTCGCTGGTCGACGTGTGGACCAGCCGCGTCACCCCGGTCTCGCGCGCCGCCATCAGGACGTTGAGGGTCCCCATCACGTTGACCTCGGCCGTCTCCACCGGATGGCGGTAGGAATAGGGGATGGCGATCAGCGCCCCCAGGTGGAACACGTACCGGCAGCCGGTCATCGCCGCCCGGACCGCATGGAAATCCCGCAGGTCGCCGCGGTAGACGTCGACCGTCCCCAGCAGCTCCGGCGGCAGACAGCGCAGGTTGCCGATGGCGCCGCCGCCGGTGTAGCGCACGAAGGCCCGCACCCGGGCGCCCCGCGCGGCCAGGTCCTCGCACAGGTGGCTGCCGATGAACCCGGCCGCGCCGGTCACCAGCACCGTCTTGTTGTTCCAGTTCATCGCTCCCTCGCTCTGATGCCGCATCGCCTGGCCGCCGGCTACCCGCGGTAGCGGCGCCGCCAGTAGTTGAGAATGTCCGCCAGCGTCTGTTCCATCGCGATCTCCTTCTTCCAGCCGGTCAGCGCGTTGAACCGGGCCGGCGACCCGACGCTCACCGGCACGTCGCCGGTCTGGAACCGGGCGGGGTCCACCTCGACCGCGATCCGCCGGTCGGTCATCGCCAGCAGTTGGTCCAGCACGAACTGCCCCGAGTAGCCCTGCCCCCCGGCGATGTTGTAGATGCCGCCCTTGAGCCCCCGCTCGGCCGCCGCCAGGTAGCCCCGCACCACGTCGCGCACGTCGATGATGTCGCGCACCGAGCCCAGATTGCCGACCCTGATCACCGGCGGTTGCGAACCGTTCTCGATCAATGCGATCTGCGAGGCGAAGGCCGAGGCCATCGACACCGGCTTGTTCTGCCCCGGCCCGATGTGGTTGAACGGCCGCAGCCGCACGATGTCCATGTCGTGCAGCAGGTGGTACATCTGGGCGGTGTAGTCCTGGCTGACCTTCGAGAGGCCGTACACCGTCAGCGGCTTGAGCGGCGCGGTCTCGGCGATCGGCACCTCGTCGGGCCGCACCAGGCCGTACTCGGCGCTGGAACAGATGACGATGAATCGGCTGCCGGGAAAATGATGCCGGCCGGCCTCCAGCAGATTGATGGTCCCGAGGACGTTGGTCCTGAAGAAATCCTCGGCGCTCTGGTGCGGCAGTGCGACGGTCAGCCCGGCCAGGTGGAAGACGTCGTCGAACGACCTTCCCCGCAGGGCCCCATCGACTTGGTCCCGTTCGCAGATGTCGCAGACCAGCGTCTCCGTCGCGCTGCCGGGATCGGCCGCGGCGTCGAGGCCGGTGACGCCCCAGCCCCGCGCCGCCAGCAGTTCGGCCAGGTGCCGGCCCGCGAACCCGCTGCTGCCGGTGATCAGCGCCTTCCTCATCTCAATCCCTCCACTCCCCGGGCGCGCGCGCGAGCCCGCGCCACAGGCCGAGCAGCCCCGCGGCCAGCAGCGACCCTTCGCGCTCGCCCTTGGCCCATCCCGCCGCCTCCCGCAGCCGGGCCGCGATGAACCGCGTCCGGTGTTGCCGCCCGAGATGCTTGGCGCACAGCAGCACGTAGTTATGGAACCGCCAGTAGACCATCCGGCGCAGCGTGGTCCGGTTCCCGCCGCCGCCTGCCAGCCGGTGCTCGGCGCTGGCGGCGGGATCGAAGACGATCCGGTACCCGGCCCGGCCGATGGCGAGGCCGAGGTCCGTCTCTTCGAACATGCCGCTGGCGACGAATCGCTCGTCGAAGCCGCCGGCCGCTGCGAAGGCCGCGCGGCGGAAGGAGAAATTGCAGCCGTAGGCGTGGTCGACGAATGTCCTTCGCTCAGCGTTGAAGTTGGTCGCCATGTTGCCGGTGCGGCGATCGAACGTGCCGATCGGATGATGCGGGCCCACCAGGATGTCGTACGGGGTCGTCACCCGCCCCGCCACCGCCCCCACGGCCGGGTCCGCATAATTCGCCAGATGCGCCGCCACCAGCGCCGGGCAGGCGATGATGTCGTCGTCGATCGACAGGATGATCTCCCCCCTTGCCAGCGCCACGCCGTAGTTGCGGGCCCGCGGCGAGCCGCATCTGGGTATATGGCAATACCTGACCCTGGGCCAGGCGGCTGCGCGCCGTGATAGCTGGTCCCCGATCGGCCGGTCGCTCTGGTCGATGACCACGATCTCGAACCGCCGGCAGGTTTGCGCCAGCAGGGACCCCAATGCCGCGCCCGCGGTGCCCGGCCTGTTCAGCGTCGGCATCACGACCGAGAGCGTCGGCAAGGGGCGCTGTCGCACGATCATCGCGCTACCCGGGCGGAAAAGATGTGCTGCGATGCGAACACCCCGGGGTGTCTGCGGCGCCATCGGCGGAACAGCGGCAGCCACGCCAACCTGCTGCCGGTGGCATCGATGAACACCGGTTCCACCAGCGTGACCGTGAACCCCGCACGCTCCAGCAGCGACCGGCCGGAATCCCGGGTGAAGAACCGCAGATGGTTGCGGTCAAGGATTCCCCAGTCGGCATACTCCCACCTGCCCCGGAAGAACAGGTCGCGCCGCACCTCCCAGTAGGCGACGTTGGGCAGTGACACGATCAGCGTCCCCGCGTCCGTCAGCGCCCGCCGGATCCTGTCCAGGGCGACCTCCGGCCGCCGCAGGTGTTCCAGCACGTCGGCCGCGATCACGGCGTCAAACTTGCGGGGCAGTCTCTCCCAGACGCCGGCGTCCTCCGCGTCGCCCTCCAACATCAGATCGTAATGCGCACCGGCTTCACGCGCCAGCCGGCCGTCGAGTTCGATGCCGGCGAGGTAGCTGGCGCCATGGCGCCGCCGCAGGTGTTCGCCGATGTACCCGTTGGCGCACCCGACATCCAGCACCGCAGCGGCGCCGGCCGCCAAGTCGGCGATCCGCAGCCGGGAGCCTGCGGCGCGTTCGTCCATCGTTCCCCGGTAATCCGTCGTCGCGGTGGTCATCACCGTTCCCCGATCGTCCGCAGCAGCGAGCTGTCCTCGTAGGTCCGGATGCCCCACAGGCGGAAGTAGGCGCGGGCCAACCCGTTGACGGCGTCGCCGACCGCGCCGCCCTTGTTGACCAGCCTGCTGGTCATCAGGGCGTACATCTGCCGGTGCGGGATGACGCGCTCCGATTGCAGGCGCCGCCGCTGGCGGACGATCCATGGCAGATTTCCGATCAGCCAGCCGTAGGCGCCGAAATGGTTGGCCCACTCCCGCCGCCGGAACACGGCCAGCCGCACCAGGGCCTTGATCGTGTTCCATGACTCCAGTGCGATTGCCAGCGGCAAGACGGCCGCCAATCCGCGCCGGGAATGGAACAGCATCAGGTTCAGCAGGCGGTTCTTGGAGCTGTGCAGGATCACCAGCGGGAACAGCTTCCCCGCCGTCACGCCGCCCTTGTGCTGCACCACCGAGCTCCGCACCAGCACGGTCTTGTACCCCAGCAGCAGGGCGCGGCGGCAGAGGTAGGTGTCCTCGAAGTACGCGAAGTACTCGTCCAGGAACGGCAGGCCCAGCAGGTCGCGGCGGAAGATCAGGCCGCAGCCCGACACGCCGAGCACCTTGGCGCCGCCGGGATCGCGGTAGACGTTGTCGATGGTCATCCCCAGCAAGTTGGGGGCGCCGGCCGTCCGCTGCCGGCCGACGTCGACGTTCTCGTTGTAGACCATCGAGCCCGCCACGGCCGTGGTGGGGTGCCGCACCAGCTCGTCCACCAGTTCGCCCAGCCAGTCGCCCGGCACCGTGGTGTCGTTGTTCAGCAGGGCCACCAGCTGCCCGGCGCAGTGGCGCACCCCCAGGTTGTTGCCGCCGGCGAAGCCCAGGTTGCATTCGCTGCGGACCAGCCGCACCTCCGGGAACTCCCGCGCCAGCAGTTCGGCCGTCCCGTCGGCGGAGCCGTTGTCCACGACGACGGTCTCGAAGTTGCCGTACCGCTGCCTGCGCAGCGACGGCAGGCAGTCGCGCAGCAGGTGGGCCCCGTTGTAGGAGACGATCACCACCGACACCAGCGGGCGCGGTTCGCGGGCGATCCGCGCCTCCCGCCCGGCGATGCCGGTCCAGCGGGCGATCTCGGCGTGCCAGCGCTCGACCACCCCGTCCCAGCCGTAGCCGGCCCGGTAGAACGCACGGGCGCTGGCCGACACCGCCGCTGCGGCCGCGTCGTCGCCGGCCAGCCGGACCACGGCATCGGCGAAGGACCGGGCATCGTCCGCCACGACCATCTCGCGCCCCGGGGTGGCCAGGATCCCCTCGTTGGCGATGGTGGTCGCCACCACCGGCAGGCCCCGGGCCATCGCCGCCAATACCTTGATCTTGATGCCGCTGCCGCTCAGCATCGGGCAGATCATCAGGCGCGCCCGGTCGAGGTAGGGTTCGATCGACGGCACGTACCCGGTGACGGCGATCGCCGGGTCGGCCGCCGCGGCCGCCAGCAGCTCCGGGGCGGGATCGAGCCCGACGATCGTCAGCCGGGCCCGCGGCACCCCGGCCTTGACCCGCGGCCAGCAGCGGTCGATGAACCAGCGGACGCCCTCGACGTTGGGCAGGTGCGCCATGTGGCCGACGAAGATGATCTCCGCGCCGGGCCGCGGCGCCGCCGCGCCGGTGCCGCCGCCGTCGTCGATCGGGCTGCCGAGCGGGACCACCGCGATCCTGGCGTCGCCGCGGCTGATGTGGTCGCGGTCCCTGGGCGACACCACCATGGCCCCGTCGTAGCGCCGCAGCAGCCGCCGCTCGTGGCGCCCCGTCTTGAAGGCCTCCCAGCGCTTCAGCCAGCGCGCCACGCCCCGGGCGGCGGCGGCCTCGCGGCCGATCGCCAGCGAGAAGGCGTCGATCAGGTCGATCACCTTCCAGGTCTCGTCGAACCGCTCGAAGTAGGGGGCCATGATGATCTGCGACACGTAGACCAGGTCGAACTCCTCGCGCTCGGTGATGGCCTCCAGCTTGCGCCGGGTGCGGTCGTCGATGTTGAGGTACGAGGCGTAGTCCAGCCGCGAGCAGAAGCGCGGGCCGACCTGCTGCAGCCACGACAGCTCGGGCGTGTCGCTCACCACCTGGGTCACCACCTGCCGGCACAGCGGCCGCAGGTTCGCGGCCAGGGCGTCGTCCTCCGGCTTCTCGATGTTGGAGAACAGGTGGATCTCGTGCCGGGCCGACAGCCGCCGGATCAGCTCGTAGTTGCGCAGCCGGTCGCCGCCGTTGTAGGGCGGCCAGGGCAGGCGGGGCGTGACGAACAGGATCTTCACTGCTTGCGGCCCACAATGTAGACGGCGCCGGCAGCATGCTCGAACTGGTCGAGGGATCGCCCGATGAACAAGCGGCGCACGCGGCGCACCAGTGCATCGACCGGTGTTTGCCGGCCCCGGGTGTCGGGATCATCTCCCGCTGCGATGACGTCGAAACCTGACCGCTCCATCATCTTGCGCAGCAAAGCCAACGGATACGGCCGGACATGGGTCGTATCCAGCCAGAATGCCTCGTTCATCACCTGCCGGGCGATGCAGTTCGGCGTGATCACAATAAGCGCACCGCCGGGTTTGAGCGCAGCGTGCGACAATGCGATCAATTGTTCCGCATCGCCGGGGCACATGTGTTCTATCACATGGCTGGCGAAAATACCGTCGAATAGGCCTGACTTGTCAGCAAGATACTGCAGGGCGTTCGCGCAAGCGACATCACAACCGACACGCGTACCCGAGCGTCGGGAACGGTCCGGGTCGAGGTCCAAACCGTAAGGCCGGAACCCATGCGACTGCAGCAGTTCCAGGAATAATCCCAGCCCGCAGCCGAGATCCAGCACCGCGCCGCCCGGGGCGAAGTATCGCAGGTACTTCTCCTGGATCCGCCGTAGCGCCGCCTCCGGCGTACCGAAGGCTTCGATGTTGTCAAACCGCCTTGAGCGTGCCATCTTTTTGACGGTGCATGAACGTTCGCAACAACCTTGTTTCGTCCGCCGACAGCGGGCGCAACATCCAAAGGATCGAGCAATACGACCCGATGCCAGCCGGGATCGTCCACCAGAAACCAACGTAGCGCATTACCGGATACATAACAACCGCCATGACCAGACAGGCTAGCGCCGGCTTTGCCAGGCAGGAAACGGGATCGAACACCGCGTAGATGCTGTCCCGGAGCCAGCGCCGATACTGGAACCAACAAAAGTAATGGGTAACGACCATGGTGACGGCGGCGCCGAGCGCGCCCCAGACGGAGATCAGGACGATGTTCCCGATGGCGTTAAATAGCGTGTTGAAAGCGGCGATCTTGGCCACGGCCGTTTCCTGGTTGCGCGCCGTGGAAATGGCTCCCATGGCGCTGGTGACGAAAATCGCCGGCAACGCCCAGCACAGGATCCGAAACACGTCGGCTGATGAATGGTACTCGGCCCCGTACAACTTGGCGATCACGTCCGTGGCCATCAACGCCCCCCCGACCGCCAGCGGCAGGCTGATGAACAGCAGTCCCTTGATGAGGCTGGCCGCAGCCCGGGCGCTCGCCATTTCCGATCCCTGTCCGTATAACACGGAAAACCTTGGGTAGACGGCGCCGGCCACCGCGCCCGGGAGAAAGATCAAGCCCGTCACCAGCGCCAGCGCTGCGTTGTACGTGCCGACCGATGCCGCCCCTTTCAGCTTGTACAGCAGTACCGAATCGATTCGCACGTAGAAGACCATCATCAGGTTGGCCACGGCGAACGGGAATCCCGCCACGATGACGCGTTGCCAGCGCCCCCGCATCCCGCCCAGCCGGGCGGCCATCTGCCGCCGGTACCGGGCAGCGGCCGCGGCCGCGAACATGATGGCGCGGGCGACCAGCGCGACGACGCCGTACCAGATGAAGAACAGCCGCAGGTCCGCGCCCCCGCGCAGCACCACCGCGCCCACCGCCACGCCCAGCAGGTTGCCCGCCGTCTGCAGCAGGCTCTGGAACCCCATCTCCTCGAACGCGGCGAACAGCATGAAGAACCCGTTGGACAGGTTGGCGATGCCCTGCCCCACCAGCCCCCACACCAGCAATTCGGCCACCAGCGGGTCCTTGACGAGGACCGGCGCCAGCGCGGCGGTCAGCGCCACCTCGGCCGCCAGGATCAGCAGCTTGAGCGCGGTGATGTCCAGCACGTACTGGCCGGCCAGCCCGCGGGCCCGCGCCACCTCGCGCACCAGGATGTTGCTGAAGCCCAGGTCCAGCGGGATCGACAGGAACGTCAGCGCCGCCAGCACGAAGCTGTAGCGGCCGAAATCCACCTGGCCCAGCGTCCGCGCCACGTAGGCGAAGAAGAACAGGAAGATCACCTTCTCGGCCAGGCTGGCCAGGGTCAGGAACAGCGTGTTCCTGATGATCAGCCGGCCGCTCACCGCGCGACACCGCCCCGGGGCCAGACCTTCAGCCGCGCCAGGATGCGCTGGTCCGACCACGGCATGATCTCCGCCGTTTCCGTGACGATCGGCGCCTCGGGGATGGTGGACGTCACCATGACGATGCTGTCGGGCGCTTGATCGGTCCTGATCTGATAGGTCTCCATATAGCCGTGCCCGCGCTTCCAGCCGGCGGTCCGGCGCAGCAGATACGACGGCCAATGCACGGCCTTGATGCACCTCGTCCCGTAATACAGCTCGTCGATCATGATCAGGTCCGGCACGGTGTCATGCACGGCCCATTCGGCCGTGACGGAAAGCACGCCCTGGCCCTGCCGCAAGGCATATTGAATGAGCTCCGGGCCGTTTCCGGGCCGCACCGTCAGCGGGCCGCCCCGTTTCAAATCGTGCTCTCTGACGTCGCCGGCCAGCCCCTGCGGCTTCCTGTCCAGCAGCAGCACGCCGTCTCTCAGGTCGCGGACCGCCCAGGCCGTGTCGGCCAGCAATCGCGCCAGCGTTTCGCGCTCGCGCGCCCGGGAGAAGTTGGGCAAGGGGAACCGCTCCAGCAGGTCGACGCACACCACGTCGACGCGTGAACTGGCGACGGGATCAAAACGGCCGGCATCCGTCCCGACGAATGTGATCCAGGGAGACGGGAACATGTAGCAGTCGCGACGGTGCGTCAGGTGCGGGCAGATCTCGGCCGAAGCGGACACCGGGACTGACGATGGGATGCGCGCGATCATGCTGTCGGTGATGGCGTCGTGCCGGGTGACCCGGTACTGGTGGAGCTGGCCGTGGTAGTACCAGTCGCTCGTTTTCCAGAACCGCAGCGCCAGCGGCGACCCGCCCCAGAAGAACGTGCAGGACACCGAGGCGGCGAGCACCCCGGCCGACATCCCGCGGCGGACCCGGGCCGGGGACAACGACGTGCGCCGGCCGAGCAATCCCGACAGCCGTCCCCATCCGGCGATCGCCGCGTACGCCAGGAACGGGACCAGCACCGCGTTATGGTGGTTGTGCAGGTCGAACGTCCCCTGTCCCGTCATCAGACCGCCGAGGATCGGAATGAGCGGCAGCAGCAGCCAACCGGACAGCACCGGCAGCAATCCCATCGGCAGCAGCAACAGCACGAGCGTGCCCAGGTTCCTGACCGACAGCACCCGGGCGATCATCGCCGGCACGTCGCCGTAGATCAGGTCCGTATATTCCAGGTACAGCCCGTCGCGCATCCTGAAGTGGGGTATGACCCAGAACTGGGCGGCGGCGAACCAGATGATCCCGGCGATCAGGACCGCGACGCCCTGTTTGCGCTGCCCGGTCAATGCCATCGCCAGGCCCAGCCCGGCCGCGGCCAGCGAGACGTACTCCTTGCAGGCCAGCGCCAGCAGCAGGGACGCCGCGAACAGCGGCCAGCGCCGGCGCTCCATGAAATGCAGCGCCCACAGCAGGAAACCGGCCGCCAGGGCGTCGCCGTGGAACTCGAACAGGTTGGCGAACTGCAGCGCCGGATGCAGCAGGTACGCGCCCAGCAGGGCGATCCCGGCGCCGCCTGAGCCCAGCCGGCGCCGCGCCATCAGGTACAGCGGGATCCCGCCTGACGCGATCACCGCCGTCTGCAGCACCAGCAGCATCCTGGCGTCGTCCCAGATCCGGTACAGCGGCGCGATCAGGAAATACACCGGCTCGAAATGGATGCCCAGCCGGCTGACGCGCTGGCCGGTCTCGTAGAAGGTGAAATCCAGCGGCCGCCCGTCCAGCACGCCCCGGATCGCCTGGTCCATGTGACCCAGGTCGACCATCCCCATGTTGTAGGCGGCGTAGGAGCAAAGCGGCAGCACGGTGAACACAGCCGCATATCCCGCGATCAGCGCCCCGGCTACCCACGGCCAGCGTTTCGCCGCCTGCGGGTCGCCCGGCCCGGCCCGGCGCGAGGCGAGCAGGAACGCGGCGACGGCCGCTCCCGCGACCAGCGACACGCCCAGCAGATTGTCAATGAGCGCGTGGCCCATTGCGACTCTTCTTCATGGCGGTCACCATCAGGCCGCCGGCTTCACGGTCATCCGGCAACAGGCGGTCCAGCCAAGCCAGCGCGAACAATGGCGGGAACGAGGCCACGGCCAGCGCCGGCCAGCGCAGCAGCATCCGGTTGGCACGCCACGCCAAGCGCCCCGGCCCCTTGAAGTACTGCCGGTGCCGGACCACGTCGAGCCCGGCCGCGTCCAGCAGCTGGCGCAACGCCTCCGGCGTGTACCCGTCGCGCTTGTGGTCGAAATCTGCGGCCACCGAGGACGAGAACCGGCTCGCCGCCGGGACGGTGATCAGCAGGCGGCCGCCATCGCCCAGGGCAGCCGCCAGGGACATGATCGCCGCGCCATCGTCCGCGATGTGCTCGAGCACGTCCGAACAGATGATGAGATCATGGCCGTTCCCCAGCCTCGCCGTCGTCAGGTCGGCCCGCAGCAGCGCATGGGGGACACCCAGCGCCGACAGCACTGCGTCCGCCTGGTCCAGTTTTTCCTGCTGCAGGTCGATCCCCGCCAGGTCGGCGCCGGGGAAGACCCGCGCCAGCTCCGCCAGGTACAGCCCCGGCCCGCAGCCGGCGTCGAGGATCCGGCGCGGCGGTGGCGCGCATCGGGCAGCTTCTTGCATGATGAGCGCCGCCCGGATCCGCAACCCCAGGTGCGGCACGCCGATCGCGCGCAACGCCATCCGCGCCGGCCATGAGCCGATCACCGCCGTCCGGCCGTCGGCCGTCGACAGGACTGCGCGGGAGCGCTTCGCCAGCACCGATCCGAACGGCATCAGCGCGACCCCCGCCGGCTGATCGCCGGCACCGCGGCGCCGGCCAGCTCGCAGGCCATCCACATGACCCGAGACACCAAAGAGACAGCCAGCCCGGCCGTCAACGGGACGACCGGCGTCAGCAAAACCACCAGGGCGCCCTCGCGGACGCCCAGTCCGCCGGGGACCACGAAACTGATCAATCCCAGCAGCCATGAAAAAACGAACGCCGGCATCGCCGCCGCCGCGGCGGACCAGGACAGGCCCGTCATCCCCTTCACCAGCAGCATGCCGGACAGCCCGTACACGGCCCACGCCGCGACGTACATCGCTGCCAGCGCCAGGATGCGCCCGAACGCGAGGTCGATCGCGACCGGGTCCCGCCGCAGCAGCCGCAGCGCCCGGTTCAGCCCCCAGGTCATCAGTTTCGGATGCAGCGCGGGCACCGTCAACGCGGCCAGCAGCGGCAGCCACAGCGCCAGGGAGCCGTGGACCAGCCGGCGGGCGAACAGCAGCTCCAGCGCCGCCGTCGCCGCCAGGTTGGTGACGACCAGCAGGACCAGTTCGACGTACGTCGCCGCCAGGGCGATCGCGCCCCGCAGACCCCGGCGCTGCGACAGGAAGATCCGCCCGATGATGGTCATCACCCGGCCCGGCACGTACTTCCCCAGTTGCGAGACGAACCAGATCTCGAAGGTGTCCCGGCGGGCCGGCCGCTCGCCCATCGACCGCACGGTCCGGTGCCAGGCGTCCCACAACAGCACGAAATAGAGTCCCAGTGCGGCCAGCGCCGCCAGGCACAGCGGCCAGTCCACGGTCGCCAGCATGCCGGAGAGGGCGGGCCGCTGCCGCGCGACCAGAGCCGCCATCGCGGCCAGCGCCGCCAGGAAGAACGCCGCCGTCCACAGCGCGGCGCGGTTGAATGACCTTACTTCCATTTTTCCGCCAGCACGATCGTCCAGGGGAACGAGCCCGCCGTCCTGATGATCGTGGCCTGGCGCGACACGAACGAGCGGAACGCCGCCGCGCCCCAGCTCTGGACGTGTTCCGGGTGGTTGCCGAGGCGCGACAGGTATTTCCCGCGGCCCAGGTTCGCCAGCCGGAACCACGGCTCGTGCGGGACCGACAGCAGCAGGTACCGCCCCGTCACCCGCACCAATTCCCGCAGGCCGTCCTCCGGGCGGGCCAGGTGCTCCAGCACCTCGCTGGCCACCACCAGGTCGTACGAGCCATCGGGCTCGGCGAGGGCGTAAATATCCCCGGTGGCGAGCGTGACGCCGGGCAACGATCGCCGGGCATAGCCGATGGCCTCGCCGTCGATGTCCACCCCCTTCCACTGCCATCCGGGATGCCGGTCGCGCAGGTGCCGGATCAGGAAGCCCTCGCCGCAGCCGACCTCGAGGGCGCGCGACACACCGACACCCGCCAGGACGCCGGACGCCGCCTCCATGAACCGGCCGATCATCAGACGCTGGATGGGGTTCGCCGAGGTGTGCTTCCGCAGGTTAGTGCTTGCCATCACCCGGTCCCTCCGTGGTCTCCGCGATCGAATAATCCTGCTCCGGCCGCGTGCGGGCCGCGATCATCTCTCCCAGCAGCCCGATCGAGACGAACTGGATGCCCAGGATCATCAGTAGCGTGCCCAACAGCAGCAGCGGCCGCTGTCCGATGGCCTGATGCCCGACGAGCTTGACCAGGGTCAGGTATATGTTGATCAGCAGCCCGACCCCAAAGGCGACCGACCCCACGGTACCGAAGAAGTGGCCCGGGCGGCGGCCGTAGCGGGTGAGAAATACGACCGTCAGCAGGTCGAGGTATCCCTTGACCAGTCGGCCCCACCCGTATTTCGACCGGCCGGTGACCCGCGGGTGGTGCCGCACCGCGATCTCCGCGATGCGGTAGCCGCGTTGGTGGGCCAGCACCGGGATGTAGCGATGGAGCTCGCCGTAGATGCTCACCTCGCGCAGCACCGCCGCCCGGTAGGCCTTGAACCCGCAGTTGAAATCGTGCAGCCGGACGCCGCTGGTCCTCGCGGTGGCCCAATTGAACAGCCTCGAGGGAACCGTTTTCGACAAGGGATCCTGGCGCGACTGTTTCCAGCCCGAGACCAGGTCGAATCCCTCTCCCAGCTTCTCGATGAACCGCGGGATCTCCGCTGGATCGTCCTGCAGGTCGCCGTCCATGGTGATGATGATGCCGCCCCCGGCCCGGGCAAAACCGGCCGTCAGCGCCGCGGCCTTGCCGAAATTACGGCGGAACGATATCGCCGCCACCCGCTTGTCGCGGCGGGCGAGCGTCTTGATGATCTCCCACGAGCCGTCGCTGCTGCCGTCGTCGACGAAGATGATCTCCCCCGCCAGCTTGTTGGCGGCCAGCACCTCGCGGACCTGGCGGTACAACGGCTCCAGCGTCTGCCGCTCGTTGCACACCGGGATCACGACCGAGATCGATGTTTTCTTACCCATCTGCGACACCCTCCAGCACGTCGTTGATCCGCGCCACCATGCCGGCCATCGAGAACCGCCGCCCGGCCATCTCCCTCGCCGCCGCGCCCAGTGAGGCGGCCCGCCGGGGTTGTTCCAGCAACATGGCCAGCGCCATCGCCAGCGCCCGGGCGTCGCACGGCGGCACCATGATGCCGGTCTTCCCGTCGGTGATGATCTCGTCGATCGCACCGCCGCTGGCGGCGACGACCGGCACGCCGAGGGCCATGGCCTCGATCACGATCCGTCCGAACGGTTCCGGTTCGACCGAGCAATGCGCCAGGGCATCCAGCGCTCCGATGCGCGACAGCACGTCATGATGATGCCCCGGCAGGATGATCCGTTCGGCCGGTCGCAGTTCCCGGATCAGTCCGATCAGTTCTGTTTTGTACTCCCACTCGTCGAACTGCACTTCACCGATGATCGGGAACCGGACGTCCGGGAAGCGCGGGGCCAGCAGGGCCGCCGCCCGGATGAAGTGCTCCTGCCCCTTCCAGCGGGCGATCTGCCCCACCATCCCGACCAGCCGCGCGCCCTCCGGCACGCCCAGCTCGCGGCGCAGCGCCAGCCGGTCGCCGGCCGCGGCCTGCCGGCGTACCTCGTCGCCGTCGATCGCGTTGTAAATGACCTCGATCCTCGAGGCCGGATAACCTGCGCCGAACTGGTCCTTCACCGCGCCGGAGATGGCGATCACCCGGTCGCTCAGCCGGCGGGACAGCCATACGATCAGCCGGCGCAGGCCGGGCCGGACCAGGATGTCCCGGAAATGCCAGACCACGCGGCAGCCGCACAGCCGGCCGGCCAGGCCGCCGATCAGGTGCGCCTTGAGGGTGTTGGTGTGGACGACGCCGATCCGCTCCCGGCGGCAGAGCGCCGCCAGCCGCACGACCACGGGCAGCAGCCGCAGGGCGTCCCGGAACGACCGCGGCGACAGCAGCCGGATGGCATACCGTTTGCGCCGCAGCACCGCCTCGGGAACGGTTATATAGCGCACAGCGACACCGATGGCCAAGGCCCGTTCGGCCAACGGTCCCGGACTGGTCACCAGCAGCAACGGCTCGAAGCGCTCTCGGTCCAGGCCGCGCAGGATGTCCAACAGGCTCTGCTCGGCCCCGCCCAGGAACGGGACGTGGTCGAAGAACAGGACCCTGGTCTTTTTTCGCTGGATCAACGGTTTTCGCTGTTTTCCCGTGGACCGTTCCTTGATAACGGTCTCACATCTATATATATCTATTGTAACAGATTATCATATCATAGGTTTAGAATTGATTCAAGGCATTAATGCGAATATTTTTGTTGAAAAAAACGCCCATAACGGGCGTTTTCGTACCTGCGTCCGGGCTTTGGCCGGGACCAGGCGACAACTTCGATCATGGACGTGGAACTGTCATTCCTCGGGCCTTAGCTTGGACAACTGGGCCACGATCTCGGGCAGCCGGGCCTTGGCGGCGAGGATCAGCAGGGTGTCGCCCTCCTCGATCACCGTCCCGCCGCTGGGGACCAGATAGCCGTTGCCGCGGCCGATCAGCGTCACCAGACAGTCGTCGGGAATGCCCAGCTCGACCACGGTTTTGCCCGCCTCTTGCGAACGATAGGGCACCGTTAGGTCCACCAGCTCGGTATCGCCGCCCGGCGCCGGCTCGAACTCCATGGGGCAGACGCAGCGGGCCGGCAGCGGCGCGTCAACCCGGAGCAGCCTGGCCACCAGCGGCACCGACCAGCCCTGCACCAGGGCCGAGGTCAGCACGATGAAGAACACCAGATTGAAGATGGTCTCGGCGTGGCCGATCCCGGCCAGCAGCGGGAAGGTCGCCAGCACGATGGGCACGGCGCCCCGCAGACCGACCCACGACACCAGCAGCTTCTCCCGCCACGCCATGCCGGTGAAGGACAGGATGGCGAACACGCTCAGCGGCCGGGCCACGAACACCAGCGCCAGCGACACCGCCAGCCCCGGCACCAGCACCCGCGCCAGGTGCGACGGGTAGACCAGCAGGCCCAGGGCGATGAACATGGCGACCTGGCTCAGCCAGGCCAGGCCGTCGAAGAAGCGCAGCAGGCTCTTCTTCTGCACCACGTCGCCGTTGCCGAACACGATGCCCGCCAGGTACACCGCCAGGAATCCGCTGCCGCCCAGCACCGCCGCCAGCCCGTAGGACAGGAAGGCTCCGGCCAGGACGAAAACGGGGTACACGCCCTGGTGGGAATACCGCAGCTTGTTGATGGTGAAGACCATCGCCCGGCCCAGCGCCAGGCCGACCGCGGCCCCGATGACCAGCTGCCGCACGAAGAACAGCGCGTAGCCTGCCGGCGTCTGTCCCGAGCCGGTTATCGCCTGCAGCAGCAACAGCGTCAGCAGCACCGCCATCGGGTCGTTGCTGCCGGATTCCAGCTCCAGCAGCGGGCGCAGCCGGCCCCGCAGGCTGACGTGCCGGGACCGCAGCACTGCGAACACCGCGGCGGCGTCGGTCGACGAGATGATCGCCCCCAGCAGCAGCGATTCCAGCAGCGGCATGCCGGCGGTCAGGTACGTGACCGCGCCGATCGCCAGGGCGGTCAACACGACGCCGACCGTGGCCAGGGCGGCCGCCGGACCGGCGACGGGCCGCACCGCGGGCCAGCCCGTGGACATACCGCCGGCGAACAGGATGAGGCTGAGGGCGGCGATCCCCAGCGCCTGGGCCAGGGCGGCGTTGTCGAACGCGATCCCGCCCGGCCCCTCCGACCCCGCCAGCATCCCGACGCCGATGAACAGCAGCAGCGTGGGCACGCCCAGGTTGTCGGTGGCCTTGGCAACGGCGATGCTCACCAGGATCAGCATCGCCCCCATCAGCAGGAAGTACTCGATGGAGATCATCGCGCGGCGACCCCGGCGTCACTCATAGCGCACCTGCCCGGTCTTGGGGATGTTGAGCTTGATCTCTGGTATCTTCTTGATGTTGATCCGGAACTCGTAGGACCAGTAGACGCCGCTCTTGGTGCTGGCGAAGCTGGCCTCCCAGCAGTGCAGGTCGCGTTTTA
Source organism: Candidatus Edwardsiibacteriota bacterium (assembly GCA_025453955.1). Lineage (GTDB taxonomy): Bacteria > Edwardsbacteria > AC1 > AC1 > EtOH8 > UBA2255. Next base: position 21,975 of record JALOPJ010000013.1, read on the forward strand.
TGGAATAATCACGGGAAACGGTCTCCCGGCGCTTGATGTCGTAGTACTGCCCGTAGCTGACGGTCCAGTTCCTGGTCAGCTGCAGGTCGGCGCTGCCGCGGATCCCCGACCCGGTGACCCCCTGGCCGGTCAGCCAGTTCTGGTCGTAGGACAGCGCCAACGACCAGGGCAATCCGGCGCTGGCGGACGGGGCCGGCGGTCCCGGCGGCGCCGACCAGGTGGTATCGGATTTCAGCCCGGCCGTGTCCGGCGCCGGGGCGAGGGAATCGGCGATCGGCGGGACCGGGCCGGGCGCTGCCGGCGCGGCGCCGACGGCGCCGCTGTCCGGCGCCGCTGCCGCGTCCGCGGCCGCGACGGCGGGAGCCCCGCCGCTGCGGCCGCCCGACCAGGCGCCATTGCGTCGCAACCCCAGCGACAGCGTCGTGTACTGGTTCATCCGCCGCCGCCAGTCGTAGCTGGTGGACACGTGGCAGTCGACCAGCGGGTTCCCCGGCAGGACGTTGAAGTTCGAGCTTAGCGCCGACCAGCGCCGCGGCCGCGACAGCAGGTCGAGGCCGGTGCCGGCATGCCACGTCAGCAGGTCGGCCTTGCGGGTCTTGCCTCGCCGGTCGAACTTGACCGCGAAGGTGTTGCCGGCGGATACGTACATGCTCTGCTGCTGGCCGTAGGACGACACCGCCGAGCCGACCTGGTGGAACCGGCCCTGGTCGATCCGCGGCGCCCAGGAATAGGTGACGGACGGCTGGAACTGGTGCCGGAAGGCCAGCAGCGGGCCGATGCCCACGGGCAGCAGCCCGTAGAGGGTGGTGCCGGCCGATACCCCGCCGGAATAGAAGTAGCGCACCGGGTTGCGGGCACCGGCCGTGTCGCGGTCGTACCAGGTGGCCACCAGCCGGGCGCTGGGCGACAGCCGGATGTGCCGCAGCACGTTCAGTCCCGAGGACAGGCTGACCTGGTTGTCCCACACCTGGTGGCGGTCGCGGGCCAGGGTGTCGCTGGTCAGGAACGAGGCCAGGTACGACCGGCCCGAGGCCTGCAGCCGCTTGCCGAACAGGTCCTTGCCGTAGGACTCGAACGAGGCCTCGGGCAGCCGCGCGCTGGCGGTGCGCGTCACCAGGTTCTTGCTGTAGTCGGCGACGACGCCGGCGCTGGCGCTGGTCCAGTTGTGGTTCAGCGCCAGATAGGAGCGCAGCTCCTGCTGCATCCGGACGTCGCGGTCCTCGGAGTAGGACGAGTAGTAGGACTTGTCGCTGACGAAGTTGCCGCTGCCCGACAGCCGGCCGCTTGAAGGGGTCGGTCTCCTCCAGGTACGTGTAGTGGGCGTTGCTGGCGAAGCGCGGCAGCCGCCACCAGCGGCCCTCGACCGCGCCCTGCCAGCCGACGTACTCGTAGAGGTCGGCGGCCACCGTGACGTCGGCCTGGTCGCCCAGCACCTGGTAGTAGGCCAGGTTCTTGACGAACATGCCCTGGTAGTTGTTGGAGCCCACCCGCGGCATCAGGAAGCCGGAGTGGCGGTCGCGGCGCAGCGGGAAGAAGTAGAACGGGATCGCCAGCACCGGGATCCCCGAGAAGCACAGCGCCACCGGCTCGGCCACCATCTTGTCGTCGAGGTAGATCTTCATCCGCCGCGACCAGAAATAGAAGTGGGGCGTGTCGGCGTCGCAGGTGGTGAACCGGCCGTGGTCCACGTTGAGGGTGCGCTCGCCCACCTGGCGGATGCGGCGGCCCCAGTAGCGGCCGTTGGCGAAGGCGGTGGACCCGTTGTAGATCCAGCCGCGCCGCGCCTTGAAGTCGTAGATCATCCGGTCGCCGGTGATGGCGTCCTCCCGGTCGTGCAGCACCGGGTGCGAGCGCACCACCATCTGCTGGTCGCGGGTGAAGAAGTCGATGCTGTCGGCCGTGATGCTGATGTCCTTGTACCCCACCCGGGCGTGTCCCACCAGCCGGATCAGGTTCCGGTCCACCTGGTAGTCGATGGTGTCCGCCCGGTAGCGCACCGCCGTCTCGTCCGGCCGGTCGTCGCGCAGCAGGTCCCCGGCCGCGGCCGAGTCGGCGCCGGCCGCTGCCGAATCGGGCGGGACGGCGGCGCTGTCGGGACCTGGCGCGGCCGCCGTGTCCGGCGCCGCCGCGCCGCCGCCGGACGTACCCTGGGCCGGCAGCGGGGCCGCGCCCAGCAGCGCCAGGAACGCGAACAGCGGCCAGGCTCTCGCCCGCCGCCGTCCGGTATGTCGGGGCCGCCGTGCCATCGCGGGTCGCCGCGGCGGCGTCAGGGCGCCGCCGGTCCCTGCGGTGCCCGCTGCGGGGCCAACGCGGTCATCGCCAGCAGCACCGCCACGCCGCACAGCACCGCGCTGTCGGCCACGTTGAAGATGTACCAGCGGTCCAGGTAGTAGCCGGGGAACCGCAGGAACAGCAGCCGGAACGCCGGGACCGCGATGTCCGGGATGTCGCAGTCGATGAAGTCGATCACGGTGCCGAACCGGAACCGGTCCAGGAAATTTCCCGCGGCGCCCGCCAGGATCAACCCCAGCGCCGCCACGCCGACGGTGCCGGGATTCTTCCACTGGTAGTAGTAGTAGACGATGGCCGTGATCGCCAGCAGCGACAGCGGCAGCATCAGGTAGCGGGCCCAGGGGCCGTAGGAGATCCCCATCAGCCCGTTGGGGTTGACGATGTAGGTGAACCGCACCAGCTCGCCGATCACCGGCCGGCTCTCGCCCAAACGGAACGACGACTGCACCAGCATCTTGGAGGCCTGGTCCAGCACGAAGGTTCCCAGCGCCACGGCCGCCAGCACGATCCTGTTCCGCATTCCGGTCGGCGGCACGGCCCTAGGCGCCATGGCTCCGGCGCTGCTCCTCCTCGCCCAGGCGGCGGCACTTGACGCACTGCTGGGCGTAGGGTACGGCCTCCAGCCGCTCCTTCTCGATCTCCTTGCCGCAGCGCTGGCAGGTGCCGAACTTGCCGTCCTTGATCCGCAGCAGCGCCTGGTCGATCTCGTAGAGCTCGTTGCCCTTGGCCGAGGCCAGGAACACGTTCTTCTCCTTCTCCATGGTGTCGCTGCCCTGGTCGGCGGGGTGGTAGGAGTACGAGGACAGGTCGCCCGAGCTCTCCTTGGGGTTCGACATCAGGCCTTCGTTCTCGATCTGCGTCAGCTCGGTGATGAAGCGCTTGCGCTCGTCGAGCAGCAGCTTTTCGAATTGCAGGACGTCCTTCTTGTTCATGTCGGGCGTTCTCCGGATTATGGGTTGACCTGTTGGATGCTGATGGTGATCTGCTTGCCGTTGATCTCGGCCGACTCCCGGTGGCTGCCCCCGGGCGTTCCCGGCGCCAGCGAGGTCGCCAGGGTCTCGGCCATGATCTCGGCGGTATGTGATCCGATCGCGGCCGCCAGTGCGGGGTCCGCATCGTAGCGCACCGCGATCCGGTCCGACACCGCGAAGCCGGACCGCTTGCGCAGGTTCTGGATCGCGTGCACCAGCTCGCGGGCGTCGCCCTCGGCGGCCAGTTCGGGGGTCAGCGCGGTGGCCAACGCCACGGTATCGTCGCCGTCCCGCTTGGCGCTGAAGCCGGGCTTGGATTCGGTGCTGACCTCCATATCCTCGGCGAGCACCTCGAACGGTCCGCCCGGGAGCTCGATCGTGCACTTCCCGTCCCGTACCAGCTCCTTGACCCGTTCGCTGGCCAGGGCGGCGATGCCCTCCTTCACGGCGCCGGCGTTCTTCTGGTACTTCGGACCGAGCTTCGAGACCAACCCCTTCGCCCGGTAGACGATGATGGCGTCGGGATCCGCCAGCGGCGCCACCCGCTTGACGTTGACCTCGTCCTTGACCAGGTCCTGGTACTTCTCGATCGTCCGCCAGTCCTCCGGTTTCCCGCCGGCATAGAGCAGCTCGGCCAGCGGCTGGCGCACCTTGAGCTTGGCGTCCTTGCGGGCGGCGTGGCCCAGCGAGACCACCGTGCGCACCAGCGCCATCTCGGCGGACAGGTTCGCGTCGATCAGTTCCTGGTCGGACTCGGGATAGGCGCAGAGGTGCACGCTCTCCGGCGCGGCGGCGTCGACCGAGCGCACCAGGTTCTGGTACATCTCCTCGGTCCAGAACGGCATCAGCGGGGCCATCAGCCGCAGCAGGGTCGCCAGGCACTGGTGGAGCGTGACGTAGGCCGCCTGCTTGTCGCTGTCGGACCCGGACTTCCAGAACCGCCGCCGCGAGCGCCGCACGTACCAGGTGGAGAGGTCCTCGACGAAGGCCTCGATCCGCCGGGCCGCCGCCGCGGCGTCGTAGTCGTCGAGCCGGGCGCGCACGAACGCGACCAGCAGGTTGAGCTCGGACAGGGCCCAGCGGTCGAGCAGGGTCAAGGCGCAGTCCGCGGGCGGTCTGCCGGCCGGGACGAAGCCGTCCAGCTTGGCGTAGGTGATATAGAACGAGTAGACGTTGTGCAGGGTCAGCAGCTTGCGCTTGAACTCCGCGGCCATGTGGTAGCCGAAGTTCAGGTTCTGGACCGGGTTCTGGCAGCAGAAGATCCAGCGCATCAGGTCGGCGCCGATCTTCCCGGCGGCCTCGTCGAAGGGGATGGAGTTCCCGGCCGACTTGTGCATGTCCGCGCCCTGTTCGTCCTTGACCACGCCGTGACCCAGCAGGCATTCGAACGGCGGTTTCCCCTCGAGCACGGTGCTCATGGTCAGGATGGCGTAGAACCAGTTGCGGAACTGGCCCTGGAGGCACTCGGTGATGAACTCGGCCGGGAACCATCGCTCCCAGTACTCACGGTTGGCGGGATAGGCCTGGGCGGGATCGTACGCGTACTTCCCTGACCGCTCCTTGTCGGGGGTGTAACACTTCTCCGGGGGCATCACCGTGGAGTACATCACGATCCCGGCGTCCAGCCAGGGGTTGCCCACGTCGCGGATGCGCGCGGCATCGTTGCCGCAGGCGGAGCACTTGACGGTGATCTCGTCCACCCAGGGACGATGAGGTGTGTGGCCGGCGAAGGTGTCCCAGCCGGAGACGGCGCGGGCCTTGAGCTCGTCGTGCGAGCCGATCACCTCGAAATTGCCGCAGGCGCACTCGAAGATGGGCAGCGCCAGGCCCCAGTAGCGCTTCTTGGAGATGCACCAGTCGCCCATGTTCTTGAGCCAGTCCAGCTCGCGGTCCAGGCCGTAGTCCGGGATCCAGCGGGCCTGGGCGACCGAGTCCATGATGCGGTAGCGCAGGCTGCGCTGCTTCTCCCCGGCCGTCACCTGGCCGTAGGGCTTGTCGTAGACCGGGCCCATGCTGATGAACCATTCGTCCACCAGGCGGAACACCAGCTCGGAGTGGCAGCGCCAGCACTCGGGGTAGCGGTGGGTGAACTTGTGGGCGTAGTACAGCACCCCCCGTTTCTTCAGGTCCTCGATGATGTCCTCGGCCGCGTCGCTGACGTTCCTGCCGCTCAGCCAGTCGAATCCCGGCAGGTAGATCCCGGCCTCGTCCAGCGGGGCCACCACGGCCAGGTGCTCCTCCTTGGACAGGGCGAAGTCCTCCTTGCCGCAGCCCGGCGCGATGTGCACCATGCCGGTGCCGTCGGCCTCGGTGACCTCTTTCCAGGCCACCACCCGGTGCTCGATGCCCTGCTGCGCGGCCAAGTGGTCGAACGGCCCCCGGTAGCGCAGGCCGGCCAGCTCGCGGCCCGGCAACTCGGCCAGGACCTCATAGTCCTTCCGGAGTATCTCCTTGCGGTTCTTCGCCAGGTAGTAGGTGTTCCCGTCCTGCCGCACCTTGAGGTAGGTGAAGTCGGGATGCACGGCCACCGCGGTGTTGGAGGTCAGGGTCCAGGGCGTGGTGGTCCACACCAGCAGGTATTCTTTTTCCCGGCCGACGATCGGCAGCTGGATGTAGACGCTCTTGTGGGTCATCTCCCGGTAGCCCTCGGTGGCGATCTCCATGTCCGAGAGGGCGATGCCGCAGCGGGTGCACCAGGGCATCACGTCGCGGCCCTTGTAGATCCAGCCCTGGTCGTGGCATTTCTTGAGGAAGTGCCAGATGGCGTAGTTGTTGTCCGGCGCCATCGTGAAGTATGAGTTGTCCCAGTCCATCCAGTAGCCCAGCCGCACCGACTGCGCCGCCTGGACCTTGGAGAACCTGTCGACCCGCGCCTTGCACTGCTCGACGAACCGGTCGATGCCGTAGGTCTCGATGTCGCGCTTGGACGTGAACCCCAGCTCCTTCTCGACCTCCACCTCCACCCACAGCCCCTGGCAGTCGAAGCCGTTCTGGTAGCGGGCGTCGCAGCCCTGCATCGCCCGGTAGCGGTGCCAGAGGTCCTTGTAGGTGCGGCCCCAGGCGTGGTGCACCCCCATCGGGTTGTTGGCCGTGATCGGGCCGTCGACGTAGCGGAAGCGCTTGGCCGAGCCGCGGTTCTTGGCGACCAGCTTGCCGAAGATGCCGTGCTGCGCCCAGAACTCGAGGATCCGTTGCTCCAGTTCCGGGAAATCAAGGTCTTGTGGGACGTCTCGATACATTGTATATCTGGACCAGTCAGTATCGTTGTTGTTCCGGCGGCCGCGTCACGCGCCGACCGACTTCAGCGCGTGGTACACCAGGAAGGCCGGCCAGACGATGGCCTTGAGGAGGCCCAGCACGCCCGCCCAGAACCCGGCGGCGTGGCTGATGAAGTAGATGGCGGCGCCGATGAATCCCAGGCCGTAGATCGCGCCGGTCGAGCCCTCGTGGATGTGGTTCGCCATGGTCCGTCCTCCTTTATGTCTCGATCTGTGGTCAGAACGTGCCGGTCAGCGCCAGCGCCGGCCGCGTGTCGAACGGGCTGGGAACCATGGTCAGCCCGTACTTCTGCCGCACCTTCTTGTTGTGCCTGCCCACGCTGCGGGCGGCGACCACCATGTCCGCGACGCGGATCCCGAGGTGGATCAGGCCCCAGGTCCCGGGGTTGGTCGTGCTGTCGCCGTCTGTATTCGAGTTGACCCACGCACCGAACGTGATGAAGCCGGCCACACAGAACCCGGACGCTCCCCAGTAATTCCTGGCGTACAGGTTCCCGGCCCCGGGAAAGATGGACCATGTCACGGCCCAGAACTTCGATTTTGACTCGCGCTCCACCTGGGCCATGATCAGGCTGCGCATCATCGCCTCGGACTGGGGCGACGCGCCGGCCGGCTGGGCCTGGGCCTGCGCCTGGGGGCCGATCTTCCCCGCCAGCTCCTCGGCCGTCTCCCGCATCCCCACCGTCAGCAGGTACTCCAGCTCCCCCTTGTAGTCGCGCGTGGCCGTCCGCTCCACCAGGCCGGTCCGCAGGTCGATCAGCCGCAGCTGGGCCGAGTAGACGCTGCCGACGTGTCCCACCGCGCCGCCGATCATCTTCTCCACCGGCAGCAGCCGGCCGACCTCCACCAGGCAGGCCGTCTCGTCGCAGGCGCCGGTCTGCTGGAACCCCTGCTCCCTGAGGATCTCGGCCATCTTCTCCCGCTCCAGCAGGTCGAAGGCGCCGGTGCGCGACAGCTCGATGCCCAGCCGCTCGGTCAGGAACCGGGCATCGGCCTCGGACACCGCCGAGCCGCGCAGCGACATCACCGCCACCGCGGTGCGCTTCGCCGGCTGGGCCCTCCTTCCGATCTGGTGTGCCGGCGAACTCATGCCGGGAACGAGGTCAATTTCCGGAACTGCCGGTACCGGGCCCGGATCGCCGGCTTGCGCAGCATCCGCAGGCGGTCGGTCGAGAACCGTTCCACGATCAGCGAGGCCATCGCGCTGCCGTAGACCATCGCCCGGCGCAGCACGGCGTCGTTGATCCGGCCCTGCGAGGCCAGGTAGCCCATGAAGCCGCCGGCGAAGCTGTCGCCGGCGCCGGTGGGGTCGAACACGTCGGCCAGCGGCATTCCCGGCACCGCGAAGGCGCCGGAGGGCGAGAACAGCAGGGCGCCGTGCTCGCCCTTCTTGATCACCAGGATGCGCGGGCCCATCTGCCGGATCGCCCGGGCCGCCCGCGCCAGGTTGGTCTCGCCCGAGAGCATCCGGGCCTCGGCGTCGTTGACGAACATGATGTCGACCCGCCTGATCGTCCTCAGCAGCTCGGCCCGCTTGCCGCTGATCCAGAAGTTCATCGTGTCGCAGCCGATGGCCCGCGGCCGGTCGACCTTGGCGATCACGTCGCGCTGCAGCACCGGGTCGATGTTGCCCAGGAACAGGACGTCGGCCCGGCGGTGGTGCGGCTGCAGCTTGGGCCGGAACGCCTCGAACACGTTGAGGTGGGTGGCGTGGGTGGTGGCCTCGTTCATGGCCCCGGCGTAGGAGCCGGACCAGCGGAAGGTGCGGCCCGGCACCGTCTCCAGGCCGGACAGGTCCACGCCCCGCCGCGCCAGGAAGGCGATGTCGCGGCGGGGGAAGTCCTCGCCCACCACGCCCACCAGGCTGACCGGGGCGAAGAAGCTGGCCGCCGCCGAGAAGTACAGCGCGCTGCCCCCCAGCGCCTCCTGCTTCTGGCCGAAGGGCGTCTTGATGGTGTCCAGGGCGATGGAGCCGACGGCGACGATCGACATGGTTCGTCTCACTGTTTGACCTGTTGGAATCGTTTCAAACGTTCAAACGGGAATTTCGGCGACGGTGCGCGCGACCAGCCGCACGAACGCGGGCTCGGTGGCCGCCGCCACCTGCAGGATGTGCTCCAGGCTGGCCGGCTGCAGGGCGTCGGGCAGTCCCATGTCGGTGACGATCGACAGCCCCAGCACCCGCAGGCCGGCGTGGCGCGCCACGATCACCTCGGGCACCGAGGACATCCCCACCACGTCGGCGCCCATCGCCCGCGCCATCCGGTACTCGGCGGCGGTCTCCAGGTTGGGGCCGGAGAAGGCCATGTACACGCCCTGCTGCACCTTGATCCGCTCGGCCAGCGCCACCCGCTGGGCCAGGGCGATCAGCTCCGGGTCGTAGGCCCGGCACATGTCGGGGAAGCGCGGGCCCAGCGATTCCTCGTTGCGCTCCAGCAGCGGGTTGTCGCCCATGAAATTGATGTGGTCGGCCATGATCATGATGTCGCCGGCCGCGTAGGAGGGGTTGACCCCGCCGCAGGCGTTGGACACCAGCATCGTCCGGGCCCCCAGCGCCTTCATCACCCGCACCGGGAAGGTGATCTGCTGCATGGAGTAGCCCTCGTAGTAGTGGAAGCGGCCCTGCATCACCATCACCGCCCGGCCCGACAGCGTCCCGAAGATCAGCCGGCCGGCGTGGCCCTCCACCGTGGAGACCGGGAAGTTGGGGATCTGGTCGTAGGGGATGACCTCGGCGGCGGCGATCTCCTTGACCAGGCCGCCCAGGCCCGTGCCCAGGATGATGCCCAGCGAAGGCATGACCCGCGTGCGGCCCCGCAGGTACCCGGCGGTCTGATCGATCCTGGCGATCCACTCCTTCACGGCTGGGGCTCCGCGGGCGGCAGCGGTTGCGCGTCGGCAGCCGTATCGGGGGCGGCCTGGGCCTCCTGCCTGATCAGCTCCTCGATCAGCCCGCCCAGGGCCGGCGCCGGCCGGGGCTCCGGCGCGGCCGGCCGCGGCTCGGGCCGGGCCGGCTCCTCCTTGCGGGCCGTCCCGAAGATGTTGGTCTGGATGCGGACGCCGGAGTCCATCTCCTGGTACTGCAGGATCTCCATGTGCGACTCCAGCAGGCTGCGGAACTTCGCCAGGTACGACGACCGCAGGTTCTTGAGGTCGGCGATCTGGCGCTGCAGGTCCATCAGCCGGGCCCGGGCCTCGCTGATGATCTGGTCGGCCTTGAGCTGGGCCTCCTTGACCAGCAGGTCGCCGCGCTGCTCGGCGTTCTTGCGCAGCTCCTCCGAGGTCTTCTGGGCCGAGAGCAGGGTGTCCTGCAGGGTCTTTTCCATCCGGCGGTAGTCGTCGACCTTGCCCTCCAGCCCCGACATCCGCTCGGCCAGGCTGGTGTTCTCGCGCGACAGCTCCTCGAACTCGCCGGCCACGGTCTCCAGGAAGGCGTGGACCTCGGCGGGGTCGTACCCGCCCATGCCCTTCTTCTTGAAGGTCTGGCGGCGGATGTCCAGCGGTGTCAGCTTCATGCCGGTGCTCCTTTATAACAGATTCCTGACGACGGCAAAGGGAATCTCCGCGTCCTCAGTGTCCTCTGTGCCTCTGTGGCATGGCATCATCCCCTCGGCCCGAAGATCGCGCTGCCGATCCGCACCATGGTCGAGCCCTCGGCGATGGCGTCCTCGAAGTCGCCCGACATCCCCATCGACAGGTGCCGCATCTCGATGTTCGGGATGCGCTCCGATCGCACCAACTCGAACAATGTTCTCAGCGTCCGGAATGCCGCGCGGACTCTCCCGCGATCATCCGTCAGCGGGCCGACCGTCATCAGGCCCAGGACATGTATCCCCTTGACGTCCCCGATCTCGTTGAGGACCTCGAGAATGGTTCGATCGCCCGGCCCGATCCCGTACTTCTGCGGCTCGCCGGAGGTGTTGACCTCCAGCAGGATGTCCTGGACCTTGCCGGCCTCGGCCGCCCGCCGGCCGATCTCCCGGGCCAGGTCCACGGAGTCGACCGAGTGGATCAGCGAGAACAGCTCCACCGCCTTCTTGGCCTTGTTGGACTGGAGGTGGCCGATCAGGTGCCATTGGGCCCGCGAGCCGATCGCCGGGCGCTTCCCCAGGGCCTCCTGCACCCGGTTCTCGCCGATGGCCGTGATCCCGGCGGCGATCCCATCGAGCACGGCCCCGGCCGGGACCGTCTTGGTGACCGCGACCAGCGTGACGTCGTCCGCCGACCGGCCGGCGGCTGCCGCGGCCCGCGCGATCCGTTCCCGCACGGCCGCCAGGTTCTCTCTGATCCCGGCCATAACCGGTAATTATACCTTATATATCCGGGCCTTTTCAATAATAAAAGAAATACCCCTTGACAAAACGCTCGAAATATGGTATATTGTTCTCGTTCATCAACCATAGGCCCGGCGACATAACGCTCCCCGTTCTGTCGTACGCACAACGGGGGGATTTTTATTTGCCGGCGGCCTGGTTACCCAACAACCCCAACTACCCAAGGAGAAACATGAGTTTCACGGACAAGACCCTGACCTGCAAGGACTGCGGGAAAGAATTCACCTTCACTGCCGGCGAGCAGGAATTCTACCAGCAGAAGGGCTTCCAGAACGAGCCCGGGCGTTGCCAGGACTGCCGCAAGAATTTCAAGCAGCAGAAGCGCGCCAGCCGCCAGATGTACAGTGTCACCTGCGCGGACTGCGGTCAGGAGACCCAGGTACCCTTCAACCCGACCGGCAAGAAGCCGGTGTATTGCCAGGACTGTTTCAGCAAGCACAAAGAGTAAGCAATATACTACGGGCAAGACCCCCGACGAACGTCGGGGGTCTTTTCTTTTCTCACGCAGCGGGATTGCGCCGCCGTCAGCGGATCCGTCCCGCGATCACGTCCAGCAGGTCCTTGATCTCATGGACGACGCACCTGCCCGACAACGTCAGCCGGCCGCTCATCTGCCGACCAGGTTTGATCGCATACCACTGGCACGATTCGCCGCATATCCGCCCTTCATCGAACGCACACCGCCCGTTGAGGCGGTCCGCTCCCCTCGCGGTGCGTTTCGTCCCCTTCGTTGCCATTTGCCTCCTCCTTCTTCGGGCGCCGGCCGTTCGTTCGGCGATCCCTCGGGACGACACCGGTCACCGGCCTGGCGCGATTGATGTCATCGGTCCCGCTTTGTGCGTTCGGTCTTCTCGCGCATCCGCTCCCGCTGCGACCTGAGCAGTTCGTTGCCGGGGTCGAGGTCGACCGCCTGGTCCAGGTATTTCAGCGCCGCCCGGTGGTCGCCCAGCTCGGAACAGGCCACCGCCAGGTCGGCCAGCAGCGCGGTGTTGGCCTCGTCCAGGGTCAGGGCCTCGGCCATGATGGCCCGTCCCTTCTTCTGTTCGCCGGCCATGAAGGTGGACCAGCCCAGCCGGTGCAGGTGCCCGGGGTGCGACGGCTCCAGCTCGCTGGCCCGCAGGAAGGCCTCGGCCGCCGCCGCGAACTCGCCCTTGTAGCTGCGCAATTCGCCCAGCCGGTGGTGGAGGTCCGCCTCCTGGGGGCTGACCGCCAGCGCCTTGCCCAGGTGGTACTCGGCCAGCTCGATCCGCCGCAGTTTCAGGTAGATGTCCGCCAGGCCGGCGTGGGCGCTCTCCAGCGCCAGCGGCTCGTCGTGCTCGATGCCCGGCAGGGCGGCGACCTCCAGCAGGGCCTGCGCCGCCTCGTCCGTCTTCCCGGCGCGCAGCTGCCGCTGGGCCGCCGCGAACAACCGTTCAATCCTTGCGGGCAGGCTGGGCACGGTTGGCCTCGGAGATCCTCCTGATCTCGTCCATGATCTCCTCCCTGGTGCAGACGTTCTTGCGGATCAGCACGCTGATCAGCGCCTCGGTGGTCAGGGCGTTGGCCACCACGCCGTGCTGCACCGTGATCCCCTTGCCCAGGGGCGGGGCCTTCTTCTTCCAGAACATGGTCACTTCTTCCGCCGCTCTTCCCAGGCGCGGCGGTCGGCGGCGCTGACCTTGCCCTGCTCGATCAGCCTGCGGAACTCGGCCTCGGAGAGCTTGGTGCGGCGGTCGCCCGTGCGCGGGGCCGGCTTCTTCTTCTTGGCGGGCATGGTTCCCTCCGTTACTTCTTCTTCAGTTTTTCCCGGGCCAGCAGCGCCTCCGGACTCTTGGGGTATAGCCCGAGCAGCTGCCGCCACCACCGGTCGGCCCCGGCCTTCTCGCCCAGTTCCTGCCGGCACAGGCCGGCCTTGAGCATGGCCGCCGGCACCTTGTCCTGGCCGGGGTATGCCGAAACCACCTGCTCGAACTCCGTCCCCGCCTCGCGGTACTTGCCCTGCGCGTAGAGACATTCGCCGATCCAGTACCGGGCGTTGTCGGCCAAACTGCTGGCGGGATGGGCGGCGATGAAGGCCTTGAACCCGGCGATCGCCTGTCCATAGTTGCGGCGGGTGACCTCCAGGTAGGCCGCGTCGTACGCCGCCTTGTCTCCCGCTCCGGCCGCGCCGGGCTTGGCGGCTGGGGGCGTCTCCGGGCTGGCCTGGCCGATCGGCAGCAGGTCGACCTTGGGGCGCGCCGTGTCGGCCGCCTTCTGCAGCTGGTCCAGCACCTCGGCCTTGGCGCCCATCCGCTCCGACAGGTCCCACAGCGCGGCCCGGATCTCGGCCAGGGTCCTGGCCTGCGCCTTGCCGGCGCTGTCCGCCGCGGCCAGCCTGGCCTGGGTCTCCTTCTGGCCGGTCTCCAGGTAGTCGATCTGGCGCTGCATCTTGGCGAAGTCGCGCTTCATCGAACAGCCGGCCAGCAGCGGCAGCAGCAGCGACGCGATCAGGATCCTCTTCATGCGCATCTCCCGGTCGTTCCTAGGGTCTCTGCCCGGTCAGTTTCTCCAGCGCTTCCAGGTATTTTTCGCTGGTCTTCTTGACGATCTCCTCGGGCAGCTGCGGGCCCGGGACCTGCTTGTCCCAGTCCAGCGTGCCCAGGTAGTCGCGCACGAACTGCTTGTCGAAGCTGGGCTGGGAAACGCCCTGCTGGTAGGCGTCCTTGGGCCAGAACCGGGACGAGTCGGGCGTCAGCACCTCGTCGATCAGGATCAGCCGTCCGTCGTGGTCGCCCATCTCGAACTTGGTGTCGGCGATGATGATGCCCTTCTGCTCCGCGATGCCGCGCGCAGTGGCGTACACCGCCAGCGAAAGGTCGCGGACCCTGGTCGCTTTCTCGCGGCCCAGGATCTCCGACATCCGCTCGAACGAGATGTTCTCGTCGTGGCTGCCGATCTCGGCCTTGGTGGACGGCGTGAAGATGGGGTCCGCCAGCCGCGAGGACTCGACCAGGCCCGCGGGCAGCGCGATGCCGCAGACCGCGCCGGTCTTCTGGTAGTCCTTGAGGCCCGAGCCGGTGAGGTAGCCGCGCACGATGCATTCCACCGGCAGCGGCCTGGCCTTCTTGACCAGCATCGAGCGGCCCGCGAGATCGTCCGCGTAGGGCCGGCAGGACGCGGGAAATTCCGCGACATCGGTCGCGACCAAATGGTTGGGCATGATGCCGGCCACTTGCCCGAACCAGTAGCGGGAGATCTGCGTCAGCACGTAGCCCTTGAAGGGGATGGCGTTGGGCAGTACCACGTCGAAGGCCGAGATGCGGTCGGTGGCCACGATCAGCAGGTGCTCGCCCAGGTCGTAGATGTCGCGCACCTTGCCCTGGGAGATCTTCTTCAGGCCGGGGAAATCCGTCTGCAGGATGGTCTTCATCGGTGTCGAGGGCGCTGTTAACGATTGTGAATGAATGCAGTCGTTGACGTACCAGGACAGCCGCTTGCCGCAGCGGCAGGTGTGCGCGGCCTCTTGTTCCGCCTGCCAACGCTGCGGCCCGACCCGCCGGATCCGCTCGATATTCGCGATCGTCTCAGCGTGGTGCGGCGCCCCGTCCGAGGTGAAATTGCTGGAGCGCTCGCAGGGGAACTCCCCGCAGTCGCCACAGTGGGCGACGCCCCTGGCCCGGGCGCAGGTCTTGATGGCGCAGTCGCCGCAGCGGTCGTCGACCCGGCAGCCCCGGCACTCCTCCAGCGGCTGGTCCTTGAGGCGGTCGTACGTGGCGGGCATGGCCGCCAGGTGCCGCCGGTCCTGCTCCGAGGCCGCGACGCGGAAGCTGCAGGCCCCGCAGTACAGGCCGCAGTATGCCAGCAGGTCCAGGTCCGCCATGGATCGCAGCGCACGTTTAAATAGGACTAATATAGTCCTATTTCAATACGGGCCGTCACTCCGCGAACCGCTTCTCGATCTCCTCGGACTTGCGCTCGACGTCGGCCTTCATGGTGTCGCGCATCACCTCGAGCTTGCGGGCGATCTCGGGGTACTTGATCGACAGGATCTGCCCGGCCAGGATCGCCGCGTTGCGGGCGCCGTCCACCGCCACCGTGGCCACCGGCACCCCCGGCGGCATCTGCACCGTGGCGTAGAGCGCGTCCACGCCGGACAGCGCGCCGGACTTGAGCGGCACGCCGATCACCGGCAGGGTGGTGTGGGCCGCCACCGC
>JALOPJ010000099.1 GCA_025453955.1 Candidatus Edwardsiibacteriota bacterium
GAGTGCGGCGCCTACCACGACCGCGACAACCGCGTCGGCATCTCGCCCCGCGGCGCGCGCGACAACGCCTCCGAGCCGCCGGTGATCGGCCCGCACGTCTCCCTGGCCGTGTCCACTCCCGGCAGGAATCTGGCCGAGGACTATCGCGACGCCGTCGGCGCGGGGCAAAGCTGGCGGTTGACGGTCGAGACCGACCAGTCCTCGCCGGTCACGCTGTCCTGGCGCGAGGCGGGCCGGAGCGGGGGGTGGCGGTACCAGGTGTTCGACGTCACCGCGGGCCGGGCGCTGGAGCCGGCCGGGTCGTACGCGTTCCAGCCGGAGCCGGGCAGGCCCCGCGAGTTCGTGGTGCTGGCAGGCAGCGCCGAGTACATCGCCGCCGAGGCCGGCAGCGCCGGGCTGGTGCCGGGCGTCACCGAGCTCTTGCAGAACAGGCCGAATCCCTTCGCGGGCTCGACGACCATCAGTTATCAGCTGGCGGCTGCGGGGCGGGTCAGCCTCAAGCTGTACAACGTGACAGGACAGCTGGTGCGCGTGCTGGAGGACGGACCGCGGCCGGCCGGGCGCTACGCGCTGCGCTGGGACGGCAGTGACGGCGCGGGCCGGGCGCTGCCCAACGGGCTGTATTTCTACCGGCTGGAGGCGCCGGGCCTGACCGCGACCAGGAAGCTGACGCTGGTGCGCTGAGGAGCACGGGTCAAGCCGCCCCGTTCCGACAGGAACGGGGCGGCTTTATTGCCAGTGAAACAGGATGCAAAAACCTCAAAATGCACTTGACAGGCAT
The DNA here is from genome assembly GCA_025453955.1 of Candidatus Edwardsiibacteriota bacterium. Lineage (GTDB taxonomy): Bacteria > Edwardsbacteria > AC1 > AC1 > EtOH8 > UBA2255. The sequence goes on from JALOPJ010000099.1 coordinate 782, forward strand.
CTGCCGTTGCAGTAAGATAATGACGAGGCAGGAACGTAAATGTTGCATCGACATTGTGAAAAAGTGCAACATCGCTTTCGAACAGCGGGAACATAACATGTTGTTAATATAATAGTTATCAATATGGTTGAACGGGCATAATATTTGCATTAACAGTAAATGTTATGCCTTGTTCTTTCTTTCCGTTCGCATCATCCCAACACAGATCGCACACACCACCCAACGTGAGGCGACCATGAAACGACTGATGTCAGTCCTGGCCGTGATCGTGCTGTGCTGCCTGGCGGCGGCGCCGGCGGCGCAGGCGCAGAAGGCGGCGAAACGGGCCACGGTGGCCATCCTGGACCTGGAGCCCAAGGGCGTGCCGGAGAACGAGGTCTCGGCGCTCTCCGACCGGCTGCGCACCGAGCTGTTCCAGACCGACGCCTTCGACGTGATGGAGCGGGGCAAGATGCAGGAGATCCTGCGCGAGCAGGGCTTCCAGCAGAGCGGCGCCTGCAACAGCGACGCCTGCGCGGTGGAGGTGGGCCAGATGATCGGCGTGGAGAAGATGATCGCCGGGAGCCTGGGCAAGGTGGGCCGCACCTACACGGTCAACCTGCGGATGATCAACGTCAAGACCGGGCGGATGGAGCGCAGCGTCACCAAGGACTACGAGGGCGATATCGACAAGCTGCTGACCAACGTGATGAAGACGGTGGCCCAGGTGATGGCCAACTCGGTCGGCGCCCAGCAGGGCTCGGCGGCGCTGGCGGCCTCGGCCAAGCAGGACGACGGCGGCGGCAAGCCGATCTACAAGAAGTGGTGGTTCTATGCCGGGATCGGCGGCCTGGCGGCGGGCGGCGCGGCCGCGGCCCTGCTGGGAGGGAGCTCGTCCGACGGCGTCACCGAGACGCCGGTGGACAACACCATCCCCGGCCCGCCGGCGCGGCCGTAGGGAGGGAATGACGATGAAGCGAAGCATCATTCTCATCGCGCTGCTGGCCCTGGCGGCTGCGGCACCGGCCCTGGCCGACTGGCCGGTCAACGGCATCAAGGTCAACCAGTTCAATTCCAACGACCAGATGAACTGCAGCATGGTGCCGGACGGCAGCGGGGGCATCGTCTACGTCTGGCAGGAGGGCGGCACGTCGATCTGGGCCCAGCGCTACGACCATCTGGGCAACCGGATGTGGTCGATGGACGTCCGGGTCGACGGCGATTCCGGCAACATCGACCAGGTCACCGCCTGCCGCGACGGCGCCGGCGGCGCGGTGGTGGCCTGGGTGGAATACGGCGCCGTGCAGCGGATCTGGGCGCAGCGGATCAACGACGGCGGCGGCCTGATGTGGCAAAGCCGGGGCATGCCGGTGACGCTGACGCCGGGGTTGGGCCAGCGCGAGCCGGTGCTGCTGCCCGGGACGTCCATGTCCGAGCCGATGGTCCTGTTCGGGCAGAACACCGCCGGGGATATCTGGCGAACCACCATCCAGAAACTGGACCTGGGCGGCGACCGGATGTGGGGCCCCGGCGGCATCCAGCTCTGCGACGTCGACACCAGCCAGCAAGGCCTGTTCGGCCTGGCGGTGAGCGACACCTCGGCCATCGTCGGCTGGACCGACACGCGGACCGGCAACGTCGACATCTACGCCACCAAGGTCGATCCCCAGGGGCCTGATTTTCCCAACGGCATGGCGATCTGCACGGCCGCCGGCAGCCAATTAAGCCCCTGCATCGCCAGCGACGACTCGGGCGGCGCGGTGATCGCCTGGCAGGACGGCCGCAACGGCGGCAACTGGGACATCTACGCCCAGCGCTACGCGGCCAACAACCTGCTGGAATGGCAGGCCGACGGCATGCCGGTGAGCGTGTTCAGCGGGGGGCAGGAGAACCTCGACATCTGCCGCGCGGCCGGCAAGAGTGTGGTGATCTGCTGGCAGGACCAGCGCCTGTCCGACGCGGCGGTCTACGCCCAGCGGCTGAACAACCGCGGATTCCGGCAGTGGACGGTCGGGCTGGACAGCAACGGCATCGTCGTCAGCGACACCGTGGGCGCCCAGGTGCTGCCCCGCATCGTCCCCAACGGGCTGAACGACGGCTTCGCCGTCACCTGGCGGGACTTCCGCAACGGCAACAACGACGTCTTCGCCCGGATACTCGATTACAACGGGTCGCTGGGACCCGAGAAGCGGATCTGCACCGTCCCCGCCGACCAGCAGGCCGCGCCGCCCGACATGGCGGTGCTGGGGACGGTCAACGACACCCTGCGCTGGAATGCCGCGCTGCTGCCGGGAGCGACCGTGACATACCGGGTGCAGATCGACGACGACGGCGGTTTCTCCAGCCCGATATACGACCAGACGCCCGGCGACACCTTCGCCGTGCCGCCGCTGACGAGCGGCAACACTTACTACTGGCGGGTGCAGACGATCAACCCGGTCCAATTCGATACCTCGAACTGGTCCGATATCTGGTCGTTCTCGATCGACACCTCGGTGCCGGCGGTGCCTCTCGATCGACACCTCGGTGCCGGCGGTGCCGGCGCTGTACGGCCCGCCGGACAACTGGTTCGCCGGCAACACCTGGATAGACTTCAGCTGGGAGGACGTTGCCGCGGCCTACTACCACATCCAGGTCAGCGAGACGTCCGGCTTCAGCACGCCGCTGGTCGACGATTCCCTGGGGTCGATGTTCAGCTACGGCTACGATTTCACCGCGGCCGGCAACGGCGATTACTTCTGGCGGGTGCGGGCGGGCAGCGCGGCCTATAACTGGTCGGGCTGGTCTGCATCACGGCGGTTCGTGATCGATAACCATCCCGCCGTGGTCGACAGCAGCCGGCCGGCGCACAACAACAACAATGTGCCGGTCAACTCAGTCATCCGGGTGTACTTCAGCGAGCCAGTGCGCATCGACACCTCGCTGCACTTCACCTGCACGCCCGATCCCGGGAACTGGTCCGTCAGCCAGATCGGCAACGTGATCGATTTCGACCCCGCCACTTTCAATTAGTCCGGGACTCGGCGTGGAACCAGACCGGGCCATACGGGTTCACCTTCACCACGGCCAACGTCGTCGACACCGTCCCGCCGCGGCTGACCGTGCTGGCGAATTCCCAGCCGATGGACCTGGGGTCGAACTTCGTGTTCGAGGTCTACGCCAAGGACGAGCACAAGCTCAACCAGGTGCGGTTGCTCTACGGCCCGGCCGGGTCGGGCATCATCTACGACACCGCCATGGTCCTGGTGCCGGGAAGCGACAGCCTGTGGCGCTACACCATTTCGTCAAACCGCATCCCGGCCCGCGGCCTCCAGTACAGGGTCTGGGCCCAGGACTCGATCCTGTCCGGCGGGCTGAACAACGTCACCAATTATCCGGCCGACCCCAGCGACTGGTGGGTCCACGCGGTGCGGTTCATCGGCGGCGCCTACACGTTTTCGCCGGCCAACGACGTCTGGCAGATGCTGTCGGTGCCGGGCAATTACGGCAGCGTCTCGATGCACGACATGCTGGCCGACGACCTCGGCGCCTACGACGCCACCAAGTGGCGGCTGTTCAAGTACGACAACACGTCGCTTTTGGAGCAGAACGTCGCCGGCTCGGGCATCGTCGGAAGCGGCGACGCGCTGTGGCTGCGGCACCGGCTGGGCGCCGCCGTCAACCTCGACTTCGGCTCGGTCGAGCTGTCGTACGGCAACCGCCTGCGCTCCCAGCCGGCGACGATCGCCCTGGCTCCGGGGATCTGGAGCGACGTGGGCACGCCGCTGGCGTTCCCGGTGGCCTGGGATACGATCATGGCGATCAGTGACACGGCCGGAGTGGCCGGACCGTACCAGTACAATGGCAGCGCATGGGTCTACCCCAACCAGGTGATCTACGGCGGGGCCTTCGAGCCGTTCGCCGGTTGCAGCTTCCGGAACAACACGGGCACCAGCGCCATGTTGCGGGTGCCGCTGATCGCGGCGTATAAGGAAGGCTACAAGGGACGGCTGTGGCCCGATGGCTGGCAGGCCCGGCTCACCGTACGATCGGGCCAGCAGTACGACGACGCCTTCCTGGGCATCGGCACCGGCACCGCGGCGGGAGCCGACCGCTGGGACTTCCCCGAGCCGCCCGCCGGATTGATGGAGGCTTCCGGTCACTTCGTCATCGGGAACGGGAAGTACGGAGCTGGGCGCGGGGCAGGTGTGGGACTACGCGGTGGAGTGCGGGACGGGCGAGGTCGCCATCGACTGCGGCCTGCCGTCCCTGCCCGGCGTCCGCCTGCACCTGGCCGACCTGGCGCGGCAGGCCTCGTTCGAGCTGAGCGACGGGTACGTCTATTCCTTCACGCCGGAGCCGGGCGAGCGGGAGCGCCGCTTCAAGCTGGTGGCGGGGGACGAGTCCTACGTGCGGGAGGCGCTGGGCTCGATCTTCTCGGTGCCGGCGGTGACCCTGCTGGAGCGCAACCGGCCCAATCCCTTCAGCCAGTCGACGACCATCTCCTACCAGCTGGCGGCGGCGGGACGGGTGACGATCGCCCTCTACAACGTGGCCGGCCAGAAGGTGCGGACGCTGGTGGACCGCGACCAGCTGCCCGGCCGCTACGGCCTGCGCTGGGACGGACGGGACGACCGGGGCCGCATCGTGGCGGCGGGCGTCTACGTCTGCCGGCTGGCCGCGCCGGGGACGGCCCAGGTCCGCAAGCTGACGGTGGTCCGGTAAGGGACGAACGGGGAACGGGGGCCGTCCGGCCCCCGTTCCGCATCACGCCACAACCGACAACAGCAGCACCAAGCATCGATGAAGCGAACCCGCACCGCCGCGCCCGCCGCCGGTCGCCAGAAGACCGCCGGCCGCAAGCTGTTCGTGGTCGACACCAACGTCATCCTCTACGACCATACCTGCATCTACAACTTCCAGGAGCACGACATCGTGGTCCCGATCGTCGTGCTGGAGGAGCTGGACAAGTTCAAGAAGGGGTCGGACCTGATCAACTTCGAGGCCCGCGAGTTCATCCGCGAGCTGGACAAGATCGCCGGCGACCAGCTGTTCGCCAAGGGCGTGGCGCTGGGCAAGGGCCGGGGCCGGCTGTCGGTGGAGATCGGCGACCCCCATTCCGAGGTGGTCTACCACGCCTTCACCGCCGACAAGGTGGACCACCGGATCCTGGCGCTGGCCGAGCAGCTGTCCCAGACGCGGCGCGACCGCCAGGTGATCATCGTCTCCAAGGACATCAACCTGCGGATGAAGGCCAAGAGCCTGGGCATCCAGGCCGAGGACTACGAGACCGGCAAGGTCCACCACGTCAACGAGCTCTACACCGGCGTGATCGAGCTGGCCGACGCCGACACCGACCTGATCACCCGGCTGCACGCCGAGCCCTACGCGGTCCCGGTGGCCGACTTCCCGGTGCTCAACGGCCCGGTGCCCCACCAGTACTTCGTCTTCAAGCACAACAGCTCCAGCGCGCTGGCCCACTACAACCCGGAGCGCCGGACGCTGGAGCGGATCCTGAAGCGGCCGGCCTACGGCATCGAGCCCCGCAACTCCGAGCAGATCTTCGCGCTGGACGCGCTGCTGCGGCCCGAGGTGCAGCTGGCCGCGCTGTCCGGCAAGGCCGGCACCGGCAAGACCCTGCTGGCGCTGGCCGCGGCCCTGGAGCAGCGGCGCAACTTCCACCAGGTCTACCTGGCCCGGCCGGTGCAGCCGCTGGCCAACCGCGACATCGGCTTCCTGCCCGGCGACATCAAGTCCAAGATCGACCCCTACATGGAGCCGCTGTGGGACAACCTGGCGGTGATCCGCCACCGCTTCGCGCCGGAGAGCAAGGAGCACGTCAAGATCAACGACATGATCCAGAACGAGAAGCTGGTGATCTCGGCGCTGGCCTACATCCGGGGCCGCAGCCTCTCCAACGTCTACTTCATCATCGACGAGGCCCAGAACCTGACGCCGCTGGAGGTCAAGACCATCATCACCCGGGCGGGCGAGGGCACCAAGATCGTGTTCACCGGCGACGTCCACCAGATCGACTCGCCCTACCTCGACAGCCAGTCCAACGGTTTGACCTACCTGATCGACCGGATGAAGGGCCAGCCGCTGTTCGCCCACGTCAACCTGGTGAAGGGCGAGCGCTCGCACCTGGCCGAGCTGGCCAGCGACCTGCTGTGAAGAGTACCGTAAGGGCAATTCATGAATTGCCCCGACAACGGCCGAGATGAAAGCGAAGAAGAACCTGATCGTGGTCGGCGACCGGGTGCTGATCGACCCCGCCGGCAAGCACGACCGCACCAAGACCGGCCTCTACCTGCCGGCCACGGTGCAGGAAAAGGACAAGGCCCAGTCCGGCTACGTGGTGGCCACCGGGCCGGGCTATCCCGTGCAGGACCCGAACAAGGTGATGGAGGAGCCCTGGGCCGAGCGCAGGGGGGCGGAGTTCAAGTACGTCCCGCTGCAGGTGCAGGCCGGCGACTATGCAATTTTCCTGCGCGACGCTGCCGTCGAGATCGAGTACGACGGCAGGAAGTACCTGATCGTGCCGCACTCGGCGGTGCTGGCGGTGGTGCGCAGCGACTTCGGGGTGTGAGGGCGAACCCGAAGCCTGCGTGCGGGAGACCGGCCCGCGCGACCCGCGGGGCGAACGCCCCGGGACCCCTGATGCCGAACCCATCACAGGACACTGCTGCCAGGCGATGCGACCCATGCAGGCGACCGACCGCACCCATCCGGAGCTGACACGCTGGCATGCCCTGACCGCCGACCAGGCGGTCTCGCTGGCCTCCACCGATCCGGGACGGGGCCTCGACCCGGGCGAAGCCGCAAGGCGCCTGGCGCGACATGGCCCCAATGCCATTGCCGGCCGCGCCGGCACCAACCCGCTGGTCCTCTTCCTCGCCCAGTTCAACCAGCCGATGGTCTATCTCCTGCTGCTGGCCGGCCTGGTCACCGCCCTGCTCGGCGAATGGGTGGATTCCGGCGTCATCCTGGGCGTGGTGCTGGTCAACGCCGTGGTGGGCTTCATCCAGGAATCCAAGGCCATCCGGGCGATCGACTCCCTGGCCAAGGCGATGGTCAGCGAGGCCACCGTCCTCCGGGACGGGAGGAGGCAGCGGATCAATGCCGCAGCGCTGACGCTGGGGGACATTGTCCTGCTGCAGTCGGGCGATAAGGTGCCGGCCGACCTGCGGCTGCTGCAGGTGAAGGGGCTGCAGGTCGATGAATCGGCGCTGACGGGAGAGTCGGTCCCGGTGGGGAAGGAGACCGGCCCGCTGCCCCGCGAAACCGTGCTGGCCGATCGGACCAACATCGCCTACTCGTCGACCCTGGTCACCTACGGCGCCGGCACCGGCCTGGTGGCCGCGGTGGGGAACAACACCGAGATCGGCCGCATCAACCAGATGATCGCGGCCGCCGATGTGCTGACCACCCCCCTGACGCGGCAGCTCGCCCGATTCAGCGCTTTCCTGCTGAAGGTGATCATGGCGCTGGCGTCCCTGACCTTCCTGGTCGGCCTGCTGCATGGCGATACGGTCAAGCAGATGTTCATGGTGGCCGTGGCGCTTTCCGTCAGCGCCATCCCCGAGGGATTGCCGGCCGCCCTGACCATCACCCTGGCCATCGGCGTCTCGGTGATGGCCCGGCGGCACGCCATCGTGCGGAAACTGCCGGCGGTGGAGACCCTGGGCAGCACCTCGGTCATCTGCTCGGACAAGACGGGCACCCTCACCCAGAACCAGATGACCGTGCAGCGCGTCGCCGCCGGCGGCCTCGACATCGGGGTGGAGGGCGCGGGGTACTGGCCCCAGGGCCAGTTCCGCGTGGACGGCGCGCGAATCGATCCCGGCGGGAATCCCGCCCTGCGGCGCTGCCTGCTGGCCGGCCTGCTGTGCAACGATGCCGAGCTGCGTGAGGACGGCGGCCGCTGGCGCATCGAAGGCGACCCCACCGAGGGCGCGCTGGTCGTTTCCGCCACCAAGGCCGGGTTGTCGCACGCCGGGACGACCGCGCGCTACCAGCGGCTGGACACCCTGCCCTTCGAGTCGCAACACCAGTACATGGCCACCCTGCATCGCGACCCGGAGGCCGGCGGGTGCGTCGTCTTCCTCAAGGGCTCGACCGAGAGCCTGATGGCCCGCTGCGACCGCATGCTTTCCCTCGACGGCAGCGAGTCCGAGATCGATCCGGAGTCGATCCGGATCCTGGCAGAAGGGATGGCCCGGCAGGGATTGCGCGTGCTGGCGTTCGCCCAGAAGGCGGCCCCCGGTGACCAGCGGGAGATCGCCCACCGGGACGTGGCGGGCGGCATGGTCTTCCTCGGGCTGCAGGCCATGATCGATCCTCCCCGGCCGGAGGCCATCGAGGCCGTGGCCACCTGCCGCCGGGCCGGCATCGCCGTCAAGATGATCACCGGGGATCACGAGCTGACGGCGCTGGCCGTGGCCCATCGGCTGGGGATCGTGGACACCATGGACCGAACAGGCGGCGTGATGAACGGCCAGGCCATCTCCGCCACGACGGACGGCGACCTGATCGGCGCCGCCCGCCGGGTGTCGGTGTTCGCCCGGGTGGCCCCCGAGGACAAGCTGCGGCTGGTGAAAGCCCTCCAAGCGGACGGTGACGTCATCGCCATGACGGGCGACGGCGTCAACGACGCCCCATCGCTCCGCCAGGCCGATATCGGGATCGCCATGGGACTGGCCGGCACGGACGTGGCCAAGGAAACGGCGGACATGATCCTGACCGACGACAACTTCGCGACCATCAAGGCCGCGGTGGAGGAGGGCCGGGGCGTCTACGACAACATCGTCAAGTTCATCACCTGGACGCTGCCCACGAATTTCGGCGAGTCCCTGGTGGTCCTGGCGGCCGTCGCCGTGGGGGCGGTCCTGCCGATCACGCCGCTCCATATCCTGTGGATCAACATGACCACCGCCGTGCTGATGGGACTGACGCTGGCCTTCGAGCCAAAGGAACCCAGCATCATGGACCGCCCGCCGCGGCCGCCGCGCCAGCCGTTGCTTACGAAGGACCTGCTTTTCCGCATCGGCCTGGTGGGCGTCCTGCTCTCGGCCGGGGCCTTCGGCCTCTTCGAACTGGCCCAGCACGTGGGCCGCAGCCTGGATGAGGCCCGCACCATCGCCGTCAACACCTTCGTCGTGGGCGAGGCGTGCTACCTGTTCAACTGCCGCTCCCTGCGCCATTCCGCGGTCAGGATGGGGCCGTTCTCCAACAGGACGCTGCTGTTCGGCGTAGGGACGATGATGGCCTGCCAGGTGCTGTTCACCTACATGCCGGCGATGAACCGCGCCTTCGGTTCGGCTCCCCTGCGCCTATGGGATTGGGTGTGGGTGTTCGCCATTGGGGTGGTCATCTACCAGGTGGTGGAACTGGAGAAGAGGATACGAAGGGGTGCTGATCCGGCCCGGCCGCGGTGAACGGCGGCGCCGGAACGGGAAAAAGCCCGGGCAGCGATGCCCGGGCTTTTTCGTGCCGTTGCGTCGGCTACTCCACGTAGACCTCGACCCGTTCACCGGACTCGTCGTCCTCGACGTCGACCATCTTGTACTGGCCGTTGACCGCGAACTGGTCGAACAGCCGCTCGATGTCCTCGAAGCTCTCGGCGTCGAGCCGGATGCCCTTCTCCTCCATCTGCTTCCGGGCCTCGTCGGGCATCATCACTGAAAATTTACCGCCCAGCCGGCCGGCGATCTTGAGCAGCGACAGCGGCACGGTGACCCGCACCTTGGCCTTGTCCGAGTCCTTGGCGAACACCCGGACCTTGAGCCAGTGGGCCTTGCCGTTGGCCTCGCCGCCGGCCGGCGCGTCCATCGCCGCCAGCAGCCTGGCCGCCTCCTCGGCTGAGATCTTCTTGTCCTCGACCATCTTGAGGACCCGCAGTTTCTCGTCGGACATGGTGGTATCTCCTTAGTGGTTGACCGTTGGGATCGGCGCAGCGCGGTCCGCTCAGGGTGCCGCCACCTCGGCGGTGGCGCCGATGAACTGCTTGAAGGGCGCCGAGAAGAACAGGGGCAGGGCCAGCAGCAGCGGCGCGAAGAAGCAGACCGCGATCAGCGGCCGCAGGGGGACGACCTCGGCCAGCACGCCGCCCAGGGCCATGGCCAGCGGCATCAGCGAGCCGGTCACCGTGCCCATCAGCGCGAACACCTTGCCCCGCATGCCGGCGGGCGTGGTGATCTGCATCACCGAGCCGATCAGCACGTTGACCGCCGCGTTGAACACGGTGCCGGCCAGCCCCAGGGCCAGCATCGGCCAGTAGCCGACCAGCGGCACCAGGCCCCAGATCAGGCAGGTCAGCACCAGGCTCCAGGTGATCACCGGGAACCGCCGGTGCGGCGCGATCGGCACCGTCGAGGTCAGCAGCATGCCCAGCAGCGCGCCGCCGGCGGTCACCGCCATGGCCACGCCGTAGCGGGCCGGTCCCAGGCCGGCCGTGCGCTGGAACAGGGGCAGCAGCAGGGTGAACCCCATCACCCCGAAGAAATTCATGCCCGCCGCCAACAGGATCAGGTCGCGCAACCCCGTGATCCGCCAGATGTAGGCCAGCCCGGAACGGAAGTCGGACCAGAACCCGGCGGCCCGGCGCGGCCGCGCCACCGGCGGCACCCGGATCAGCAGGCAGGCGGCGCCGGCGTAGAGGAACGAAAGGCCGTTGAACAGGAACAGCAGCGGCGCGCCCAGCGCTGCATAAAGGAACCCGCCGCCCGCGTTCCCGGCGATCCCGGTGCCGGTGCCGATCAGCCCGAAGGCGGAGTTGGCCTGGACGATGCGGTGCTTGGGCACGATGTCTGGCAGGGCCGAGCTGACGGCCGGACCGAAGAACGCCCCGCACAGCCCCAGCACCATGCCGGCGGCGAACACCATCCAGACCTTGGCCAGCCCCAGCAGGGCGGCGACGCCCACCAGCGCGATGGCCGCGCCCCGCACGATGTCCGCCGCGACCAACATCCAGCGGCGGTCGTAGCGGTCGACCCAGACCCCGGCCAGGGGCGAGGCCAGGATGCGGGGCAGCGAGGTGGCCGCCATCAGCGAGCCCATCACGGCGGTGGAACCGGTGGCGGCCAGCACCCAGAAGCCGAGGGCGATCTCGTAGGCCACGTCGCCCAGGGCCGAGACCAGCTGGCCCTGCCACAGCAGGATGAAGTCGCGGTTCCACAGCCGCGGCGCCGCCGCGGCCGCGGCGCCGCCGCGGCCGCGGGGAGGGCGGCCGCCTCCGTCGTCACGGGACGCTACCGCCCCTGCAGTTTGGCCGCGGCCTCGGCGGCGGTCATCGTGCCGTCCTCGACGGCCTTGAGGATCTCCGCCCGCGCCGGCTGGTCCGGGGTTTCCCCGCCGTCGCAGCAGCCGCGGTGGATCTCCACGATGCGCCGGCGCCGGGTGACGGAGCGGACCAGGATGACGACGCCGACGGCGATCAGGACGATCGGCCAGTCGCGGTGGAAGGAGAAGCCGTAGGCCAGCAGGCCGTGATTGGACAGCAGGATCCACGTGCCCAGGGCGACCCAGAACAGGCCCCACAGGACCTTGTGCGCGGTGCGGTGACAGCAGAACATGTCGGTTCCTTTCGGGTTGCGGTTGCGGTGACGGGAGGGGTCAGCCGATGGCGTCGATCAGCTTGGATATGCCGACCAGCACCAGGGCCACCGGCCAGTCGCGGTGGAAGGAAAACTGGTAGGGGACCAGCCCGTAGTTGGCCAGCAGGATCAGCGCCCCGGCGCCGATCCACAGCAGGGCCCAGAAGATCCGCTTGACGATCCGTCGTGCGTCGTTCATGTCGTTCCCTTCGCGTTGGGGCGACCGGCCGGTCGCCCGTATAATTTGTTGGGGCAATTCATGGATTGCCCGTACTGTTACGATATCGAGATATCGCCGCTGGTGGTGGTGACGGTGATCCGCCCGGCCCCGTCCCCCAGCCGGCCGGCCAGCCGCCGGTTCTTGCGCTCGGCGTCGGCCAGTTCCAGGTCGCAGTCGATGTCGCCGCTGGTGGTGACCGCCTCCAGCGCCGCGGATACGCCGTCGGGCAGCGACAGCTCCACGTCGCCGGAGATGGAGACCATCGCCAGCTGCGGCGCCGGGGCGGCGGAGGATATCTCCAGCCCGACGTCGCCGCTGGTGGAGTGCACCACCACGTTGCGGGCATTGGCCACGTCGGCGCTGACGTCGCCGCTGACCGAGGTGACCGACAGGTCGCCGTCGAAGCCGATCTCGGCGTCGCCGCTGACGGTCTGGACCGCGGCCGAACCGGCGCAGCCCGACAGCCCGATGTCGCCGCTGGCGGTCTGGACCTGGGCCTTGAGCTCCGGGCAATCGGACAGCTCGATGTCGCCGGAGGCCGAGGATACGGAAACATCGCCCCGGCAGCCGCTCAGGCTGACGTCGCCGGAGGCGGTGGCCAGCTTGGCGCCGGCGTGGCAGCCGGTCACTTCGATGTCGCCGGCGGCGGTACCCAGATCGAGGGCCACCGTGCGGGGCAGGGAGATCCGGTAGTCGGCGCTGGCGTGTCGCTTCTTGGTCCAGGGCGGGCCCTCCAGCTTGACGCGCAGGGTGCCGCCGTCGTTCTCGGCCGCCAGCTTCAGCGACTTGAGCCGCTCCTCGGCCTCG
>JALOPJ010000203.1 GCA_025453955.1 Candidatus Edwardsiibacteriota bacterium
GTTCTACGCCAACCCGAACGTCGGGTCGCACCACAACCGCGGCACGACGGTCGACGTCACGCTGTACGAGCTCGCCGACGGGAACGAGGCCGACATGGGGTACGCCCAGGACGAGCTGAGCGAGCGGGCCGCGTCCTGGTATCCCGGCGGGACGTCGCTGCAGCGGTGGCACCGGACGGTGCTGCGGACGGCGCTGGCGGCCGAGGGCTTCCGAGGCCTGCGCAAGGAATGGTGGCACTTCCGCCACATCGGCACGCGGCCTTACCGGCTGATGAACGTGGGGCTGGACGAGCTGGGACGGAGGCCGTGACGCGGTGAGATACCCCGCCACCTTCGCCTCGCTGGCGTACCGCAACTTCCGGCTGTTCTGGATCGGCCAGCTGGTGTCGCTGGTCGGCACCTGGCTGCAGCAGGTCGCGCTCAGCTGGTACGTGCTGGCGCTGACCGACTCGGCCTTCCTGCTGGGCGCGGTCTCGGCCATCGGCTCGCTGCCGGTGCTGCTGCTGTCGCTGCCGGGCGGGGTGGTGGCCGACCGGGTCCCCAAGCGCGGCCTGCTGATCGTCACCCAGGGCGTGGCGATGCTGATGGCGCTGCTGCTGGCCGCGCTGGTGCACTTCCAGGTGGTCCGCCTGTGGCACATCATCGCCATCGCGGCCGTCTCGGGCTCGGCCTTCGCCTTCGACGCGCCGGCCCGGCAGTCCTACCAGGCCGAACTGGTGCCCCGGGAGAAGCTGCTCAACGCCATCGCGCTGAACTCGGCCATCTTCAACGGCGCGCGGATCATGGGCCCGGCGCTGGCCGGGCTGCTGTACGCGGTGATCGGGCCGGCCGGGTGCTTCCTGCTCAACGGCGCCAGCTTCCTGGCCGTGATCGCCGGGCTGTGGCTGATCGACGCCCGGCCGGCGCCGCCCCGCCGCGAGCTCTCGGCCTGGGACGACATGCGCACCGGCGTCACCTACGTCTGGCGGGCGCCGGCGGTGCGGGGCTTCATCACCATCGTGGCGGTGTTCTCGGTGTTCGGCATGGCCTACGCGGTGCTGATGCCGGTGTTCGCCCGCGACGTGCTGCACGTCGGCGCGCGCGGCTTCGGCTTCCTGATGACCGCCACCGGGGCCGGGGCCCTGGCCGGGGCGCTGGGGCTGGCCACCGTCGGCCGGATGCAGCGCCGCGGCGAGTTCGTGTTCGCCGCCGGCCTGCTGTTCGCGGCCGCGGCGACCGGGCTGGCGCTGTCCCGCAGCTACGCCCTGACCATGGCGGTGATGCCGGTGATCGGCTTCTGCATGGTCAGCCAGGTGGCCACCATCAACACCATCATCCAGCACTCGGTGCCGGACCAGATCCGGGGCCGGGTGATGAGCGTCTTCACCTTCATGTTCATGGGGATGATGCCGCTGGGCAGCTTCATCGCCGGGACCATCGCCGAGAACTTCGGCGCGCCGGCCGCGGTGCTGACCGGCGCGGCCGCCTGCACGGTCGCGCTGGCCGCGCTGTACTGGGGCCAGCCCGAGATGCGGCGGGTGTGACGGGACCCAAGCCGCGAAGCATGCCCTGAGCGGCATCGAAGGGACGCCAAGAGCACGAAGATGACCATCCGGCGGTATTCTGAAAACAGGTATGAGATAGAGAGGTCGTTGCCATGAGCGAGCAGGAACTGACCAGGCAGGAGTGGGAGGAGCTGCGCGAGCAGTTGTACGTGCTGCTGGACGTCACCTGGGACTACAGCACCAACGTGGCGCGGCTGGAGCAGATCAATGTCAAGAAGCAGCGCGAGGAGAAGCCCGAGGACTACGACAAGCGGCTCAAGAAGGCCTACCAGGAGCGGTTCAAGCAGACCAAGCAGGACAGCTTCGAGCGGGTGGTGGCGGTGCTGAACGGCCTCAAGAAGCTGGGCCTGCCCCGCGACCTGTGGCCCAAGGAGATCGAGATCAAGCGGTAGCGACTATAGTGTCGGCCTGCCGCGATCGGTGCTGTTGCGTTGGCTGAGGCGGGCGCCCGGGATCGCCCGTGGGTTTTAGCACCGTGCCGCGATGTTCGGGCGATCCAGCCTCGGGCGGTCCAGCCCGCCGTTTTTCACGGCATCAAAGCAGCGCCGCGGGCGGCGATTCTCTTGGCCGCGTTCTCTTATAAAGAGAATGCGGGGGAAGAGAGGACCGGTTTGTCCCTACGTTGTTCTTTCTGATGACTAAGAAAGAACCCCCCGTTTCACGGGATTTCCGCATCATATCTTTGTCGTGGGTCACAAACCGTCTTCACCGCCGTTCGACTGAGCGTTGCCGAAGTCCGGCGCACCCCGCGGCCCGGCTTTCCGGCGACGCAGTTTCTTGAACGAGCCCGGCATGGTGTCCGTAACACAAGAAACTTCACGCGTCTTCTCTGCCCGGCAGGACCGCCGATGGCGGGAACCATGTCACTAGTATCGGCCTGCCGCGATCGGTGCTGTTGCGTTGGCTGAGGCGGGCGCCCGGGATCGCCCGTGGGTTTTAGCACCGTGCCGCGATGTTCGGGCGATCCAGCCTTTTTCACGGCATCAAAGCAGCGCCGCGGGCGGCGATTCTCTTGGCCGCGTTCTCTTATAAAGAGAATGCGGGGGAAGAGATGAATGGTTGATACCGTACTGTATGCATTAAACATGTAGAATACTGCATATTAATGCAATCGCGAACATAAGCGATACGGACCGTAGCAATGAATGACTTTAAAACGAGACCCGAGCGGAAAAAGCTCGCCATCGTCTTCACTGGCGGCACCATCGCCATGAAGGCCAGCAAGCGCCACGGCGGCGCGGTGCCGGCCCTCAAGGGGCGCGACCTGCTGCGGCAGGTGCCGCAGCTGTCCAAACTCTGCGCCATCGAGGTGCACGACTTCGGCCAGTACCCCGGCCCGCACATGACGCCGCAGCTGATGCTGGACCTCAAGGGCGTGGTCGCGACGTATCTCCGGCGGCCCGACATCGCCGGCGTGATCGTCACCCACGGCACCGACACGCTGGAGGAGACCGCCTACTTCCTGGACCTGTCGCTGCGGTCGCAGAAGCCGGTGGTGGTGGCCGGCGCCATGAAGGACTGCACCGAGCTGGGCTGGGACGGGCCGTCGAATTTGGTGGGGGCCGCCAGGACGGCGCTGTCGCCGCAGGCCCGCGGCAAGGGCGTGCTGGTGTTCCTCAACGACGGCATCAACTCGGCGGGCGAGGTCACCAAGACCAACACCGAGAGCTTCGAAACCTTCCGCAGCCCGGACCTGGGCCCGCTGGGCTGGGTGGACCACGACCGGGTGGTGTTCTACCGCCAGCCGCTGTATCGCGAGGGCTACCGGGTGCGGCGGATCGAGCCGCGGGTGGACCTGCTGAAGATGGCGGTGGGCATGGACGACCGGCTGGTCCGCTTCGCCGTCGACTCGGGCGCGCGCGGGCTGGTGAT
>JALOPJ010000100.1 GCA_025453955.1 Candidatus Edwardsiibacteriota bacterium
GAGCTTCGACATCATACCTCTCCGTTGGTTATCGCGATCCACTATCATATATCCATCCATCGGTTTTGTCAATAATCTCTTCGTATATCGCAACTTGGCTGGCCCGTTTTCGCTTGATTTTTCGCATGTTTTGGTGTATCCTTGACCGGTTATAAACAGCTGGGCGCCAGCGAAACAACCGCGTCCCGCGCGGCCGCGCATTTGTCCCAACAAAGATCGGACGGAGAGATGAGCGACAAGGTCACCACCAGCACGCTGGTCAGGATGAAGCAGCAGGGGCGGAAGATCGCCTCCCTGACCGCGTATGACTACCTCACCGCCCGGATGCTGGACCAGTGCGGCATCGACATGATCCTGGTGGGCGACTCGGCGGCGATGGTGTTCGCCGGCTACGAGAACACCCTGCCGATCACCATGGAGGCCATGCTCTACCACACCGCCGCCGTCAAGCGGGGCGTCAACGCCGGGCGGTTCCTCAAGGAGTCCGGGGCCGAGGCGGTCAAGCTGGAGGGCGGCCGGGTGGCGGCGCCGATCGTCAAGAACCTGGTGGAGCGCGGCATCCCGGTGATGGGCCACCTGGGCCTGACGCCGCAGTCGGTGCACAAGTTCGGCGGCTACAAGCTGCAGGCCCGTGACAAGGAGTCGGCCGAGCGCCTGCTGACCGCGGCCAAGGCGCTGGAGGCGGCGGGCTGCTTCGCCATCGTGCTGGAAAAGATCCCGCACCAGGTGGCCAGGCGGGTGAGCGAGGCGCTGGCGATCCCGACCATCGGCATCGGCGCCGGGCCGCACTGCGACGGGCAGATCCTGGTGGTGGACGACATGGACGGCCGGTTCGAGGACTTCACGCCCAAGTTCGTGCGCCGCTATGCCGAGATCGCCAAGGCCATGACATCGACGACGTGCGCCAGGGCTCGTTCCCGTCGATGGCCGAAAGCTTCTCGGACGAGGAATAACCGTTCCCGTCATCGCGAGACGAACGCCATGCCCCTGCGATCGAAGCAATCCAGGAACCTGGATCGCTTCGCATGCTGTGGCGAGGAGTCATGCTCGCGATGACCGTCGATGAGTAGCATGCGAATAGTCAAGAGCATCCCCCAACTCCGCAAGCTGGTCGCCGCGCAGCGCACAAAGGGCCGCAGCATCGGCTTTGTGCCGACCATGGGCGCGCTGCATGAGGGGCACCTCTCACTGATCCGGCTGGCGCAGCGCAAGTCAAAATACGTCGTCGTCTCGATCTTCGTCAACCCGGCGCAGTTCGGGCCCAAGGAGGATCTCGCCAAGTACCCGCGCGACCTCAAGCGCGACGCCGCCCTCTGCAGATCAGCGGGCGCCGACCTGGTCTTCGCACCCCGGGCCAGGGACGTCTACCCGGACAATTATCATACGTACGTCACGGTCGGGCAACTGAGCGAAGGTCTGTGCGGGGCGTCGCGGCCCGGACACTTCAAGGGCGTGGCCACGGTGGTCGCGAAATTGTTCAACATGGTGCAACCGGACGTCGCCGTGTTCGGCCAGAAGGACGCCCAGCAGGCCGCGGTGATCCGCCAGCTGGCGCGCGACCTGGACTTCCCGGTGCGGATCGTGGTCGGGCCGATCGTGCGGGAGAGGGACGGCCTGGCGATGAGCTCGCGCAACGCCTACCTGACGCCGGCCGAGCGGGCCCAGGCCCCGGCGCTGCATCACGCGCTCAACCTGGCGAAGTGGCTGGTGCGGTCGGGCCGGCGTGAATCGGGAATGGTGAAACGTGAAATGATGAGAATGATCGCGCGCGAGGCGCCGCTGGGCGAGGTCGACTACGTCGGGATCGTGAATAACCGGACGCTCGAACCCATCACGAAGGTCACCAGCGACACGCTGGTCGCGCTGGCGGTGAAGTTCCCCAGCGCACGGCTGATCGACAACGTCGTGATCAGGTAGATCGCTTCGATCAAGCATGACTACTCTCCGACCTCCCCCGTTTCGGAGAGAGAAGCCGATTCAATAGCCGCGATGGCGGCAACAAGGAGCAAAGCGACACCATGCTGCGGATCCTCTGCAAGTCCAAAATCCACCGGGCCACGCTGACCGACGTCAACCTGCACTACGAGGGCTCGATCTCCATCGACGAGAAGCTGCTGGCCGCGGCCGACATCATCCCCAACGAGATCGTCCAGGTGGTGAACGTCAACAACGGGAACCGCTTCGAGACCTACGCCATCAAGGGCCGGGCCGGCTCGGGCGTGATCACCCTCAACGGCGCGGCGGCGCGGCTGGGGATGCCGGGCGACAAGGTGATCATCATCTCGTCCTGCTGGCTGTCGACCGCCCAGGCCCGCAGGCACAAGCCCCGCATCGTCTGCGTCGACGACCACAACCGCATCAGCCGGAAGACCAAGCTGTGAGCGCACCGGCCCTGGTGGTGATGGCGGCCGGCATCGGCAGCCGCTACGGCGGCCTGAAGCAGGTCGACCCGGTGGGGCCGTCCGGCGAGATCCTGATCGAGTACTCGCTGTACGACGCGGTGCGCGCGGGGTTCGGCCGGGTGGTGTTCGTGATCACCCGCCCGATCGAGCCGGTCTTCCGGGAGCGGGTCGGCGAACGGGCCAAACGGGCTGTCGAGGTGCGCTACGCCTTCCAGGAGCTGGACGACCTGCCCGCCGGGTTCGCGGTCCCGGCCGGCCGCGCCAAGCCGTGGGGCACGGGCCATGCCGCCTTGGCGGCGCGCCACGACGTCGACGGGCCGTTCGCGGTGATCAACGGCGACGACTTCTACGGCCGGAACTCGTTCGCGGCCATCGCCGGCTTCCTGCACGACGCCCGCGACGACTCGAAGGCCCGCTACGCCATGGTGGGCTACCCGGTGGAGAACACCCTGACCGAGCACGGCCACGTGGCCCGCGGCATCTGCCAGGTGGACGGGAACGGGTTGCTGCAGGGCATCACCGAGCGGACGCGGATCGAGTCCCGCGGCGGCGAGGCCTTCTCCACCGAGGACGGCGCGGCCTGGCACGCCATCCCCCGCGGCACGCCGGTCTCGATGAACCTGTGGGGCTTCACGCCGGGCTTCTTGCGGGAGCTCGAGGCGCGGTTCCCGGAATTCTTGAAAACGATGCCCGATCCGTCGAGATCCGAATACTTCCTGCCCGGCGTCGTCGACGCGATGGTCCGAGCGGGCGCAGCCACGGTGGCGGTGCTGCCCACGGACGACCGCTGGTTCGGCGTCACCTACCAGCAGGACAAGACCGCGGTGGCCGCGGCCATCGCCCGGCTGGTGGCGGCGGGGGCGTATCCGGCACGGCTGTGGGGCTGATCTGGTGCCGCGGGTGGCGATGATCCCCCTGCTGCTGGCCGCGGCCGCGCTGTGTGCCGGCTGCAGCGTGTCCGGCGTCGACGGCTGGGCCGACATCGGCGACCTCAGCCCCCGCCAGGCGGTGGCGTTCTCCGAGAACGAGGAGGGGCCGGCATCGTTCGGGCCGGTCGAGCTGGCGGTGGGGAAGGGCCGGGTGGTCCAGCACGGGCGGCGGATCACGGTGCGGATCGAGGTGCTGGGCGACCGGGACGAGGTCGTCCGCTCCGGCGACCTGACGTTCCTCTACCCGCCGCTCGATCTTGGGCGGCTGGGCGGCATCCCCTGCCAGGTGGCCTCGGGCGAGGTGCCGCCGTACTTCTTCCCCTGCGTGGCCGGGATGCGCGTGGGCGGCGTGCGCCGCGTCGTCCTGCCGCGCACCAGCGCGCCGCCGGACACGTCCCGGCGGCGGTTCGCCGACGCCGCCACCGGCGCGGTCGTCGCCGAGGTCCCCGCCGACCGCGACGTCGCCCTGCGGGTGACCGCCCTGGCGGTGCGGCGGCCGACGATCGTGGTGCGGACCACCTACTCGGTGCCCGCCATGCGCGACCGCAAAATCGTCGAGCTGTGGAGTCGCTGAGCAGCGGCAGAACGTCCACTATGCCTCCGAGATACACGCAAAAAACCGCGCCGGGCAGATGGCTGGTGCCGTCCGTGCTGCTGCTGGTCCTGGTCTGCGCGGTGGCCGGCGGGTCGGTGTACCTGCGCTGGCGCGAGAACAGCGCGGCCGCCAGGCGGGCCAGGATCCGCCAGATCAGGGTCGAGGTCCTCAACGGCACGACCGCGGCGGGCCTGGCCCAGACCGTCACCGACAAGCTGCGCCGCGCCGGGTTCGACGTGGTCAACATCGCCAACGCCGAGAACGACAGTTTCCCCGAGGCAACGTCCTGCCGCAACTGGAACCAACATCACTGCTGGAGGTCACAGTCATCATTGGCAACGACTACCGCACCCAAAAGAAAAAAGGGTTCCCCGGCCTCCCGTTCTAGGGCCGGGTCGAAGCCCGCCGCCGCCCGGGCCAAGCGCCCGGCGCCGGCCCGCACGCCGAAGGCCCCCGCCCCCGCGCCGCGCAAACCCAAGCTCAAGCCCGAGCGGTCGCTGGCCCTGGCCCGCGAGATCGCCGCGCTGGCCCTCACCAAGAAGGCCTTCGACGTGGTGATCATGGACGTGCGCGAGGTGTCCTCGGTCACCGACTACTTCGTGGTGGCCTCCGGCGCCACCGACATCCAGGTGCGCGCCATCGGCCGGGCCGTCGACGACGGGCTGCGGGCCCGCAAGGTCCGCCCGGTGCACCGCGAGGGCGAGGACTCCTGCACCTGGCTGCTGCTGGACTACTTCGACGTGGTGGTGCACGTGATGCAGCCGCGGGTGCGCGACTACTACAACCTGGAGGGGCTGTGGGCCGACGCGCCGCGCGAGGAGGTCACGGACTGACCGGTCCTGTCCGTCATTGCGAGCGCTGCTCGATTTGACTGCCCGCGAAGCAATCCAGTGGCTAGTGACCGGACTTGCCACGTCTACATCCTTGCCCGCAAACCGTTCGGCACGCTGTACATCGGGGTGACGAATGACCTGCGGCGTCGCGTGGCTGAACACCGGTTGGGAACGAAACCGGGATTCACGAAAAAGCACGATCTGAAACAGCTCGTGTACTTCGAGGTTTTCGACACGCCGTCCCGGGCGATCGCCCGCGAAAAGCAGCTCAAGGCAGGGTCGCGCCAACGGATGATCAACCTGGTCCTGAAGGACAACAAACAGTGGAAAGACCTGGCGGAGTCCCTGTTCCGATAGAGCTTCATAGAAGTGAATGGTCTTTGGATTGCTTCGCGGGTAGCGGCACGAAGTCCGGCTCGCAATGACCAAGAAGGACCAGTAATGCCGAGCGGACAGCGACACGACGCCACACTCGCGATGACTGGACGCCGATGAGCGCGATCCACCCCAAGAGCATCAGGGACGTCGACCTGACGCCCATCCCCGGCAAGAGGTACTGGAGCAGCGACCGGGAGTGGCGGGAGGAGTTCATCTATTTCCTGATGGTCGACCGCTTCCACGACGGCCGGCCGCGGGCCGCCGCAGCGGCCGGGGCCCGGCCGCCGGCGTACCCGCCGGAGCGCCTGCGGCGCTTCTGCGGCGGCACGCTCAAGGGCATCGCGTCGAAGCTGGACTACATCCAGGGCCTGGGCTGCACGGCCGTCTGGCTGTCTCCCATCTTCGAGAACGACGGCGCGCCCGACCCATCCTGGGGCAGCTACCACGGCTACGCCATCCGCAACTACCTGGCCATCGACCCGCGCTTCGGCACCAAGCAGGACCTGATCGATCTCGTCGACAAGGCCCACGACCGCGGCATGCGGGTCTTCCTGGACGCGGTGGCCAACCACTGCGGCGACGTCTGGTACTATCCCGGCGACCAGCCATACTACTACTCCGAGGACCACCGCCAGTACCCGATCGGCGGCTGGCGCAGCCCGGACTACCCGGTGCCAGTCGAGCTGCGCAACCCCGACTACTTCCACCGCCGGGGCCAGATCCGCGACTGCGGCTGGGACAACCTGCCGGAGACGCAGTGGGGCGATTTCTTCAGCCTCAAGGGCTTCAACAACGAGGACGACCCGGCCGGGCTGGAGCTGCAGCGGCTGATCATCGACTGCCACCGCTACTGGATGCGCGAGGCCGACATCGACGGCTACCGGATGGACGCGGTCAAGCACATGGGCGAGGCCGCCATCGCCCGGTTCTGCCAGGCGATGCGCGAGTACGCCTACCAGCTGGGCAAGAGGAACTTCCTGCTGTTCGGCGAGCTGGTGGGCGGCGACGACGCCATCAACCGCTACACCGGGCCCAACACCGCGGGCAAGCTCGGCAATAAGACGGTCTTCTACGGCCTGTCGTCGGTGCTGGACTTTCCGCTGTACTGGACGCTGCCCGGCGTGATCAAGGGATTCGAGAACCCGGCGAAGCTGGTCGACCGCCACGAGGCGCTGCGGGCGCGGGCGCTCAGCCGCGGCGAGCTGGGCCGCTACCTGGTGACCTTCATCGACAACCACGACCAGATCGGCCAGAACCGCAAGCGGCGGTTCGCGGCCGGGGCCCACCAGCGGCAGGTGGTCGCCGCGCTGGGCTACCTGATCTGCGCCCTGGGCACGCCCTGCGTCTACTACGGCACCGAGCAGGGCTATTGCGGCGAGGGCGACGGGGACGAGTTCATCCGCGAGCCGATGTTCGACCTCGACGACCCGGCGCGCGACTTCCTCGACCCGGACAACCCCATCTACCAGGCGGTCGCGGCGATCGCCAAGGTGAACCGGGAGCACCCCGCGCTGCGGTTCGGCCGGATGTACTTCCGCGACATCTCGGGCAACGGCTACGACTTCGGCCCGCCCTGCGCCCAGCCCTGCACCCTGGCGTTCTCGCGCATCCTGGCCGACCAGGAGGTGCTGGTGGCCTACAACACCTCGACCGACCAGACCCGGCGCGACTGGGTGATCGTCGACTCCGGGCTGCACAAGGCGGGGGATAAGCTGCGCTTCATCTATGGCAAGGAGGGCGAGGTCACGGTGCGCGCCCACCCCGACCCGGCCAACGGCTCGCTGGCCGTGCAGCTGGAACTGAAGCCGATGGAGTTCGTCATTCTTACATAAACTCATTCAGTAGAAAGACCGCAATGCGTACACGATCCCTGTTGGCCGCAATCAGCGCCCTGCTCCTGACCGCCAGCGCCGTCTGCCTGGCCGACGGCGGGAACTACGAGCCGGACCTTAACGCCCGCGAGCACGCGCCGCTCTACCCCGGGAGCCTGGCCTTCGCGCCGGACAGGGATCTCGACCGGGTGACCAACGACGGCCTCAAGACCATCGAGGCCTTCTACCGCAAGCACGCCGGCCCCAACGAACTGATCGAGCCGTTCGCCAAGGAGAACGAGCGGGGCTTCACCCTCACCTACCGGGTCAAGATCGAGGGCGTGCTGACGCAGCGGGCCCAGCTGACGGTCACCACGGTCGATACCCCGGCCGTCAAGGCGATGTGGAAGCGCTATCCCACGGCCGCCGTCCTGCCGCTGCCGCTGGACCGGCTGCAGCAGCTGATCGGCCGGTTCGACCACACCCAGCAGGACTACGACGCGCTGTTCGACCGCTACCAGTGGCTGCGGTTCGTCAAGTTCTACCGCGAACCGGGCAGCGACCGGGTCACCGGAGGCGGGGAGATCTACCAGCGCCACTACGAGCAGGTGTTCGGGCCGATCACCAAGACCGCGCCCCAGGACAAGGCGGGCGACGCCGCCACCCGCGCCGACCTCGAGCGGAAGAAGAAAAAGCTGAAGCAGCTCAAGCAAGAGGGCAACATGCAGGAGATGATGGCCCTGGCGATGGAGATGCAGGGCCAGATGGAGGGGACCGCTGCCGGCGAGGCCGCGATGGAGATGCAGGGGCAGCAGCTCGAAGGTGTCCAGAAGGACTCCTGGGACGAATGGGTGGCCTGCCTCAAGGAGATGGCCGCGGCGGTGTACTGGGTGCGGCTGGAGTACAGCGACAGCGGGGATTTCTGGACCGCGGCGAAGTAGGCCCGACCCCACCCATCCTCACCGAACGCGTTGGGGGAGGGGCGGGGAGGGGTCGTGATGTCCGGCTCGCAATGACGTAACGAGTGAGAATGATCCAAGACTACCTGAAATCAGAGATCCTGAAGGCGCTGGAGAAGGCCGGCACGCCGGCCGATCCGGCGCTGGTGGGCTTCGAGCGGCCCAAGCAGGCCGCGCACGGCGACTGGTCGACCAATATCGCCATGGCCCTGGCCAAGCAGCGCAAGGGGAACCCGCGCCAGCTGGCCGAGGCCATTGTCGCCGGCATGGAACTCGATCCCGATCTGGTCGAAAAAACCGAGATCGCCGGGCCGGGGTTCATCAATTTCCACCTGTCCCAGAACTGGCTGTACAAGGAGCTCGAGAACCTTCTTGCCTCCGGGTCAACATACGGTAATTCCCAAATCGGAAACGGCAAGAAAGCCCAGGTCGAGTTCGTCTCCTCCAACCCCACCGGCCCGCTGACCGTCGGCCACGGCCGCCAGGCCGCCATCGGCGACGCGCTGGCCAGGCTGCTTTCGTCCTGTGGCTACGCGGTGACCCGCGAGTACTATTTCAACGACGCCGGCCTGCAGATGAAGAAGCTGGCGATGTCGGTGTTCCTGCGGTATCGGGAGCTGTTGGGGAACAAGGTCGACTTCCCCGAGGACCACTACCAGGGCGAGTACATCCGCGACATCGCGGCCCAGTGCCGCAGCCGGAAGGGCGACGGCCTGACAGAAGCCGACAGCGAGTTCTTCAAGCAGGCCGCGATCGCCGTGATCTTCGAGGAGATCAAGAGGACCCTGGCCCGGATGGGCATCGCCTTCGACGTGTTCTACAACGAGAGCTCGCTGTACGCCGACGGCGCGATCGAGCGTACCAAGCAGGCGCTCGCCGCCCAGGGCCTGACCTACCAGCAGGACGGCGCGCTGTGGTTCAAGGCCACGCAGTTCGGGGCCGAGAAGGACCGGGTGCTGGTGCGCTCCAGCGGCGAGCCCACCTACCGCCTGCCGGACATCGCCTACCACGCCACCAAGTTCGACCGCGGCTTCGACCTGGTGCTGGACGTCTTCGGCAGCGACCACCAGGCCACCTACCCCGACGTGCTGGCCGCGCTGGGCGCGCTGGGCTACGACGCGTCCCGGGTCGAGGTCAAGATCCACCAGTTCGTGACGCTGCTGCGCGGCGGCGAGCAGGTCAAGATGTCGACCCGCAAGGCGAACTACGTGACGCTGGACGAGCTGATCGACGAGGTCGGCGCCGACGCCGCGCGCTACTTCTTCCTGATGCGGCGGATGGAATCGCACCTGGACTTCGACCTCGACCTGGCGACCAAGCAGTCCGACGAGAACCCGGTGTACTACGTGCAGTACGCCCACGCCCGGATCCGCTCGATCCTGGCCCACGCGGCGGAAAAGGGCGTGGCGCGGGCCCGGGGCGAGCTGGCCCTGCTCAAGGAACCCGAGGAGGTCGCCCTGATCAAGGCGCTGCTGGAGTTCCCCGAGCTGGTCCAGGGCGCGGCGGCCGCGCGCGAGCCGCACCGCATCCCCACCTACCTGCAGGAGCTGGCCGGCATCTTCCACGCCTTCTACCACAAGCACCGCGTGGTCACCGAGGACGCCAAGCTCTCCAACGCCCGGCTGGACCTGTGCGACGCCGCGCGCACCGTGGTCGCAAATGGGTTGAACCTGCTGGGCGTGTCCGCACCGGAGAAGATGTGAGGCCATGCCCAGTAACCTGAACAAAGCGAACCTGTCTCGCATCCGATTTCTTGACGGCAAGCGCCTGTTCCTGACGCCGCTGGCGGAGTGCGATCTGGAGAGCACCTACCGCTGGTTCCACGACAAGGAATTCGTCGACCTGGTCGGGTCGTATCTGCAGCCGACGTCGATGGCCAAGTACCGGGACGGTTTCGACAAGCTGCTGATGAGCTGCGACGGTAAGACCCGGGTGTTCCTCAGCATCATCCATAAATCCAGCGGCGCATTCATCGGGAACGTAAGCCTCGACGGCATCGACCAGTATGAGCGCAAGGCGGCGTTCGGGGTCTTCATCGGTGAGAAGCGATACCGGGGCAAGGGATATGCGATCGAAGCAGCACGACTGCTATTCCGGTTCGGGTTCGAGGACATGGGATTGCGGCGGATCGAATCGTCGACGCATGTGTTGAACAAGGGCTCGCAGGCGCTGCATCAGAAGCTGGGCTTTGTGAGAGAGGGAGTCGCACGGCAGCAGTACTTCTACGGCGGCAGATACGTCGACTCGATCAAGTACGGTATGCTGCGGCAGGACTACCAAAGATCTTTGAAGATCTCATGACGGGGTGTCGCTATGGTCCACAAGACTGATTACCTTGGACACGATCTGCTGTACCAGCGGCGAAAGAGCGAGGGACGGGATGGCTGGAACGACGACAAGGACTGGCAGGAGTGGCGGGCGGACATCCTCGACCTGATCGCTTCGGGAAACCTACCAGCATCGGGCAAAGTCCTGGAACTGGGATGCGGGGCCGGGGACGTGTCCCTGCTCTTCGCGGGAAAAGGGTATCAGGTCTCCGGGATCGAAATCTCGCCAACGGCCGTGGATTGGGCAAGGGGAAAGGCCCTCAAAGCGGGACTGACGGCGGATTTCCAAGTCGGCGATGTCCGGGACCTTGGACGGTGGGTGGACGGCCATTTTAACATCGTGATCGACGGGCATTGTCTACATTGCATCATCGGCGGTGACCGAGCCGATGTTCTCAGCGAAACGTACCGGGTGCTGAAACCCGGGGGCGTGTTCTACATATGCACCATGTGCGGGGACCCGAAGGCGACGAGGATCAGGGAAGATTTCGATCCCGAATCTCGGTGCTTGGTTTCCAACGGAGTGGCGTATCGGTATCTGGGTCGGCCCGAGGATGTTGTACGGGAGTTGAACGAAAGCGGTTTCAAGATTGTGAGAAAACACCTGCGAGAAGTCGGCGATAACCAGGAAGACCAGGACAATTTGCTGATCGTGGCGGTCAAGTAGATCGTGTCCGCTTCTAAGAGGGATCGACAAAACAATGCGTTATAAAGACGCGGGAGTGAACATCGACGCCGGCACCGAGTCGGTGCGGCGGATCAAGTCGATCGTGCGGTCCACGTTCACCAGGAACGTGCTGTCCGGCATCGGCGGCTTCGGCGCGCTGTTCGACGGCAGCCTGAAGGGCTACCGGCAGCCGGTGCTGGTCAGCTCCTGCGACGGCGTGGG
>JALOPJ010000204.1 GCA_025453955.1 Candidatus Edwardsiibacteriota bacterium
TCGGGATGGCGATGGCCGCCAGGATCCCGATGATGACCACCACGATCATCAGCTCGATCAGGGTGAAGCCTTTGTTGTTCATGCCGGTCTCCTCAGTTTTAGGTTGTTGTTGCTGTTAGCATGTTCGGTCTACCGTAGATACAAACATGCATAACAGATGCCATTTGAAATATAATATTCAATTCATTGTACATCAACAAGATACAATAAAGCAATTCGATCAGACCTTCCTATTATACCATAGCAATTTGCAATATGCAATAGTGTGCAATACTATCCTATGTGTTCTTCCGGTCAACAGTACGGGGATCGAGGGAACTGACTGCTATTAACTCATTCCAATCCATAATGTTTCATCTTCCGATATAGCGTAGTATAATGGATGCCAAGCGACTTGGCGGCTTGCGATTTATTGCCGCCCGTCTGCTGCAGGGCATTGATGATGGCCTGCCGCTCGTTTGTTTTCAATGAGCCGCTGTTGTCCGCCTGTACTGCTTCAGGTTTTATCATCCTCGTCCCTGGCCCGATGACCTCGGGCGGCAGGTGGGCCGGCTCGATCAGCGGTCCGGCGGCCAGCACGACGGCGCGCTCGATGGCATTCTCCAGCTCGCGGACATTGCCGGGCCACTGGTAGCGCCCCAGGGCGGCCAACGCCGCGGCGGAGACCTTGGGCACCGGCGATCCCTCCTTGTTGGCCACCTTGTGCAGGAAGTGGTCGGCCAGCATCGGGATATCAGTGGGCCGCTCCCGCAGCGGCGGGATCTTCACCGGGATGACGTTGATGCGGTAGAACAGGTCGGTGCGGAACCTGCCCTGCTCCACCGCCCGGGACAGGTCGACGTTGGTGGCCGAGACCAGCCGCACGTCCACCTTGATGGGCCGGGTGCCGCCCACCGGCACGATCTCCCGCTCCTGCAGCACCCGCAGCAGCTTGACCTGGATGGCCGGGCTGGTCTCGGAGACCTCGTCCAGGAACACGGTGCCGCCGCTGGCCACCCGGAACAGCCCCTCCTTGTCGCGCACCGCGCCGGTGAACGAGCCCCGCACGTGGCCGAACAGCTCGCTCTCCAGCAGCGTCTCGGGCAGCGCCGCGCAGTTGATGCAGACGAACGGCCCCTGGCTGCGGTGGCTGAGCCGGTGCAGCTCGCGGGCCAGCAGCTCCTTGCCGGTGCCCGACTCGCCGTAGATCAGCACCGTGCTGTCGCTGGGCGCGATCTGCCGCACCATGGCCAGCACCGCGGCGAAAGGCGGCGCGGCGCCGACGATATGCTCGGCTGCGCCGTCCGCCGCGGCCGGGGCCCCGGGCGGGAGCTCCACCCGGGCGAAACGCTGGTAGTCGTCGCCGGCCTTGACGACGGCGTCCAGGTGCTGCCGGGCCACGGCCGCCAGGGACTGGGCGGCCCGGCCGTCCACCTTGCCGTCCAGGATCGGCCGCAGCGCGCCGTCGATCGCCGCCACCTCGGGCCGGATCATGGCCAGCAGCGAGGCGGTCAGCTCGCGCATGCTCTCCAGCTGCTCGATCTCCATCATCCGGTTCTCGGCCTGCTTGACCTCGCTCAGGTCCTGGAAGATGGCGATCAGGCCGTGGACCGAGCCCTCGCCCCCGGGGACGGGCGTGGTGGACAGGCCGATCGGCAGCTCGCCGCCGTCGGCCCGGTTGATGGCGATCTCCCGCCGCACCGCCCGGCGGCCGTCGGCCGCCAGCTCCCGGGCCAGCACCCGGCCCAGGTCGGCCAGCCCGCCGGTGAACAGGGACTCCAGGGCGCCGCCCACCAGCCGGTCCTGCGGGATGCCGATGATCTGGGCGCCGGCGGCGTTGCAGTACCTGATCTGGCCGGCGCTGTTGAGGGTCAGCAGGCCGCTGCCCATCTTCTCCAGGATGTCGCCGGTGGAGAGCCGGAAGTCCTCCAGGGCCCGCGACGCCTGCTCCAGCTGGCGGCCCTTCAGCCGCACCCGCTCCGACAGGAACCCGGAGAAGCCCGCCACCAGGAAGAAGCAGATGGCGTAGACGTAGCCGTTGAGGTAGAAGTCGGTAGACGTGTTTGAGGGCCGCCAGATCAAGCCATAGCAGTAGAGCATAGACCGCGCTGGCGGCGGCGGCGGCCCAGATGGCGCCCCGCACAAAGCGGACGTAGGAGGCGGCGATGATCGCCAGGAAGAACAGCAGGGCGAACGGGTTGTTCTCGGTGCCTCCGGTGACCCGCACGAACACCGCCACCCAGGCGACGTCCGCCAGGATCTGGGCGTAGGCCAGCTGCCAGCCGGCGCGGCGCCGGCCCCAGGCCAGCAGCCCCCAGGAGAGCGCGGCGTAGGCCCCCGCGGCCAGCGCCACGCCCGGCCAGAACAGCGGAAGCGCTCCCAGGGCATGGAGCCCCAGAGCGCTTCCCGCCATCACCAGGATCAGGATCAGTTTGGTCCAGAATATCCTGCTGTCGCCGCCGGTCGGCTGCATCATCCGAGGCCCGTCGCGACGTGCGTCAATTCTTGCCCATCATGGCCGCGGTCATGGTGAAGATCGGCAGGTACATGGCGATCACCATGCCGCCGATCATAGTGCCCAGCACCACCATGATGATCGGCTCCATCGCCGCGGTCAGCCCCTCCACGGCGCCGTCCACCTCCTCGTCGTAGAAGTCGGCGATCTTGTTGAGCATCTCGTCCAGGCCGCCGGTGGCCTCGCCCACCGCGATCATCTGCACCACCATTGGCGGGAAGATCTTCATGGTCTTGAGCGGCGCGGAGATGGTCTCGCCGCCGCCGATCGACTTGCGGGCCGCCATGATGGCGTCCTGCACGATGCGGTTG
>JALOPJ010000101.1 GCA_025453955.1 Candidatus Edwardsiibacteriota bacterium
CGTAGGAGTCGCGCGACAGGAAGTAGGGGAAGGTGACTCCGGCGGCGCCGGGCTTGGCCGGGTTGGGATAGGGGTCCAGCAGCTCGTCCTGCTCGGGCAGCACCACCTCGGGCGCGGTGTAGTTGAGCGCCGCGACGCCGTCGGGAATGCCCCAGCCGAGGCGAAAGACGTCGTAGAGGTCGGTCGTCCCGTAATAGAAATGTCGCGTAGCGATGCTGTCAAACCCAGGATTATAACCGACCGTATCATTCGCGATTATTTTATACAATGCAGTGCTCAACACTTCGGGATGTGCCAAATAGGTTTCCACGCAACTGCGGTTGCTGCCGCTGTATTTCAGCGCCGCGATCACCTGCTGCGGCCCCCACGAGGGGTGGGCCTCCATCAGCAGCGCGCAGAGGCCGGCGGTCAGGGCCGTGGCGCCCGAGGTGCCGGTGCCGTGAGCGGGTCGGGCTCGTTGTAGGCGTAGTAGTTCTGCCAGGACGAGGAGACGTCCGGCTTGATCCGCCGGATCATCACGGAATCGGGCCCGTAGCGCACGCTGTCCGCCGCCGGCCCGGCCGCCGGGCCGGAACCGGTGGTGCCGACCGGCGGGTAGGCCCAGGCCCGGCTGCCGGGCCAGACCCCGCCCACCGCCAGTACGCCCTGGCCGTCGGCCGGGGCCAGGATGCAGGTGTCCGGCCGGCCGTTGCGGACGGCCGCGTCGCCGATGTTGCCCATGGAGTTGAGCACCAGCACCCCGCGGGCGGCGGCGCTGTCGGCGGCCCGCGTGCAGCGGGCGGCGGCGCCGTTCATGTCCGCGTAGGCGTAGTCGGCGCTGTCGCGCCACTGGCGGTATCCCAGCGAGCTGGAGATGATGTCCGCGCCGGCGGTGTCGGCCGCCCACTCCAGCCCGGCCACGAACCAGTCCTCCTCCCGCTGGAAATCGGCCTCGGTCAGCGAGTGGACGTGCTCGGTCTTGCCCAGGATGAAGTCGGCGTTGTAGGCCGAGCCGATCAGGGAGCCGGCCTTGTAGGCGCCGGCGATCGAGAGCATCCCGGTGCCGTGCCAGGTCTGGACCCGCGACGTGTCCTGGCCCTGCTCGTAGGCGGTGACGCTGTCCGGCCGCCAGCGGGTGGTGTCGGGGTCGCCGTACTGGTCGAGGGGCCGGACCATCCGCTGGAAGTCGCGTTCGGCGACGATCCGGGCCCGCTGCAGGGCCTCGTGCTCGCGGTCGAACCCGCTGTCCAGGAACGCCAGCCGCACGCCGCTGCCGGTGTAGCCCATCCGGTGCAGCTCGTCGATCCGCATCAGCCTGATCTGCTCGGCGGCCGACCCGTAGTCCAGGGCCGGCGCCTGCTTGCCCGGGCTCCGCAGCCAGGCGGCGCGGTCGACGGCGGTGCGGTAGACCGGCAGGGCGTCGATCTCGGCGACGAACGGCAGCCGGGCGATGGCGGCCAGCGCGGCCGGCGTGGCGCTGACGCTGACGGCGTTGAGCCAGGCGCTGGCGTAGCGCACCGTCGCGCCCGCCGCCGCCACCGCCGCGGCGTAGGCGGGGTCGACCGGCAGGTCGCCGTAGCCGAGGGCGCGGCCCGCCCTGCGGCGCCGCTCCACGGCCCGGGCCGGCAGCGCCGGCAGGCCGCGCGCGGCGCCCTTGTCGCTGAAGCCGACCCAGCACAGCACCCGGTCGGCGGGGGAGGCGGCGGACAGCCGGGCCCGCAGGGCCGGGGTGAGGTCGGCAGCGGCGGCCAGGGCCCCGGCGGCCAGCGTCAACATCATCAAGGGTAGCGTTCGATTCATGGATGCCCCGATCATCGCGGTTTCACGCCGGCGGGGCCGGCGCATCAAAAACACCGAAGAGCGATTCTTCGGTGTCATTTCTTCTTGCCGAACAGCCCCCCCAGCATGCCCTTCTTCTCGTCGGGCTTGGGCGGCGGCGCGGCCGGCTGCACCGCCGGCTTGGGCGCGGGCGGCTGGACCGCCGGCTTGGGCGGCTCGGCCTTGGGCGGCTCCGGCTTGGGCAGCGGCGCGGCCTTCAGCAACCCGGAGGACAGCAGCCCGTAGAGGACCTTGCAGGTGTCGAACTCCGGCATGTGGCCGTCGCGGACGATGGCCTTGATGTTGCGGCCGCCGTCGACCAGCGACAGCACCCGCCACTCCATCGGCTGCAGCTTGATGTCCTCGGTGCCGGCCGGCGGGTGCTCCTCGATGGCCAGCACCATGTCCATGGTGGGGATCAGCCGCTGGATGTCGTGCCACTCGTCGATCTGCCGGGCCGCGTCCAGCACCAGGTGCTGCAACGGCGTCTGGATGGTGCGGTAGGTGGTGACCTCGTCCGGCCGGAAGGCGAAGCTGCCCTGCCGCCAGCGCAGGATGCGGTTGACGGACTGGTCGCCCGTGACCTCGCCGGCCTTGGCGTGCACCGCCGCGCCGTCGCTGAAATAGATGACCCCCTCCTCCCCGCCGGCCTGCACGACCAGCGCGCCGGTCTTCTTGCCGAGCTGGATCAGCTGGAGGATGTCCGAGAGATCGAAGTCTTTGAGGTTGCCTTCAAGGCCCATGGTGTTCCGTCAGTGAACCGTCATCGTGGTGCGGGTTCGGGAGGAGCAGTGCTCTCAGCGCCTGGTGAACAGCAGCGCGCCGCAGGCGGTTCCCAGCAGGTCCGCCGCCAGGTCCTTGGTCGAAAAACCGCCGCCCCGGGCGGCGCCGTCCCGCGTTTCCTTGGCGACGCCCAGCGCGATGGTGACCGCAACGGTGGCGTTGCGCGCCCCGCTGCGGCCCCAGCCGCTTTCGCGGGTGGCCAGATGGTAGCCCAGTCCCACCAGGGCGAAGCTTAATGCCGCGTGCGCGGCCTTGTCGCGCGCCAGCCAGCGGTCGCGGGCCGGCGGGGCGCTGCCGTTGCCATTCGCCGCCGGCTGCGCGGCCGCCAGGGACGCCGCCAGCGACACCGCCAGCAGCGCGGTCAGTACCGGAGGTCGAGCGACAGGCGGTGCGCCGCGCCCAAGTCGTAGCGGTGCGGGACGAAGGCGTAGTCGAGCGTATAGTTGCGCCATCTGATGCCCAGGCCGGCCGAGAAGGTTTCGCTGCCGTGGCCGCTCTTGTAGCCGGCCCGCGCCGCCGCCAGCTCCCGCCACCAGTACTCGATGCCGGAGCGCAGCTGGATGCCGCCGTCGATCGGTTTCACCGCGGCCAGGACCGGCCGGAACGTCCCGCCCCGCAGCCGCCAGGGCAGCAGGTACGAGCCGGCCAGGGTGAAGGCCGTCGGCAGCCGGAACAGGTCGTGGCGCATCCGCAGGCGGGGCCCGATGTTGGCAGCGGTGCCGGCCAGCGACAACGCGCCGTCCAGCAGGTTGATGTTGAGGCCGCCGTCCAGCGACCAGCCGTGGCCGGCGTCGAGGTAGATCTTCTCGTACAATCGCCGGTAGGTGACGCCGGCCGACAGCTGGGGGCTGGGTGCGAACGCGTAGCTCAACCCGCCGGCGAAATCGTAGAGCGAATAACAGGCCAGCGGTTCGGCCGTCGGCTCGTCGCCGCGCAGCGGGATGTCGCCCGAGGAAAATAGCCTGACCGATACTCCCAGGCGGTGCCGACCATACCCCGTGGCCAGGTAGAACTCGTCGACGGTGGTGCTGTCGATCCACAGGCCGTGCTGGGCCTGCGCCGACCAGGCGTGCCCGATCTCGGCCAGGCGCGCCGGGTTCCAGTGGCAGGCGGTGGCGTCGTCGGCCAGGGCGGCCCCGGCATCGGCCAGGGCGGCGTAACGGGCGCCGGCCCCGATCTTCAGGAACGTCCAGGACGTCGTGCCGGCCCCGGAGTGCACGTCCGCGCCGGCGCCCGCGGCCAGACCGGCCAGCAGACAGGCGGCCGTCAGTACGCTGCGCACCGGCTAGCGCCCCCACCACGGGTAGCGGAAGGGATCGGCCGTCTCGTACTGGAACTGCAGCAGCACCGACCCGCTGGGCCGGTAACTCATGGAGAACGACGGCAGGAACATCCCCCGGTCAGCACTGACGGCCAGCGGGTTGACCGAGCTCCGGGCCCCGGCCGACGGTGTGAAACGGTATCCCAGGCCCAGTTGCATCTGCAGCTTGTCCGAGACGCGGTACTCGATGGTATTGCGGTAGAGGTTGGTGAACAGACCGGACTTGCCCGATGCCAGGTAGCTGGCCGAGAAGCTTTGATGCATCGAGATCCGGTCGGAGCTGAACAGCCCGGAGACCGGGTTGCCGACATAGCTTTCGCCGCCCGGGCCGAACAGCCCCTGGCCCGCCGCCGTCGCGGCCAGCAGGGCACTGAGCATGGCGGGGATCAGGAACCGCTTCATGGTTTTCCTCCTGCAGGTTTTGGCGCCACCGGCGCCGCAGGTTTCGTGTCCGCGGCCGTCGCGGCCGCCGGTCCCGACTCTGATGCTGCCTGCTTGGTGTACTCCTTGCTGCGGTAATCGGTGGCGTAGAACCCCGCGCCCTTGAAGATGAACCCGGCGCCGGCGCTCATCAGCCGCTCGACGCCGCCCGAACATTCCGGGCACGTCGACAGGGGCTGGTCGTTGATCGACTGCAATTCCTCGAACCGGTGTCCGCACGACCGGCATTGATACTCGTACGTGGGCATTGTCGGAAATAGGAGTATACAATTTAAGTCTTGGCAATGTCAATAGTTATTTGATTCCCCGGCCCGAGCGGCTGTGCCGTTGAACAATTATACCGCCGCGCCGGACAGCTGTCAAGGGCAGCGGGCCCGCCGCGTCCGGCCGCCCGGCGGCGAAAGTACCGTTCGATGCGGCGCTGGTCGGCGGCGATGGCGTCCCGCAGCTGCTTCGCGTCAGCGAATGCCCGGTCCGGCCGCAGATACTTCAGCAGGTCGACGGCGATGCGCCTGCCGGTCAGCCGTCCCCGGGCGCCGAAGGCGTGGAACTCGATCTGCCGCCGTGCCCCGCCGAACGTCGGCCGGTTCCCGATGTACAGCATGCCGGAATAGCGGCGGCCGCCGATCGCTGCGGCCGCCGCATACACCCCGTCGGCCGGGACCAGCTTGGCCGCGTCGTCGAGCCTGATATTGGCCGTGGGGTACCCCAGGGTGCGACCGATGCCGTACCCGGGGACGATGGTTCCCAGCAGCCGGTACGGCCGCCCCAGCACCCGGTTGGCGGCGGCCAGCTCGCCGGCCAGCAGGTCGCGGCGGATGCCGGTGCTGCTGACCTTCCCCGCCCGGTTCGCCAGCGGGCGCAGCGCGGTGACGGTGAACCCGGCATCATCCCCCAGCGAGCGGAGCAACCGCAGGTCGCCCCCGCGGTCCTTGCCGAACCCGCAGTCCTCGCCGCAGATCACCTCGGTGGCCGCCAGCCGGTCGACCAGGATCCGCCGGACGAACGCGGCAGGGTCCGTCGCCGCGGTCCGCGCCGAGAAGCGGATGATGCCCAGCACGTCCACGCCCATGCCGGCGAGCAATGCTTCCTTCTCGGCGAGGGTCGTCAGGATCATCGGCCAGGGACGCCGCCCCAGCACCGACTGGGGGTGCGGCTCGAAGGTCAGCACCACGCTGACGGCGCGGCGGCGGCGGGCGCGGGCCGTCAGCAGGCCGATCAGCGCGCGATGGCCGCGGTGCAGGCCGTCGAACACGCCGAAGGCGACGATCGAGCGGCGGTGCGGCGCCAGGTGCGCCCTGAGCCGTTTGGTGATCAGCATCGGTCCCTCAAGCCGTGAACACGACGTCCGGTTGGACGGTGCCGGCGCCGCCCGGCCGTCCGATCGCCAGCAGCGCGCCGTCGCGGACCAGCCGCACCGGCCGTTCCGGCCGGTGCGGCACGGCCACCGCGTTGCCGTGCCGCACGGCGCGCGCCTGCTCGTCGGTCAGCGCGACCTCAGGCAGGAAGGCCAGCGCGGCGTTGATCCCGGTGGCGCACCGCGCCAGCTGCTCGGGCGTCGCCGCCGCCAGGTCGACCGCCCGGTCCAGCGTGAACGGACCCACCGCCGTCCGCGTCAGCCGCGCCACCGCCCCGCCGCAGCCCAGCGCCCGGCCGACGTCGCTGGCCAGCGACCGGATGTAGGTGCCCTTGGAACAGCGCACCGCGAGGGACAGGTCGCGGCCGTCGACCCCGTCGAGCGCCAGCCGGTGCACGGTCACCGGCCGCGGCGCCCGCGGGACCTCGATCCCCTGCCGCGCCAGCTTGTAGAGCGGCTGGCCGTCGCGCTTCAGCGCCGAGTACATCGGCGGCACCTGCTCGATGTCGCCGGTGAACCGCACCAGCACCGCCTCGACGGCGGCGCGGTCCAGCGCTGGCACCGGCCGCTCCGCGGTCACCCGGCCGCCCAGGTCGTAGGTGTCGGTCTCGAGGCCCAGCCGGACCGTGGCCCGGTACTCCTTGGGCAGTTCCTCCAGGTACCGCGCGACACGGGTGGCCTGGCCGGTCAGCACCAGCAGCACGCCGTCGGCCAGCGGGTCCAGCGTGCCGGCATGGCCCGCCCGCCGGACGCGGCACAGCCGCCTGACGCGCGACACCGCGGCGAACGATGTCAGGCCGGGCGGCTTGTTGATGCAGAGCACCGCGTCCATGGCGATCGGCGGGGCCGGTCCGGCCAGGGCCGTCAGGCGAACAGCGCCGCCAGCCGGTCCCGCAGCGCCGCCTGGCTCAGGCCGTTGCGGTCCAGCAGCAGCGGCCGCGGGCCGGCCTCGATGAAGGCGTCGGGCAGGCCGATGCGCGCGATCGGCCGGGCCAGCCCGTGGCGCTCGGCCAGCTCCAGCACCGCGGCGCCGAACCCGCCGGCCAGCGCGTTCTCCTCGACGGTGCAGACCCGCCGGTGGCGGGACAGCGCGTCCAGCAGCAGCCGTTCGTCGAGCGGCTTGGCGAACCGGGCGTCGATCACCTCCAGCTCCAGCCCCCGGCCGGCCAGCTCCTCGGCCGCCCGCAGCGCCACCGTCGCCATCACGCCGATGGCCAGCACCGCGCCGTGACCGCCGCGGCGCAGCAGCTGGCCCTCGCCGATCTTCAGTACGGCGGGATCGGCGGGGGCCACGCCGAAGCCGCTGCCGCGGGGATAGCGGATGGCGCAAGGGCCGCCGTGCTCCAGCGCGGTCCGCAGCATCGACCGCAGCTCATGCTCGTCGCGGGGCGCCATCACCACCAGGCCGGGGATGCAGCGCAGGTAGGACAGGTCGAACGGCCCGTGGTGGGTCGGGCCGTCCTCGCCCACCAGCCCTGCCCGGTCGACGGCCAGCACCACCGGCAGCCGCTGCAGGGCGATGTCGTGGATGATCTGGTCGTAGCCCCGCTGCAGGAAGGTGGAGTAGATCGCCGCCACCGGCCGCATAGGCCGGCCGCCAGGGTCAGCGCGTGCTGCTCGGCGATGCCGACGTCGAAGAACCGTTCGGGGATCTCGCGGCGGAAGCAGTCCAAACCCGTGCCCTCGGGCATGGCCGCGGTGATGGCCACAATGCGCTTATCTTGCCGGGCGAATTCGACCAGCGAGGTCCCGAACACCTCGGTGTAGGACGGGATGTCCTTGTGGTCGCGGAAATCGCCGGTCTCGGGGTCGAAGGCGCAGACGCCGTGGAAGCGCTCGGCGTCGGACTCCGCCGGCTGGAACCCCTTGCCCTTGACGGTCAGCACGTGCAGCAGGGTCGGCCCCGGCAGGTCCTTGACCCGCCGCAGGATCTCGATCAGGGCCTCCAGGTCGTGGCCGTCGACCGGCCCCTCGTAATGGTAGCCCAGCTCCTCGAAGGTGAGGCCCGGCACGATCAGGTTCTTGAACCCCTCGCGGAACCGGCGGAACAGCACCCGGGTGGGCTGGCCCAGGTCCCGCGGCAGCTTGCCCAGCAGGTCCCACAGGCTCTTCTCGAACGTGGTGTAGGCCGGGGCCGTGGTGATGCGGGTCAGGTACTGGCCGAAGGCGCCGATCCGCTTGGAGATCGCCATCCGGTTGTCATTCAGCACCACCAGCAGGTTGCGCTTCAACTGGCCGGCGTGGTTGAGGCCCTCGAACGCCAGGCCGCCCGCCAGCGAGCCGTCGCCGATCACCGCCGCCACCCGGTAGCGCTCCCCGGCCAGGTCGCGGGCGATGGCCATGCCCAGCGCCGCCGAGATCGAGGTCGAGGCGTGGCCGGTGTCGAAGCAGTCGTACTCGCTCTCGGCCCGCTTGGGGAACCCGGACAGCCCGCCGTGTGTGCGGATGGTGGGGAAGCGGTCCTTGCGTCCGGTGAGGATCTTGTGGGCGTAGGTCTGGTGTCCCACGTCCCACACCAGCTTGTCGGACGGCGTGTCCAGCACGTAATGCAGGGCGATGGTCAGCTCCACCACCCCCAGGCTGGGGGCCAGGTGGCCGCCGGTGCGGGAGACGGTGTCGATGATCAGGGCCCGCACCTCCTCGGCCAGGGCCTTGAGCTCGGGCACGGTCAGCCGTTTGAGGTCGGCCGGTATGTTGACTCGTTCGAGGATCATGTCAATGCAGCATCAACGGTGGAGGCAGCGCGGCGCGGGCTCAGACCGCATAGTGGAAGAACAGCGCCCAGGCCACGCCGATCAGCGCCCCGGCGAACACCTCCACCGGGGTGTGGCCCAGCAGCTCCTTGAGGTGCTCGCCGCCGGTGCGCTGCTTGAGGGTGCGGCTGGCCGCGATCTTGTTGAGCAGGATGGCCTGCTTGCCCACCGCCCGCCGCACGCCGGCCGCGTCGTACATCACCACGAACGCGATGTACAGGCAGATGGTGAACAGCAGGCTGTTGAAGCCGGCGCGCAGGCCGACCAGCACCAGCAGCGTCGCGGCCGAGGCCGCGTGCGAGCTGGGCATGCCGCCGGGCTCCAGCGTGCGGTGCCAGTTGAGCCGGCCCTCCCAGATGATCGAGGCGAACGCCTTCAGCAGCTGGGTGGAGACCCCGCTGACGGCGATCGCCCACAGGATCTTGTTGTTCGTGATTTGCCACAGGGACATGGTGGTTCCCATTCTGCATTCAGAATTCTGCATGCTGAATTCGGTGCATCAGTACTCCCGCTTGACCATGTAGTTGGCCCAGGCCAGCAGCAGCCGCTTGTGGTCGGAATCGGGCAGCGGCTCCAGCGCCGCCAGCGCCCGCTTGACGTGCTTCTCGGCCAGGTCGATGGTGTAGTCGACGCCGCCCAGCCGCACCAGCAGGTCCTTGGCCCGCTTGACCTGGGCCGCGGTGGCGCCGGGGTTGCCCAGCGTCCGCAGCAGGAACGCGCGGTCGCCGCGGCCGGCGTCCTTCAGCGCCCGGAACACGATGGTGGTGCGCTTGCCCTCGCGGATGTCGGACCCCACCGGCTTGCCCAGCTTCTTCTCGTCGCCCAGGATGCCCAGGATGTCGTCCTGCAGCTGGAAGGCGATGCCGCAGTTGGCGGCGAACTGCGCCAGGGCGTCCACCGAGGGATGGCGGGCGTTGGGCTGGTCCAGCCCGATCATGGCCCCGGTCTTGCCGGCGAACTGGTAGAGGGCCCCGGTCTTCTTCCCCAGCATGTCCAGGATCTTCTCCTCGGACAACGACTCCAGCGGCAGCTTGGAGTAGAGGAGGTCCAGGGCCTCGCCCTCGATCAGGGCGCACTGCACGTCGACCTCCAGGTCCAGGATCAGCTGCAGCACCAGGATGGGGTTGACCCCCTTCTCCCGCGCCAGCTCCGTCAGCAGCGAGATGGTCCAGCCCTGCTGCAGGTCGCCGGCCAGGATGGCCATCGACACGCCGTAGTGGGCGGCCTCGGCGGCCTTCAGCCCCAGCTTCTTGGCCGCCCGCTGGCGGATCTCCTCGTGCACCGTCGGCACGCCGCGGCGCAGGGCGTCGCGGTCGATGATGTCGTCGTGCACCAGCGTCCAGGCGTGGTAGACCTCGACGGCCGCGGCCGCCGGCAGCGCCTTGTCCTCGTCGCCGCCCACCGCGCCGCAGGAGAACAGCAGCACCGCCGCCCGCAGCGCCTTGCCGCCGGCCTCCAGGTAGCTGTGCACGCCGCGGTAGATGTCGTCGGGCCGGAACCGCTCGGGCCGGTCCTTGCGGGCCAGGTACCCGCGGACCAGTTCGCGGCGCCGCGCCACCTCGTCCAGCAGCAGCGCCAGCTCGGGGTTGCCCCGGGCCTTGGCGGCCGGGCCCGCCGCCGACCTCTTCGCCGGCGACCGTTTCGCCTTCCGGGACGCGGCCGGTTTCCCGGCCTTCCGCTTCGCGGCCATGGTCATTCCTCCGTCTCGCTTGCGTCCAGTTTCAGCCGGCCCTGGCTGTCCCTGGTCAGTGTTGTGATGCTGCGCTGCACCTCCTGCAGCGCCGCCTGGCACTTGGCCATCAGCTCGGTGCCCTCCCGGTACAGTGACAGCGCCTGGTCCAGCTCGATCTCCCCCGACTCCATCCGCTCCACGATCTGCTCGACCCGGGCCAGCGCCTGCTCGAACTTGAACCCCGTCGTCCTCGCCTTTTTCATGGCATCACCTTGTTGACGTTCATCGCCGCCCGGCCCTGGGCGAATTGCGCCGTGACCGGATCGCCCGTTTTCAGCGATTTCGCCCGTGTGATCGTTTTCCCCGCGGCATCCCGGCAGATGCTGTAGCCCCGCCGCAGCACGTTGTCGGGGTCCAGCGCCGTCAGCGCCGATCCCAGCCGTTCGACGGCGTGCCGCCGGTCGGCGAGGTATGCCCGCGACTGCCGCGTCATCCGGTCCGCCAGCCAGTCCAGCTGCTGCTGCTTCCGGCCGCAGAGGTCGGCCAGCCGTCCCATGCCGTAGCTCTTTCGCAGCGACCGCAGCCGCTGGCCGTATCCCTCGGCCAATCCCACCAGCGCGTTGGCCAGCCGGGCCCGCGAATCATCGAGCTGGGCGGCGACCTCCCGGGCGTCCGGCAGGCAGATCTCGGCCGCGGCCGAGGGCGTGGGCGCCCGCAGGTCCGCCACGAAGTCGGCGATGGTGTAGTCCACCTCGTGCCCCACCGCCGAGACCACCGGGATCCTCGACCCGAAGATGGCCCGCGCCGTGACCTCCTCGTTGAAGGCCCACAGGTCCTCGATCGAGCCGCCGCCCCGGCCCACGATCATCAGGTCGACCGCGCCGTGCTCGTTGAAGGCGGCGATGGCGTCGGCGATCTGCCGCGCCGCGCCCAGGCCCTGCACCTGCACCGGGGACAGCACCAGCTCGATGCCCGGCCAGCGGCGCCGCGCGACGTTGATGATATCGCGGATCGCAGCGCCGGTGGGCGAAGTGACGATGCCGATCGCCTTGGGGAACCGCGGCAGCGGCCGCTTGCGCGCCTCGTCGAACAGCCCCTCGTCGGCCAATTTCTTCTTCAGCCGCTCGAAGGCCTGCGCCAGCTCCCCCTGCCCGGCCACCTGCAGCTGTCCCACGTTCAGCTGGTACTGCCCGGCGCGCTCGAACACGGTGACGTCGCCCTGGACGATCACCTGCATGCCCGCCTGCGGCAGCACCAGCAGGTGCTGCGCGCTGGAGCGGAACATCACGCAGCGCACCTGGGTGGCCGCGTCCTTGAGCGTGAAGTAGATGTGCCCGGACGAGTGCAGGGTCAGGTTGGACACCTCGCCACGCACCCAGCTGCGCGGGATGCCGCGCTCCAGGATCCGCTTGATGTCCGCGGTCAGCTGGCTGACCGTGAGGATGAGTTGTTTGTTATCTTCGATCATCTCGAAAACCCAACCCCTTTCCCCTTCCCCGCCGGGGAAGGGGCGGGGGTTAGGTCAAAGAGTCAATTTCGCCGCAGCGACCGTGTTCTTCAGCAGCATGGCGATGGTCATCGGCCCCACGCCGCCGGGTACGGGCGTGATGTAGGAGGCGACCTTGGACGCCGACTCGTAATCCACGTCGCCCACCAGCCGATGCCCGGATTTCTTGGTGCTGTCCTCGATCTCGTTGGTGCCGACGTCGACCACCACGCAGTTGGTATTGAGCATGTCGCCCAGGATCATGCCGGCGCAGCCCGCGGCCGCGACCACGATGTCGGCCTGCTTGGTGTAATACGACAGGCCCTTGGTCCCCGTGTGGCAGATGGTGACCGTGGCGTTGGCGTTCTTCGCTTTTTGAATGAGCATGTTGGCCAGCGGCTTGCCCACGATGTTGGAGCGTCCCACGATCACGATGTACTGGCCGGATATTTCGATGCCCGTGCGGACCAACAGTTCGATCACCCCGGCCGGCGTGCAGGGCAGGAACCGCGGCGTGCCCAGCATCATCAAGCCGATATTCTCCGGGTGGAAGCAGTCCACGTCCTTGAGCGGGTCGACCGCCTGGAATGCCTGGTGCTCGTCCAGGCCCTTGGGCAGCGGCGATTGCACCAGGATGCCGTGGACGGCCTTGTCGCCGTTGAGTTTCTCGATCTGCGCCAACAGTTCGGGCTGCGTGGTCGTTTCCGGCAGTTCGATAATGGTCGACTTGATGCCGCACTCCTCGCAAGCCTTGTGCTTGTTGCGCACATAGACCTGCGACGCGGGGTCACAGCCCACTATGATGACAACGAGATGCGGCTCGATCCCCTTCGCTTTCAGGGCATCGACCTCGGCCTTGACCTCGCACCGGATGTCGGCCGCTATTTTCTTGCCGTCAATAAACGACCCTGTTGATCCGTTCGATACCCCTCGCCTTCCCCGATCTATCGTCGATCTCGACCAGCACCGCGTTGAGCCGCACGTCGCGCTCCGCCACCTCGAACTTGGTGTTCAGGCCGGTGTAGAACCGTTCCAGCACGTCCTTCTTCTCCATGCCGATCACGCTGTCGAACCCGCCGGTCATGCCCGCATCGGTGATGTAGGCCGTGCCCATCGGCAGGATGCGCTCGTCCGCGGTCATCACGTGGGTGTGGGTGCCCACGAGAGCCGAGATCTTCCCGTCCAGGTGCCAGCCCATGGCGATCTTTTCCGACGTGGCCTCGGCGTGCAGGTCGACCAGGATGATGTCCGTCTGTTTTTTCAACTCGGCCACGAAGCGGTCGGCCGCGCGGAACGGGCTGTCGATCGGCGGCATGAACACCTGCCCCTGCAGGCACATCACGCCGATCGTCTGGCCGCTCGCAGTTTCATAGACACCGTGTGGAAAGCCGGGTGCTGAGTCCGGGTAGTTCGCGGGCTTGAGGATCCGCGGCTCGCGCGGCAGCAGCGGCTCGATCTCCTTCTTGTCCCATAAATGATTGCCGGAAGTGAGCGCGCCGATGCCCGCGTTGAACAGCTCTTCGGCCACCGATTGGGTCAGGCCGAAGCCGCCGGCCGCGTTCTCGCCGTTGGCGACCACGAAGTCGATGCCATGCTCGGCACGCAACGCTGGTAATAGTTTCTTGACAACGTTGCGCCCGGGCTTACCGATGATGTCGCCGATGAAGAGGATTTTCATGCTTGCTTGATAACCAGTGCTCTATGTCATGCCGGTGCAGACCGGCATCCAGGATCACTGGATTCCGACCTTCGTCGGAATGACACCGAATACACGTACCGCCCCGTCATCCCAGCGAAGGCTGGGATCCAGGCCTGATCAACTTGACCACTGGATTCCGGCCGGAGTTTATCCCGCGCGACGATGCGGGGCCGGAATGACGCTGAGGGAGTAGTGCCGAAATAGCTACTTGGCGTATCCCACCCCGCGGGTCTCGCGGATCACCGTGATCTTGATCTGCCCGGGGTACTGCAGGGAGGCCTCGACCTTGCGGGCGATCTCGTCGGCCATCTCGGTGGTGCGGGTGTCGGTGACCTCCTCCGGCGTGACGATGATCCGCACCTCGCGGCCGGCCTGGATGGCGTAGGCCTTGGCCACGCCCTTGAAGGAGTAGGCCACCTCCTCCAGCTTCTCCAGCCGCTTGATGTAGGCCTCCAGCGACTCCCGGCGCGCCCCGGGCCGGGCGCCGGAGATGGCGTCGGCCGCCGCGATCAGCACCGAGATCGGCGAGATCATCTCGATGTCCTCGTGGTGCGCGCCGATGGCGTTGATGATCACCGCGCTCTCGCCGAAGCGCTTGGCCAGTTCCATGCCGATCTGGGTGTGGGTGCCCTCCACGCTGTGGTCCACGGCCTTGCCCAGGTCGTGCAGCAGGCCGGCCCGCTTGGCCAGCGCCTGGTCCAGCTCCAGCTCGC
Source organism: Candidatus Edwardsiibacteriota bacterium (assembly GCA_025453955.1). Classification (GTDB taxonomy): domain Bacteria; phylum Edwardsbacteria; class AC1; order AC1; family EtOH8; genus UBA2255. The sequence goes on from JALOPJ010000101.1 coordinate 14,023, forward strand.
CGGCCATGGTGGAGGCCAGCAGCGCCACCTCCTTGGAGTGCTGCAGCACGTTCTGGCCGTAGCTGGTGCGGTACTTGAGCCGTCCCAGCAGCACCATCACCTCGGGGTGCAGCCCCGGCACGCCCACCTCCAGCGCCAGCGCCTCGCCGGCCTCCTTGATGCTGCGGTCGACCTCGCCCTTGGCCTTCTCGATCACCTCCTCGATCCGCGACGGCTGGATCCGGCCGTCGTGCACCAGCCGCTCCATAGCGATCCGCGCCACCTCGCGCCGCACCGGGTCGAACCCGGAGATGACGATGGCCTCCGGGGTGTCGTCGATCAGCACCTCGACGCCGGTGGCCGCCTCGAAGGCCCGGATGTTGCGGCCCTCGCGGCCGATGATCCGGCCCTTCATCTCGTCCGAGGCCAGCGGCACCACCGACACCGTGGTCTCGGCGGTGTGCTCGCCGGCGTAGCGCTGGATGGCCAGGGTGATGACCTGCTTGGCCTCCTTCTCGGCGTTCTCCCTGGCCTCGTCGCGGATGCTCTTGGTCAGCGCCGCGGCCTCGTGGCGGGCCTGGGCCTCCAGGTTCTGGAGCAGCGTCTTCTTGGCCTCCTCCTGGGTCAGCCCGGCGATCTGCTCCAGCTTCTGGTTCTGCTCGTCGATCAGGGTGGTCAGCCGCTCGTCCTTGGCCCGCACCACCCGCTCCTTGGCCACCAGGTCGCGCTCCCGGCCCTCGACCTCGCGCTCCTTGCGGTTGATGATGTCGACCTTGCGGTCGTTCTGCTTCTCCCGGTCGGTCAGCCGGTCCTCGACGCCCTTCAGCTCGGCCCGCTTGCTCTGGGTCTCCTTCTCGAAGTTCTGCTTGAGCTTGTACCACTCCTCCTTGGCCTGGACCGAGGCCTCCTTCTTGACCGTGGCGGCCTCGCGCTGGGCCTCGGCCACGATCTTCTCGGCGAACTTCTCGGCCTGGGCCAGCCGCGACTCGCCCATCCGGCGGTGGATGAAGTAGCCGCCCACGAAGCCCGCGGCCAGGGCCAGCACGCAGATGATCAGCCAGAGTATGATGGACATGGGATCTCCCTCCGTATATATGAAATTGATCGGTGACCGTGTCGCCGGGCATCGGCCCGGAAAAAGGAAAATTCCCCGCATGTGCCGGGCGCCCGGTTTCTTTGAACCTATTCAAACAGTGGTGCCGCCTCGACCGTTTAACGCGTCCTTTTCTGGAAAGGCTGGCGTACCGCGACCGAAGGTTGTGGCCCGATGAATAGGTGTTGGCTCAAAAAAATCCCGAGAGCTTCGAACACCGCAGGGAATCCCTATGTCGGCCTGACCCGAACGGACTATACCACGACCCGCCCCCGAATGCAAGGGGCCCCGGACAAAAAACCGGAAAAAGTTGCCGGCCTACTTGCCGCCGCCGTCGTCCTCGATCATCCGGAGCTTCTCCGAGAGCTCCAGCGCCGCGTGCTCGCGCTGGGCCCGCTCCTTGAACAGCTCGTCGGCGATGTTGATGGCGGCAAGGATGGCGATCTTGGACACCGCGCTGTCGGTGGTCAGCTGGGACACCTGGCGCATCCGCTCGTCGACGAAGGCGGCCACCCGCTTGATGTATTCGCCGTCGGCGTCCCCCTTGATCCGGTACTCGGAGCCGTAGATCTCCACTTTGATGCCAGGCTTCTTGGTCATGGTCGGGCGTTCGTTCGGTGAAAGGTGGTTCCCCGCGGTGCCGGGCCGTCAGTCCCGGAACTTCTCCAGTTTGGCGATGATCTCCTCCAGCCGCCGCCGGATCTCGGCCTGGGCCTTGGTCAGCCGCTGGTTCTCCGCCCGCAGCCCCTCCAGCTCGGTCCCGCTGCCCTCGGCCGCCTGCAGCTTGGTGGTGAGCGTTGCCAGTTGGTCATGGAGCGCGGCGTTGTCCGCCTCCAGTTTCTTCTTGTCGTTCTTCAGCACGGCGATCACCGCGACCGCCTTGTTGACCCGTTGCTCCAGTGTTTCCAGCGCCTGCAGATCCATGTGGTCCCTCCGTATATATGAAAAGGAATGGATGTCCGCCGTGCTACGAGGTCCGGACCTCGGCGCCGGTCCGCTGCCGCAGGGCCGCCACGATCCTGGCGCAGGCCGCGTCGGCCTCGGCGTCGGTCATGGTGCGCCCCGCGGCGCGCAGCGACAGCGCGAAGGCCATGCTGGTGCGGCCCGGCCCGACCTGGGCGCCCTGGTAGCGGTCGAACAGCCGCACCGCCTCCAGCTCGGCGCCGCCCGCCTCCCGGATCACCGCCTCCAGCTCGGCGCAGGCGGCGTCCTGCCGGACGACCAGCGCCAGGTCGCGCTTCACGGCCGGGAACTTGGGCGGCTCCGCGAACTGCGGCACGCGGCCGGCCAGCCGGGCGATCACCGGTCCCAGCGCGATCTCCAGGTACTGGCCGCGGCCCTTGATGCCGGCCGCCTTGGTCACGGCCGGCGCCAGTTCGCCCAGGCAGCCGAC
>JALOPJ010000102.1 GCA_025453955.1 Candidatus Edwardsiibacteriota bacterium
TGCATGCCCTGCTCCTTGAGCTTCTTCAGCAGCCCCGGCAGGATGGCCTGGGCGGCGGCGGACAGCTCGGCGTCCTTGTCGCGGGCCGCGCCCATCAGCAGCGAGGCGGCCTTCTTGGTGCCGATGGCGCCGGCGGCCGCGACGATGGCCTTGCGGATCTCCGGGGCCTCGCCCCGGCCCAGCATGTCGCGCTTGGTGAACACCGCGGCCAGGGCGTCGACCGCGCCGTCGCTGGGGCACTTGGCCAGGCAGTCGACCGCGGCCCTGCGCACCTCGGGCTCCTTGTCGGCCAGCGCCCTGGCGTAGAAGTCCTCGGCCGCCGGCCCGGCCAGCTTGAGGATGGTCCGCAGGATCTCGACGCGCACCCGGGCGTCCTTGTCGTCGTACTGCACCTTGAGCGGCTCCACCGACTTGGCCGTCCCCAGCTGGGCCAGCAGCAGCGCCATGTTGCGCTTGACGAACCAGCGGTCGTCCGGCAGCATCCTGATGGCCAGCTCCTCGACCTCGGGACCGATCTTGGACAGCACGTACATCGTCTTCATCCGCATGGTGCGGTCCTCGCTCTCCCGCACCGTGTCGATCAGCCAGGGGGCGGCCTTCATGCCGTTGGCCGCCAGCAGCCCGGCGATCCGCTCGAACACCGCGTCCTTGGTGAAGCCCTTGATCAGGGCCCGGGTGGCGGCCTCGTCGCCCATCCGGGCCAGCATCTCGATCAGCGCGCCGCCCACCGGCTTGTCCACCAGGTAGGGGAACAGGTCGCCCAGGCCCTTGGAGATGGTGGCGGCCACCGCCTTCTTGTCCTTGGCGACCAGCATGCCGTGGAGCGCCGCCAGCCCCTCGACCACGCCGGCCTGCAGCTCCGGGACGGTCTCGGCCATCAGCCGCTCGTTCAGCTTGCCGGTCAGCAGCTCGATCACGTCGAACCGGCCGGCCTCCGCCAGGTCGGCCGCCAGCGCCACGTTCTGCGGCAGGGCCGACGCCCGCACCACCGGCGCCGGATCGGCCAGCCGTTTCCAGAACTCGTCCCAGATCTCCGCCGGCACGCCGCCCCGCTTGAGGGCGCGGCGCAGCTGGTTGACGAACGAATCCGGCAATGCCTGTCCCGGCGGCTGGGTGCGGAGATCCCGCAGCAGGGCCTGCGCCTTCTCCTCGGCGCTGGCCTCCTCGCCCATGATGAAACCCTGGTCCTCGGCGGAAAACCCGTACTGCGCCAGGTTCTTCCGGAACGCCGGCTTCAGCCCGTCCTTGCGGATGGCGTCCACCGGCAGCGTGGCCCAGAACTTCCTGACCTCGTCGGCCCAGTCGCCGGAGAAGCCCCGTCCCTTCAGCTTGTCCATCCGCGCGCCCAGCATGCCGAAGATCTCCGCGTCCGGCAGCTTGCCCAGGATGTTCTTGATGACGTCCGACCACTCGCGGTCCATGGCCTTGCTGGCCAGGAACTCCCGCTGGACGCCGGCCCCCAGGTTGCCGATCACGCCGGTCATCCCGGCCACGTACTCGGCCGACCCCGCCCCCATGCTGCCGGCCAGCATCCCGGCCACGTGGTCCAGCTCGGTCAGCGCCGCCGCGTCGCCGCCGCCCTTGGCCGCCGCCTCCAGGATCATCTGGGCCAGCTGGGCCGGGTTGGTGCGGATCATCGCCAGCAGCTGGGCCGGCATCTTCGACAGGGTCTCCAGGTCCTGGGCCGTCATGCCCTGGGGGATGGCCGCGGCGGCCTCGTCGCCGCCGTAGGAGATGCCCTTGACCTGGATGTTGGCCACGTTGCGGCCCAGCAGCACCCGGGCGATGCCGCCCTGGGCCTTTACCTGGTCGGGCTCCAGCGCCATGGCCTCGAAGAAGACCGCCATCTGGTCGCGGTCCAGGCCCTGGGTGAAGGTCAGCTGGCCGATGCTGCGCTTGCCCAGCTCCCCGATGAAGTTGGCGATGGCCTCCTTGCGCGAGTCCGGCACCGCCTTGCCGTTGACCTGCAGGATGTTCCCCGCCAGGCTGAAGCTGAACGAGGGGTCGCTCCCCAGCGCCTCCTTGACCGCCGCCAGGCTGCTGTCGAACAGCCGCTGCGAGGTGGCGTGGTGGACGTCGTACATCTTGAGGTTGCGCAGCGCGCCGGTGATCTGGCCGATCACCCGCAGCAGCAGCAGCGGCGATACCGTGCCCATCGTGGTCCTTCCTCGCGAAAGATGGCTAGTGCCGGAAGTGCCTGACGCCCGTCAGCACCATGGCGATCCCGGCCCGCTCCGCCGCGGCCACCACCTCGGCGTCCTTGACCGAGCCGCCCGGCTGGACGATGGCCGCGATGCCGGCGGCCGCCGCCTCGTCGACGTTGTCGGGGAAGGGGAAGTAGCCGTCCGAGGCCAGCGCCGCACCGCGGGACCGCTCCCCGGCCTGGGCCGCGGCCAGCCGCACCGAGGCCACCCGGTTGGGCTGGCCCGCGCCCAGCCCGACCAGCTGCGAATCCTTGGCGATGACGATGGCGTTGGACTTGACGTGCTTGACCGCGGCGAAGGCGAATTCCAGGTCCCGCAGCTGCTGCGCCGTGGGGCGCAGCGCGGTCGCGTACTGCAGCGCATCCCAGTCGGCGACGCTGCCGTCACCGGCCTGGACCAGCAGTCCCCCGATGGCCGACCGCACGTTCAGCCGTTCATCGTGTCGCCCCAGGATCCTGACCAGCCGCACGTTCTGGCCCCAGCCCTTGCGGCCGGCGAAGATTTCCTTGACGCCGTCCTCGAACGCCGGGGCGGCGATCACCTCGTAGAACCCGCCCGGCGCGGCGATCTCCTCGGCCGTCGCCCGGTCCAGCGGGCGGTTGACCGCGATGATGCCGCCGAAGCGCGAGATCGGCGCCGGCGGCAGCTCGCCGTCGCGCGCCAGCAGGTAGGCGGCGTGCAGGTCCTCGGCGCAGCCCAGGCCGCAGGGGTTGGTGTGCTTGACGATGGCGCAGCAGGGCCGGTCGTACTCGGCCGCCAGCTCCCAGGCCGCCGACAGGTCGAGGATGTTGTTGTAGGAGATCTCCTTGCCGTGCAGCTGCTCGAACGGCAGCCCGCTGCCCCGCCGTAGGTAGAAGCCCGCCGGCTGGTGGGGGTTCTCGCCGTAGCGCAGCGGCAGCACCTTGGCCAGCCGCAGGTCGAGCGACTCGGGAACGTCCGCCGCGCCTGCGCTCCGGTCGGCGCCGAAATGCGCCGCGATCGCCGCGTCGTAGCGGGCGGTCAGCGCGAAGGCCGCCCGGAACAGGGTGCGCGTGGTAGCCGCGCTCACGGTGCCGTCACGTTTGATCTCTGCGAGCACGGTCCCGTACTGCGAGGGATCGGTGACGACTGCGACGGCGGAGAAGTTCTTGGCCGCGGCCCGCACCAGCGACGGCCCGCCGATGTCGATCTGCTCGATGGCCTCGTCCTCGGTCACGCCGGCCTTGGCCACCGTGGCCTCGAAGGGATAGAGGTTGACGCAGACCACGTCCACCGGGGCGATGCCGTGCTCGGCGATCTTCGCCATGTGCTCCGGCTTGTCGCGCCGCGCCAGGATCCCGGCGTGAACCTTGGGATGCAGGGTCTTGACCCGGCCGTCCAGCATCTCGGGAAAGCCGGTGACGTCGGCCACGTCGGTGACTGCCACGCCCTGTTCCCGCAGGTGCATGGCCGTTCCGCCCGACGAGACGATCTCGAAGCCCAGGTTGGCGAGGCCTTTCGCGAACTCGACGACGCCGGTCTTGTCGTGGACGCTGATGATAGCGCGTTTGGTCGGCATGTGTGCGGTCAGAAATTACTTCGTTTGAGTATCAGGCTGATTTCCTTGCTTCGTTGAGGCATGGTCCTCATCAGGAACTCATTTATTCTATCCAATAACTCCATCCGTTCGCCATAGCTCAATCGTTGCGCACAGATCAAATCGTCAATATCGTAGTATCCGCTTTCTTCCCTGGTCTCATTTTTCATTTCGCAGCTCCTTGATTTTCCGCAAGGCCTTGATGTCTATCAGGTCCCTCTCCCTTCCCGCGATCTCCTTGAGCCTGATCAGGTCGTCGATGTTGACCAGGTTTATCACCAGATCGCCTGACCTGATGATTTCACGCCTGTCATATGCCTTGCGGAAGCCGATGGTATCCTCCAACAAGACATCCACGTGCTCCAAGCTGTTGCCGGGATTTTGGACCGAAAATACCTTCATGTTCTTCGTGCGGATCCATTCCTCCCTTTTCACCGGAGATGTCGCGTTCTGAGCTCAACGGGATCCATTGTGTCTGAGTTTCTGCGCCAGCAGCGCGGTGCGCCGTCCCAGCTCGCGGCCCAGCTTCAGCGCCGCCGCGTTCGGTTTGCCGACGCAGGCCGGGCCGAAGTGCTTGTCGCCGGAGCGGCCCTGCACCACCATGCCGTGGACCAGCATCGCGGTCAGGATCGACAGCAGGGTGGTCTCGGCGCCGGTGGCCGTGCCGCCGGCAGTGGTGAAGGCCGCGCCCGCCTTCCCCTCCAGCTTGCCGTGCAGCTTGACCGAGGCGTCGAACAGCCGCTTCAGCCGCGCCGTCATCAGGCCGTAGTAGGCGGGCGAGCCGACGATGATGCCGTCGGCGGCCAGCAGGTCCTTCACGTCGGCCTTGTCGGCCTTCCTGAGCGCGACCGCCGCGCCCTCGACCGCCGCGGCGCCCTGCGCCACCGCCTTGGCCAGCTGTTCGGTGTTGCCGGTGTAGGAGTCGTAGACGACGAGGATGCTGACGATCTGCGCTTTGTTCTTCATGCGTGGTCCTCTTGTGGTCATCGCGAGCCGGGCATCCCGCCGCTGCGCGCGTGGCGATCCATGGCTGTCAGCCGATTGCTTCGCTTGTGCAGGAGGTACGGCTCGCCGTTCGAATGACCCTTCCCTCCCCGCTGCGGGGAGGGGCAGGGGAGAGGTCGGCCCACCGGAACCGCCCGATCAGTCCCTGGCCTTGCGGATGACGGCGCCCTCGGCCATCACCATCCGCGGGAACGCGGCCAGGTGCAGCGGGTTCTGGTCCCACACCGTCAGCGAGGCCAGCTTGCCCTTCTCCACCGTGCCCAGCCGGTCCTCGATCCCCAGGATCTTGGCGTTCTTGTAGGTGATCAGCCCGATGGCCTGCTCCTCGCTCATGCCGTAGATCAGGAAGTACTTCAGGCTCTCGCGCAGGGCTCGGTGTTCTTGTAGCTGTCGTTCTTGAGCTCCACCTTGTAGGCCAGCGACCCCAGCGGGCCGTAGACCGCCGGGATGTTGTGCTCGGCCAGCTTCTCGAAGATCTCCTGGTGGTGGACGTCGCCCAGGTGGTCGGCGGTGACCTTCAGGCCGTATTTCTTGGCCAGGTCGATCAGGTACAGCGCGTCGTCCTCCTTGTGGACGTGCACCTTGGCGGTCTTCTTGTCGACCAGCAGCTCCAGCAGGGCCTTGTCCTCGGGGTCGAACTCCAGCACGTACTCCTGCTCGATCATCGCCCGCATCTCGTCGGCCATCGGCTTCTTCAGCTTCTTGTCCTTGGCGCGCAGCTCCAGCTCCTGCAGCTTGCGGGCCCGGGCCAGGTCGGCCTTCTGCTTCTTGGCCAGCGCCTGGTCGAAGCGCTTCTCCAGCATGCCGTAGATGCCCATCCGGGTGTTGGGCCGGGCGCCCTTCCACTCGCCGGTGGAGCGCGGGTTGTAGCCCAGCGCCATCTTGAAGCCGTAGTCGCGGACCAGCGCCTGCTGGCGGTGCCGCGCGAAGGTGCGGATCACCGAGGCCCGGCCGCCCAGCAGGTTGCCCGAGCCCGGCACGATGCAGGAATAGAGCACGCCGAAGTCCACCGCCTCGGCGAACGACTGGTCGTCGAAGTAGACGCTGTCCAGCGGGTCGTTGAGCGGCAGGAACTGGTCGGAGACGTCGTTGGTCTCCTCCTCGCGGCCGGGCTCGCCGGCCCGCGCCATGCCGATGTGGGAGTGGGCGTCGATGAAGGCCGGGGTGACCACGCCGCTGAAGTCGGGCGCCAGCCGCTTCTTCACGACGTCGGTGATCCTGTCGTCCTCGACGATGACGCTGACGTCCTTCAATTGCTTGCGCCCGTCGAACAGGGTCTCGGCGAAAATGACCGTCCGCTTTGCCATGATGCGATCCTTATGTTAGTGAATGGTTTTCACACAGAGACACAGAGACACGGAGAATACCGATGCAATTCCTTGCAGGATTATCTGTGATTCATGCGATCCGCTACTTGGCCATACGCTTTGGGACAGTTGTCATTCCGACGAAGGTCGGAATCCAGAAAGTCCACAGGCCTGGATCCCGGCATGCGCCGGGATGACGACCGGTCCATGATCGGGCTCACGCCTTGCGCGCGAAGGCGACGATGTGCCCGTCGGGGTCGGCCAGGTAGACGACATGGTCGCCCCAGCCGCGCTGGCACAGCGGGCTGACCAGCCGGGCGCCCGCGGCCAGGGCGCGGTCGCAGTAGGCCTGCGGGGCCGCGACCGTGAGGTACAGTTCGCAGCGCGGGACGCCGCCGCCGGTGGCGGGGTCGGGCACGGACTTGCCCAGTATCTTCGCGATGCCCTGCTCCGGCATCAGTCCCATGGTGCAGCCGCCCAGGTCGAACTCGGTCATGCCCGGGACGTCCAGCGTCGGCTCCAGCGCCAGGATCTTCTTGTAGAACTCGCGCGACCGCGCCTGATCGGCGACGTAGAGGACGAAAAGAGGATGCAAGCGTTTTCCTAGCGGATGACGGTTCGCGCGAATGGGTCGGAATCCGCACTGGTCATTTTCTGATCGGCTTCATCGCCGCCCTGATGATCTTGTTGCGCTCGGCCTCGACCTGGTCCGGCTGCACCATGTTCTGCAGCAGCAGCTCGTCCAGCAGCTTGACGTCCTCGTCGTCCTTGATCTCCGCGCCCGGGTCCTCCACGTCCCTGCCCTTGTGCTTGAACGCGGTCTTGACGGTCTCCAGCGCGTCCGCGTAGCGCTTGAGGTCGCGCTGCACCTTGGCCAGCCAGACGTAGGCGTCGTAGTGGGTCTGGCGCGTCTCGACGGCCTTCAACAGCGCGGCCTCGGCCTCGTCCAGCCGGCCCTGCCGGTACAGCGCCTCGCCCCTGTGCCGCCAGGGGCAGGACCACTTGGGCTTTTTGGCGTTGAGCTGCGCGTAGAGCGCGATGGCCCGGTCGTGGTCCCGGGCCTCCAGCAGGTAGTTGGCCAGGCTGAAGGCCGTCATGTCGTCCAGCGAGTCGCGCTCGGCGTACAGCTGTTCGACCTGGGCATCGAGGTTGGTCCGCTCGACGTAGAACGACAGCACCAGGTTGCGGCGGTCCTGCGGCGCTGCCGCCAGCAGGCTGTCCAGCCTGGCGCGGGCCGCGCGGTAGCCCTTGTCGGTGGGTTTTTGCAGGTACTCCATCACCGGGTCGGCCTGGTGCGCGGCCTGCTGGACCGCCGGCTTGGCCTTGGGGTCCTGCTTTTTCGCCTTGGCCTTCTGGGCCAGGGCCGGATGGGCGGCCAGCGAGATCAGTGCGGCTGCGACGAGGATACGTTTCATTGCGGTCCGTGTTCGTTACGGTTTCTTGTAGTACTTCATCACCTCGGGCAGCAGCGCCTTCATGTTGGCGATGCGCGACTCGTCCGAGGGGTGGGTGCTGAGGAACTCCGGCGGCTTGGCCCCGCCCGTCGCGCTCATCCGCTGCCAGAAGTCCAGCGCGGCGTTGGGGTCGTAGCCCGCCATGGCCATGAAGGTCATCCCCAGCCGGTCGGCCTCGTGCTCCTGCACCCGGCTGTAGGGCAGCATCACCCCCAGCTGCGAGCCCAGCCCGAAGGCCATCATCCACAGCTGCTGGGTCTCCCGGGGCTTCTGCTCGATCGCCTTCTGCAGGGCCATGCCGCCCAGCTGCTGCAGCAGGTTCTGGCTCATCCGCTCGCTGCCGTGCTTGGCCACCGCGTGGGCGATCTCATGGCCCACCACCACCGCCAGCCCGGCCTCGGTCCTGGTGACCGGCAGGATTCCGCTGAACACCACCACCTTGCCACCCGGCATGCAGAAGGCGTTGACCTCGCTGCTGTCGACCAGGTTGTACTCCCAGGCGAAGCCGGCCAACTCCCGGGTGAGATTGTTCTGCGCGAAGTACGTCTCGACCGCCTTCTGGATGTTGGCCCCCACCCGCTTCACCATGGCGGTCTGCGATTGGTTCTGGCTGAGCCGGCTGGCCTTGATGAACTCGCCGTACTGCTGGTAGCTCATGGCCATCATCTCGCTGTCCGGGACCAGGTTCAGCTGCGAGCGGCCGGTGACCGGCACGGTGGCGCAGGACGACAGCGCGAGCAGCGCGATGACGGCGAGGGTGGCAATGATGGCGGACGGTTTCCTGGCTTCATCCTTGTTGGTATCAGGCGGGACCCGGTGCCGGCGCCGGCCGGGGTCAGAGCGACAAACAGCGCATATCCTATTCATCGGCGTCCAGGTTCTTTGTGTCTTCGTGTCTTTGTGTTGAAACCCCGGCGTGAACCTACGCCCCGAATTTGGCCAGCTTGCCGGCGTGGGCCAGCAGCAGCGGCATGGCGTCGGTGGCCGGGAACCGCCCCAGCGTGCCCAGGGCGCAGCTGCGCTCGGTGAACTCCTCGGTCCAGCCGGGCTGGGCGGTACGGGCGTGCAGCAGGAACGGATTGGGGTGCCAGCTGTGCCCCTTCATCAGCGCCGGCGTGGAGTGGTCGCCGGTGACCGCCAGCACGTCGGGCTCCAGCTTGAGCAGGGCCGGCAGCGCGGCGTCCAGCTCGTTGATCACCTGCACCTTGGCGTTGAAGTTGCCGTCCTCGCCCCTGGTGTCGGTCTTCTTGACGTGGACGTAGAAGAAGTCGAAGTCCTTGTAGTGCTGGCGCAGCGTCTCGAACTGCTCCTCGAGGGACGGGCCGGTCGGCAGCACGGCCATGCCGACGCACTGGGCCAGCCCGCGGTACATCGGGTAGGCCGCGATGGCCGCCGCCTTCAGCCCGTAGCGGTCCTTGAACGTCGGCAGGTGCGGCAGCGCGGAGAATCCCCGCAGCAGCACGGTGTTGGCCGGGCCCTCGCCCGCCAGGACCCGGTTGGCCTTGGCCACGAACGACCGGACCACCGCCGCGGTGCGCTCGGCCTCCTCGAACAGCGGCTGGGGGTCCACCGCCCGCGCCCCGTCGCGCTGGGGGTCGGTGTCGGCCAGGTGCTCGTCCAGCCCGGGGCCCCGGAACACCACCACGAAGCGGTGCTCGCTGGCGTGCATCACGAAGGCCTCAACGCCGTCCAGCGGCGGGACCTCCCGCTGCAGCTTGGCGCAGAGCCCGGCGCAGCGCTCGGTGGTGATCCGCCCGGCCCGGCGGTCGGTGACGACGCCGTCGCGGTCCATGGTGGCGAAGTTGGCGCGCACCGCCACGTCGTGCGTGCCGACCTCCAGGCCGATGCCCAGGGCCTCCATCACGCCCCGGCCGATCTGGTAGCGGAACGGGTCGTAGCCGAACAGCGCCAGGTGCGCCGGGCCGGACCCGGGCGTGATGCCCGGGCCCGCCGGCACGGAGAGCCCGCAGGCCGAGTGCGCCGCCAGCTTGTCGAGGGTGGGCTTGGCCGCCGCCTCCAGCTCGGTGCGGCCGTCGAGATCGCGCGGCAGGCCGCCCAGCCCGTCGGCCACCAGCAGCACGATCTTCCGGTCGTTGGGCATCACCAGCGACCGCAGGATGGATTCGTCGATCATAATGTACCGCCGAATGAACAATGAACAATGAACGCGGCCGGCGACCTGGGTCCGGTCATTCGATCACCGTCTGGTTCCACTTGCGCAGGGTGGCCTCGGACAGCCGCTGCTTCATCCGCTCCACCACGTCGTAGGGCACCCGGGCCGGATTGCGGGAGGCGCTGCCGCCCAGGCCGTCGCCGTGGTAGTCCGAGCCGCCCGACATCAGCAGGCCGCGCCGCGTTGCCAGCTCCTGGTAGTGCCGGGCCTGGGCCGCCGTGTGCTTGGAGTGCCAGACCTCCAGCCCGTCCAGGCCGTCGGCCACGAAGCCGTCGATCAGCTCGTCGGCGTTCTCGATGCCGGGGTGGGCGAAGAACGCCAGCCCGCCGGCGTCGTGGACCAGGGCGAACGACTCGGCCGGCGTCAGGAAGTCCTTGCCGACGTAGGCCGGGCAGCCCGAGCCGATGTAGCGGGCGAAGGCCTCGTCCACCGACCCGACGTAGCCCAGCTCCTGCAGGGCCCGCGCCACGTGGGGCCGGCCCACCGAGCCGCCCCCGGCGATCTGCAGCACCCGGGGCAGCTCCACCCGCACCCCCATCGCCGCCAGCTTCTCCACCATCCGGCCGGCCCGCTCGATCCGGGCCTGCTTGAAGTGCGCAATTTTGGCCCGGAACACCCGGTCGTTGTGGTCGATGAAGTAGCCCAGCACGTGGATCTCGCGGTCGTCGAGGTTGGTGGACAGCTCGATGCCCGGGACCACCTCCAGCCCGACCCGCGAGCCCAGGGCCTGGGCCGCTCCGATCGACTCCCAGGAGTCGTGGTCGGTGACGGCGATGGCCCGGTAGCCCTTGGACGAGGCGTAGTCCACCAGCTGTTCCGGTGTCAGCGTGCCGTCCGAGGCGATGGTGTGGAGGTGCAGGTCGCAGTAGTGTTCCGCTCGCGCCGCCATCGTCAGAACACCGGCTGCTTGGACTTGGAGTCGGCGTTCTCCAGGTCGCTCTTCAGGCCCAGGTCGGCCACCACCGACTCGATCAGCGCCTCGTCGATCTGCTGGATGCCGGACATCGCCCCCTCCAGCAGGGCGTTGTCGCAGATGGTGTTGATCAGCCGCGGCTTGCCGTCGGAGTAGAAGTGGATGAACTCGTAGGCCGAGTCGGTGAACAGCTCCCGCTGGCAGCCCACCACGGCCAGCCGGTACTTGATGTAGCCGCGGGTGGACTCCGAGGTCAGCGGCTCCAGCCGGTGCTTGACCGCGATCCGCTCGCGCAGCGGCGGGTCCATCGCCAGGCACTGCTCCAGGTCGGGCAGGCCGAACAGCAGGAAGGTGATCAGCATGCTGCCCGCGATCTCCATGTTGAGCAGGCCCCGCATCTCCTCCATGATCTCCTTGTTCTTGAGCATGTTGGCCTCGTCGATGATCACCACCGCCTTGCGGCCGTCGTTGTAGATCCGCATCAGCTGCTCGTACAGTTGGCCGATCAGGCCGGCCTTGCCCTCGGCGGGCTTCTCCACGCCCATCTGCTGGGCGATCTTGGTGATCAGCCAGCCCGGGGTGACCTCGGAGTGCACGATCACCAGCAGCGCGGTCTCGTACTGGTCGTCCGGCAGGATCTCCAGGATGCGGCGCGACACCGTGGTCTTGCCGGTGCCGATGTCGCCCAGCACCACGGCCAGGCCCTTCATCATCTCCGAGGCGTGCATCATCTTGAGGATGGCCTTGGAGTGCTGGGGGCTGTCGTAGTAGAACCGGGCGTCCGGCGCGTTGGAGAACGGCTGGTCTTCCAACCCGTAGAACTTCTGGTAGTCCATTATATTAACTCCTTGAAAATTAACCCACTAAGAGATTTTAAGTTTAACCGAAAACCGGATGTTTTTCAAGCGCAAAATCGGCGTTTTTTAAGAATTTTTGCATGAAAACGGCGGACCTCTCGGTCCGCCTCATTACGCCCCGCAGCCGGCGCAAAGGGCCGGACACCGAGGTCAGTACAGTCTTTCGATCCGCACGTCCCGGTAATAGTGCCGGAGGATCCGCACGTAGCTCTTTCCCTTCCGCGCCATGCCGATGGCGCCCCACTGGCACATTCCCACGCCGTGGCCGTAGCCGGTGCCGCGCAGGCGCACGGTCGTCACTGCGCCGCGTTCATCGCGATCGCACGCCAGGTCGAACTTGGTGCTGGGCAGGGCCCGCTCCGCCAGCGAGAAGCGGATCCTGTCCCGGTACAGCGTGGTGTCGCAGGTCTGGGCCGAGACCCGCAGCGCCACGGCCCGCCCCGACGGCCCCCGCGCCGTGACGGCGACG
>JALOPJ010000205.1 GCA_025453955.1 Candidatus Edwardsiibacteriota bacterium
CTCCAGGCCCCGGTAGTGCTCCTGCTCGTGGTCGCGTTCCCGCGCGGACGCGGTGACGTCCGTGACGACCCCCAGCACCAGCGGCTGGCCCTTGATCTTGACCGGATGCGTCTTGATCTCGGCCCGGAAGGCCCGGCCGTCGGCGCCGCTCAACGTGAAGGCATCGGGGCCGGCCTCCTCGCCCCGGGCGTTGCGCGCCAGCAGCGCGGTCAGCTCCGGCGCCTGGTCGATCGGCAGCAGGTTCAGGTCCCACAGGCTCCGGCCGGCCAGCGCCTCCCGCCCGGCGCCGGCCAGCCCCTCGAACGCGCGGTTGCAGTCGGCCAGCCGTCCCTTGAAGTCGCAGAGGAAATACGCGTCCGGCGCCAGGTCGAACAGCAGCCGCTGGCGGTCCTCGGACTCCCGCGCCTCGTCCTGGACCCGGCGGCCCTCGGTGACGTCGCGGGCGTTGATCACGATCCCGCCCAGCAACCGCGACTCCGGGATGTGCTTGCTGGACACTTCCAGCAGCCGCCAGCAGCCGTCGGCACGGCGCAGGCGGACCTCGGTCTTGGCGGCGGCGCCCGGCTGCTGGTGCAGCTCGCCCAGCAGCTTGATCACCGCGGGGGCGTCGCTGGGATGGAGATACTCCAGCACGTTCTTTCCCAGGACGTCGCCGACGGCGTGCCCCAGCACCTCGGTCAGCGCCGGGTTGGCGTATGTGACCACGCCGTCCTCGTTGAGGATGGTGATGATGTCCTGCGAGTTCTCCAGGATGGCGCGGTACTTGGCCTCGCTGTCGCGCAGGGTCTGCTCGATCCGCCGCCGGTGACCGGCCTCCTTCTGCAGCTCCTGATTGGAGCGGGCCAGCGACCCGGTGCGGCGCTGCACCGTGGCCGCCAGCTCGGCGCGGGTCCGTTCCAGTTCCTGCGCTGCCCGGCGCTGGGCGGTGACGTCCTCGGCGATGGCCAGCAGGCCGCCGGGCGTGCGGCACACCCGGGCCGTGATGTACCGGTCGCCCATCGCGCCCTCGACTCGGCCAGTACCTGGCGGTAGCTGCGGTAGGTCTTGCTGCGCCGCAGCTGCGGGAACACCCGCAGCAGGTCCTGGCCCTCGATCCCGGCCGGCGGCCGGCCGACGAACTCGGCGTAGGTTTTGTTGCAATAGACCACGCGCAGCCGTTCGTCCAGCGCCAGCACCGGGGACTGGATGCTGTTGAGCAGCAGCCGGTGCGTGGCCTCGCTGCGGGCCAGCTCCTCCTCGGCGAGCTTGCGGCCGGTGATCTCGCGGCTGATGCCGATCAACCCCAGCAGCGTTCCCTGCGGCGAGCGATAGGGCACCTTGGTCGTCAGGAACACGCGCTCGCCGCCGGCCGACCGCCCCCGCCGCTCGTAGGTGACGGCCTCCCTGCGCCGCAGCACCCTGCGGTCGGCGGCGTCGGTCTCGCGGCTTGTGGCCGGGCCGAACACCTGGGCGTCGGTCCTGCCGATCAGCTTCGCGGCGGGAACGCCCAGGTACTTCACCGCGGCGGGATTGACGAACAGGTAGCGCAGGCGCGCGTCCTTGATGTAGACCGCGTCCTCGGCCAGTTCGACGATGGCGCGCAGGTGGCTGATGTCGGCGGCGGCGGTTGGGGAAGGGGTCGACGGGCGGGATGGCGCGGCGGCGCGCCCGGCCGGGGGCCGGGTGGTCGGGCGCCGGGTGGCGGGGGGTTTTCTGTCGTTGCTCATGGTGCTGGCGATCGTCCCGGGGAATGGACCGATCAGTATGTAATTAAGTCACAAATCGCTGTCATTGTCAAGGGTTTTTTCACCGTAATAATCATTTCCCCGATAATCTGTTAGCCCCGCATCGTCCCTCCCGGGAGCGGGGCGTTTATTGTTGACTTTTGCGCCGTGATACTTTACCATTATAGCGCTGATCGGCCCGGGCCTCCCGGGACAGGCATGAATCCTTTTCGCCGCAACCGCATCTTAACCCATGAATCCGGACAAAGAAAAAGACCTGCTGGCCGCCGCGCGAAGCGGCGACCGGCGCTCGTTCGAGCAGTTGGTGCGGTCGCACCAGTCCCACGTCTATTCCCTGGCCCTGCGGATGCTGGGCGATCCGGCGGACGCCGAGGACGTGCTGCAGGAGACCTTCATCGCCCTCTACCAGAACCTCGGCAGGTTCCAGGAGCGTTCGCGGCTGTCCACCTACCTCTACCGTCTGGCCGCCAACTTCGCGCTGATGAAGCTGCGGCACCTCCGGACGCACGGCGGACCCGGACGGGACCTGGCGGCGGCGGCCGAGATCCCCGACCTGCGGCCGTCGCCCCTGGAGCACGCCGTGCGGCGCGAGCTGCGCGACCGCCTGCAGCAGGCCCTGCTGCGGCTCCCCCCCGACGAGCGGGCCGTGCTGGTGCTGCGCGACGTGGAGGGCCTCGGCGGCAGGGAGACGGCGCAGGCGCTGAAGCTGTCGCTGCCGGCCATGAAGTCCCGGTTGCACCGCGGCCGGGAGGCCCTGCGCCGGATGATGCTGGACCGCACCGATCCCGAGGACAGCCCATGAGCACCAAGCACGACCGCGCCGGATCGCACCATTGCCGCCGCATGGCAGCGGTGTTCTCCGACTACCTGGACCGCGACCTGCGTGAGGCAGCCTGCCGCAAGGTCGACGAGCACCTCAAGCGATGCCCGGACTGCCGGCTGTATCTCGACACCCTCAGCCGGACGATCACGCTCTACCGCGGCCTGGGCGGGGTCCGGGTGCCCAAGAACGTGGAATCCCGGCTGTTCGCCACCATCCGACTGGCGGCCGCGAAGAAGAAACAGACCAAACGGACCATCCGATAACCGAGAGGAGCTGACCATGTCCCTCGTCCATCTCACCGACGCCACCTTCGACCGGGAGGTCGTCAAGAGCGACCTGCCATCGTCGATTTCTGGGCCGCCTGGTGCGGCCCCTGCCGGATGATCGCGCCGGTCTTCGAGGAGCTCTCGGGCGACTACGCCGGCCGCCTCAAGTTCGGCAAGGTCGACGTCGACGCCAACCCGGCCACGGCCGGTCAGTACGGCATCCGCAGCATCCCCAGCCTGCTGGTGTTCAAGCAGGGCCGGGTGGTCGACACCATCGTCGGCGCCGTGCCCAAGGCAGCGCTGGCCCAGAAGATCGACGCCGCCCTGGCCAAGTGATCCCGGAGCAAGGAGACCGACGATGCCGATCTACGAATACCAGTGCACCGCCTGCGGCCATCGCTTCGAGAAGCTGATGAGCTCCTCGTCGGTGACGGACCCGGCCTGCCCCCGGTGCGGCAAGGCCACCGAGAAGCAGTTGTCGACCTTCGCCGCCAAGGTCGAGGGGGCCTGTTGCGGCGGCTCGGAACCGAGCGCCGGCGGATCGTGCTGCTCGGGCGGTTCCTGCGGCTGCCACTGACGCCAGCCCCGGCCGAGGACGGGCATGGCCAAGAAGAACTGCTGGGAGGTCATGCAGTGCGGCCGCCAGCCGGGCGGCGAGCGGGTCCACGAGCTGGGCGTCTGCCCGTCGTCGACCGAGTCCCGCCTGGACGGCGTGCACGGCGGGACCAACGCCGGCC
>JALOPJ010000103.1 GCA_025453955.1 Candidatus Edwardsiibacteriota bacterium
CGCGAGTGGCTGTCGCCGTCGCATCTCGAGATCGTTGGGAACGAGGCCGAATTGAAGTGGAACAACTGGCGGCTGACCGGGACCGTGGTCTCGGCCGACCTGCCGGCCAAGAAGGCCCGGCGGCTGGCGCTCAAGCTGTCCGGCGCCAAGCTCCTGATCGACCCGGTGGGGCCGTTGTTCCTGCTGTCATCCTGGCTGGTCTACCCAGTGATGAGGTGTTTCGTCCCCTCGTGGTGGGCGCCGCTGTATCCGGTCGGCAAGACACAGCTGGCCTCGATGCTGGGCGTCGCCGCGGACGGATCGCTGACGCTCTCGTTCCCGGCCAGGACCTTCGGCAAAAGGAACTTGCGACGTGTCATCGACAACGCAGCGGCCGGGACCTGAGCCGATAGGCCCCCGGCGGACCCCGTGGGCGCTGGTGCTGGCGGTCGTCGCGCTGGGCGCCGCGGTGCTGGCCGGACTGGGCCTGATCGCCCGGGACGGCACCAAGGCCGACGACAAGGACCTGTGGAAAAAATGACGAACAGGAAGAAGGAGAATTCGACGTGTCGCTGACAACGCTGTGGTCGAGATACTTCAAACGCCAGCGGCCGCTGGCGCCGGGACTGTTCCACTACCGGGGCCAGGAGGGCGACGCCTTCTTCCGCCTGCACCTGCGGCTGGAGCCGGACGGCCGCGGCATGCTGGCCATCAACGCCTCCAAGATCCTGCATTTGAACCAGAGCGCGTCCGAGATGGCCAAGCACGTGATCGAGGGCGACGACGCGGACACCGCGGCAACGCAGATGATGGAACGCTACCGCGGGGTCAGGCCCGAGCAACTGAAGCAGGACTTCGAGGCGCTCAAGGAAAAGATCTTCGCGCTGGCCAAGACCGACGACGTCTGTCCCATCACCTACATGGACGCGGACCGGATCGAGCCGTTCCAGACGCCGGTGTCGGCACCCTACCGCATGGACCTGGCGCTGACCTACGACTGCAACGACGCCTGCGGCCACTGCTACCTGCCCAAGGACAGGCGACCGAAGGAGCTGGGCACGGACGACTGGAAAAAGATCATGCTGAAGACCTGGGACGCCGGCATCCCGCATGTCTGCTTCACCGGCGGCGAGGCCACGCTGCGCGCCGACCTGCCGGACCTGGTGGCCTTCGCCGAGGAGACTGGCCTGGTGACGGGCCTGCTCACCAACGGTCGCAAGCTGTCAGATAATGCATTGGTCAAGAAACTGACCGAGGCCGGGCTGGACCACATCCAGGTCACGCTGGAATCGCACGACGAGGCGGTGCACGACAAGATGGTAGGCTGCGCCGGCGCATGGAAAGAGACGGTCCAGGGCATCCGGAACGCCGTGGCCACGCCGGTGTACACCATCACGAATACAACGCTGACACGACTCAACGCGGGCACGATCGAAAAGACCCTGGAGTTCATCAAGTCGCTGGGCATTGCGACCGTGGCCTGCAACGGGCTGATCTACTCGGGGCAGGGCGCGCAGTGCGGCATCGGGTTCAAGGAGAGCGAGCTGGGCCCAGTGATGGAGCGCGTCCACAGGAAGGCGGGCGATCTCGATCTGAAACTGATCTGGTACACGCCCACCCAGTACTGCAACCTGGACCCGGTGCAGATGGAGCTGGGCGTCAAGTCCTGCACCGCGGCCAAGTACAACATGTGCGTGGAGCCGGACGGCTCGGTGATCCCCTGCCAGAGCTACTTCGCGCCGCTGGGGAACATGCTGACGAACGAATGGAAGAAGATCTGGAACGCCCGGCCGGCGGTGGACATCAGGAAGAAGGCCTGGCTGCAGGAAAAGTGCAAGGCCTGCGACAAGCTGCCCCTCTGCGGCGGCGGCTGCCCCATCTACAACGCGCAGAACGAGGTGCTGTGCGTGGACAGCAAGTCGAACGCGTGAACCAGCGCCCGCGACCATGACCCCGACGCTCACTACCGCCCGGCTGCGGCTGACGCCGTTCCGCCCCGGTGACGCCGAGCTCCTGAACCGCTGGGCGGCCGATCCCGTGCTCTGCCATTACGGCGACGACTGCCCCGCGGACCCGGAGACCATCGAGCAGACGCGGGCGTACGTCGAGAAGGTCATCGCCGGCGCCGACGATTCTATCCGCCGCTGGGCGGTGCGCCGCATCACGGATGACCGGCTGATCGGATACTGCATGGCGGCGTTCATCGACCGCCACAACCGCCGCTGCAAGGCGGGGCTGACCATCGGCGACCAAGAATCCTGGGGGCTGGGCTACGGGCGGGAGGTGCTGGACGCGCTGGTGCGTCACTGCTTCGAGGACCTTGGCCTGAACCGCATCGGCGCCGAGATCTTCGCATTCAACGAGCGCTCGATCCGGCTGTTCGAGGGCGCGGGGTTCCGGCGCGAGGGAACGGTCCGGCAGAGCGTGCTGAAGGACGGCCGGTACCGGGACGAGCACCTCTATGGCCTGCTGCGCGAGGAATGGAATGGCGCTCCGCCCTGCGTTGACAGCAAGTCGAATACATGATAAGCGGGAACATGGGAACTGAGATGCGCCTGGCGGACCTGGGCTGGGACCCGTTCTTCGAGCGGAACTTTGCCGGATTCCGGGACCAGGGCCATACGCCGATGCGGATCAACCGGGAGGACCGCGGCAAGTACCTAGCCTTCTCCGAGCTCGGCGAATACACCTGCGAGTTGTCGGGGAAGTACCGTTTTTCATCCAACGACATGACGTTGACGCCGTCCGTGGGCGACTGGGTCGCGGCCGCCGCGTACCCGGACGAGGCCAAGGCGGTGATCCACGCGGTGTTGCCGCGCAAGAGCTCGTTCAGCCGCAAGGCCGCCGGCCAGACCACCGACGAGCAGGCCATCGCCGCCAACATCGACACCGTGTTCATCGTCGCCGGGCTGGACCTGAACTACAACATCCGGCGGATCGAGCGGTCCCTGGCGATGGCGTGGAACAGCGGCGCCACGCCCGTCGTCCTGCTGAACAAGTCGGACATCTGCCCGGAGACCGCGGCGCGCAAGCTCGAGGTCGAGTCGATCGCGATCGGGGTCGACGTCCACGCGCTGAGCGCGGCCGGCGATACCGGCATGGAGATCTTACAGAAGTACGTGCAGCCCGGCAGGACCGTGGCCTTCATCGGGTCGTCCGGCGTCGGCAAGTCCACAATCATCAACCGGCTGCTGGGCGACGACCGGCTGGCGACCAGCGCCGTGAGCGACGTCACCGGCAAGGGCCGGCACACCACCACCCACCGCGAGCTGATGGTTCTGCCCGGCGGCGGCCTGGTGATCGACACGCCGGGGATGCGGGAGCTGCAGGTCTGGGGCGACGAGGAGGGGCTGAAGCAGGCCTTCAGCGACATCGAGGAGCTGTCGGCGGGCTGCAAGTTCCGGGACTGCGGCCATGACAACGAGCCGGGCTGCGCCGTGCGAAAGGCGATCCAGAGCGGCGCGCTCGACATCAAGCGGGCCGAGAGCTATTTCAAGCTGCGGGCCGAGTTCTCCCACCTTGCCGCCCGCCAGGTGATGAAGGCCAGCGCCCTCGAGAAGAAGCGTTGGAAGGGGGTTTCCAAGGAGGTGAAGAGGATGAAAAAGAACGGGGATCTCTAACGAGGTGTTGTGCGGGTTAGCAAGAAGAAGAACCAAAGGACAGGGTTGTTAGCATAATGAGATATACGTTCTCCATAGTCTTGTGCATGTTTTTCATAGCGATTGCATCCTGTGAAGAATTGAAGTACATTGGCAGGAATTACGAGTGTCTTTTCATTGACGATACGACCGCATACTTCGAGGCCAATGCCGGTACAGGATCATATCGCCACACAAGGTTCGGCGACAGTATAGTTCTATTCCCCCTGCTTTTACCGCCTGCGGCTTCGGACCCATATTACAGGATTGCCAATCCCAATGACTATGGGTATTGTTTCAGGATTGTATTTCAGGACAAGGATTCGATCACGCTGCGGCCTTATCGCAGCAGGACGCACGGTGAGTTCGAGCATTATTATACTGATGATTATTTATACGACAGTACTTGCACGACCACTTTCTACAGCTACCCTTTCTATGCGAATGACTCGTTCTCATTTGAGGGTTTATCCTATGAAACGCGCGCATATCGCACGATCGATCCCAATACTGGCTTCGTGATCAGTGTTGAAGGTAAAAGCAAAGCGATCCACCTGCCCGAAGGGAAATACTATTTCAACGAAAGGGTATACATCGACAGCCTCGGGAATGTATACCTATTTCGAAGCAAGGACGCAGCGATGTTTACAAGTTTGTTGCGGTTTGGGAACAAACATGGCTGTAAACCAGGATATTTCCAGGGTCAAATAAGTGACTCAATTATTAGTGAAATGGCCACGACATTACAAAACTGCGGTCTCGGCTATTTACGCCTGAAAACAATCGAGTGGGATGACAAGAATTCATATATCCTTGATGTCTATTACAATAAGTCCCAGCGGCATACAACTGGCAACCGGTTCCCATTGAGCATACGGAACATTCATTCGCACCTCGAATCGCTCCGGAAAAGCATTGATCTGGCACCTTCGAAAGAAGCACAAGCAATATTCGAAAGATTAGATAAAGGACAACACTGATGTACACCTACATCGTCCTCGGCGCGGGCAAGCAGGGCCTAGCCATCGCCTACGATCTGGGCAAGTTCTGCGACGCGATAAAGATCGTGGTCGCGGACTACGACGCGAAGCTCGCCAGGGCCGGCGCGCAACGCGTCAACAAGCTGCTGAAGAAAAAGCTCTGCGTCCCGGTCAGGGCCGACGCGGGGAAAGAATCGGACCTCAAGCGGCTGTTCAAGGGAGCGGACTGCGTGGTCAGCGCGGTGCCCTACCACTTCAACTACGGCGTGGCCAAGGCCGCGGTGGCGGCCGGCGCAAACTTCTGCGACCTGGGCGGCAACACCGACGTGGTCAAGAAGGAGCTGTCGCTGGACAAGGCCGCCAAGAAGGCCGGCGTGACGCTGGTCCCCGACACCGGCCTGATGCCGGGCATGGGCAACACGCTGGCCGTCCACGCCATGAACGTGATGGACCGCGTCGACGAGCTGCACCTGCGATGCGGCGGCCTGCCCCAGAAGCCCAAGGGGCCGCTGGGCTATAAGCTGGTGTTCTCGGTGGAGGGGCTGATCAACGAGTACTTCGGCACGGCCTACATCATCCGCAAGGGCAAGACGGCCGCCGTGCCCACATTCGACGGATTGGAAAGCTTGGAATTCCCCAAGCCGGTCGGCCGCTGCCAGGCCTTCGTCACCAGCGGCGGGACGTCGACCTGCCCCTGGACCTTCGCGGGCAAGGTGAAGGAGTACGACTACAAGACCGTGCGCTACCCGGGGCATTACGAGAAGATCAAGACCCTGCTCGACCTCGGGTTCTTCGAGCAATCGCCGGTGGACGTCAAGGGGACCAAGGTCGTGCCGCGGCAGTTGAGCCACGTGCTGCTCACCAAGCAGATCGATTTCCCCCAGGACCCGGACCTGGTGGTGCTGCGGGTGACGGCCGTCGGCCGGCACAACGGCAAGAAGGCGGTGATGACGATGGACGTGATGGATTTCCAGGACAACAAGACCGGCTTCACCGCCATGGAACGCACCACGGGCTTCCCGGCCGCGATCGTGGCGCACCACCTGGTGCGCGGGTTGGCGCCCAAGGGAGCGGTGCCGCTGGAGAAGGCCATCATCCCGGTGCTGTTCATCTGCGATTTCCTCAAACGCGGGATACCGTACCGGGAAAAGATCAGGGTCGGGTGAACTCATCCAAGTGATGCAAGAACGCCTCCTGTGAACAGGAGGCGTTTTCCCTGGGGATGTCATTGCGAGCACGGCATCGTGCCGCTGCGACGAAGCGATCCAGGATGCTGGATCGCTTCGCATGCTGTGGCGGGGCGCCGTTCTCGCGATGACCGGGCCCTGCCCCCTCGGCTGTTGCGAAGGGATCAGTCACCAGGATTTCACACACCCCTTGTTCCCCTCTCAGGGAGGGGACTTGGTCATGGAAAGCTGATTGCGTCGTTCGTGCAGGTGACCCCACCCTCTGCCCCTCCCCGCTGCGGAGAGGGGCACATCTTTACTCGCAATGACGAAACCCCTCTCCGAATGCGTTCGGGGAGGGGCAGGGGTGGGGTCAATCGAACCGCAGGGTGATCACGGCGATCTCCGGCCTATTGCCGGTGCGCACCGGCGGGCCCCAGGTGCCGTAGCCCGAGGACACGTAGAAATGCGTGTCCCCTTTCTTGAGATATCCCCAGCTCTGCTCGTAGACCCGGTTGGTGATGAGGTTGAACGGCCACAGCTGGCCGTGGTGGGTGTGGCCGGACAGCTGCAGGTCCACGCCCTGCGCGGCCGCTGCCTCCAGTTCGAACGGTTGGTGGTCCAGCAGGATCAGCGGTTTCGCCCGGTCGGAATTCTTGAGCAGATCCGAAAGCGGCAGCCGCGGCGTGCCGGCGATGCGCTGGCCGCTGCGGTCCACTCGCCCCGCCAGGGAGAACGAGGAATCGACCAGCACGACGCGGTCGAGCAGCATGGTGACGCCGTGCTGCTCCAGGTATTGCACCGTGGACCCGACGCGGCCGCCGATGTACTCGTGGTTGCCGGTGATGCCGTAGACCCCCAGCGGCGCCTCGAACGTCCGCAGGGTCTCGCCCAGGTTGTCGCGCACCACCCGGCCGATGTCCTCGTCGACGATGTCGCCGGCCAGCAGGACGACGTCCGGCCGCTCGGCGTTGACCATGGCCACCAGCCGCCTCAGCCGGCCGTTGCCGATGACGGTGCCCAGGTGGATGTCCGAGACCAGCGCGATGCGCAGCTCCCGCCGCGCGCCCGCTGTTTTGTCGATCCCGAGCTCCAGCCGCGCCACCCGCGGCGAGAGCGCGTTGACATGCCCGGCGATGACCGTGATCAGGGCGCCGCCGAG
>JALOPJ010000014.1 GCA_025453955.1 Candidatus Edwardsiibacteriota bacterium
CTTGGCCAGCCGCTCGGCCAGCATCGCGGCGTACGTGGTCGGGTGCAGCGGCATGAACGGCGCGCCGAAGCAGGTGGAGAACGTCGGCTGGGGCTCGGTAACGCCGCTCTCGGTGCCGGCCAGCTTGGCGGTGAAGCCCGACAGGAAGTGGTAGCTGGCGGCCTCCGGGGTCAGCCGGGCGATGGGCGGCAGCACGCCGAAGGCGTCGCAGGCCAGGAAGAACACGTTCCTGGGGTGCGCGCCCACGCCCGGGATCACGCAGTTGGGGATGTACTCCACCGGGTAGGTGGCCCGGGTGTTCTCGGTGATGGCGTCCGAGTCGTAGTCGATCGCCCGGGTGGCGGGGTCGACCGTCACGTTCTCCAGCAGCGAGCCGAAGCGGATGGCGTTGAAGATCTGGGGCTCGGCCTCGGCCGAGAGCCTGATCACCTTGGCGTAGCAGCCGCCCTCGAAGTTGAAGATGCCGCCGTCCCACCAGCCGTGCTCGTCGTCGCCGATCAGCCGACGCCGGGGGTCCGCCGACAGCGTGGTCTTGCCGGTGCCGGAGAGGCCGAAGAACAGCGCGGTGTCGCCGCCGGCGCCGACGTTGGCCGAGCAATGCATCGGGAACACGCCCTGCTGCGGCAGCAGGTAGTTGAGGATGGTGAAGATGCTCTTCTTGATCTCGCCGCCGTACATCGAGCCGATCACCAGGTTGGTCCTGCGCTCGAAGCTGATCCCGACGAACACCTTGGACCGGGTGCCGTCCGTCGCCGGGGCGGCCTTCATCGCCCCGCAGCCCATCACGGTGAAGCCGGGGACGAAACCATCCAGTTCCGCGGCGCTGGGCCTGATGAACAGGGTCTGGGAGAACAGGGCGTGCCAGGCGGTGTCGGTCACCACCCGCACGGCCAGCCGGTGCTTGGGGTCGGCCCCGACGAAGCCGTCGAACACGTAGAGGTCGCGGTTCTGCAGGTAGGCGTGGGCCTTGCGCAGCATCCGGTCGAACAGCGGCGCCTCGCACTTGACGTTGACCTTGCCCCAGTCGATGGTGTCGCGCACCGACGGCTCGTCGACGAAGAACCGGTCATTGGGCGAGCGGCCGCTGGGGTCGCCGGTGCGGACCACCAGCGCGCCGTTGGCCGCCAGCATCCCCTCGCCCGCGGCCAGCGACCGCTCGATCAGCTGGGACGGCGCCAGATTGCGGTGGATCTCGCGGACGTTGGTGATGCCCAGCGACTCCAGTTCCTTGCGGATGTCCATGCGTGCTCCTGTCGGTTGTATTGTCACATGCTTTGTGTGCTGGGAAAGTAGTATTATATGACTTTTCTCCCGGATAAATCAATAGCAAAACAGCCCGGCCACGGGCTGTTTCCGCTGCGGGACCGGCCCTGGCGGCGGGCGGCGCTATCCCCGCCGCGCCAGCAGACGAGCCATGTTCTCGCGAAAGATGAGCTGCTCCTCCTCGGCCGAGAAGCCGAGGTCGCGCACCGCCTGGGCGGCCTCGCCGATGTCGCCGGACGGCCAGCCCGATCCGAACACCAGGTGGCGCGCGCCCAGCCCGCGCATGGTCCAGCGGAACTGCTCCCAGAACGGCGAGTGCCGCAGCCGGACCGCGGTGCCGGAGACGTCGATGAAAAAGTTGCGCCAGTGCGGATCGCCGGTCTCGGCCGCCGGCAGCAGGTCGGCGAAGCGCTGCGACGCGGCATGCAGCAGGACGAACGGCGTCTCCGGGTGCCCGTGGGCCAGCCGCATCGCGCCCTCGACGCTGGACAGTCCCAGCGCCGGCCGGCAGTCGACCAGCAGCAGCGCGTCCAG
This sequence comes from Candidatus Edwardsiibacteriota bacterium, assembly GCA_025453955.1. Taxonomy (GTDB): domain Bacteria; phylum Edwardsbacteria; class AC1; order AC1; family EtOH8; genus UBA2255. Next base: position 1,798 of record JALOPJ010000014.1, read on the forward strand.
GGTCCCGGCCGCCTCGGCCAGCGGGTCGAGCAGGGCGGCATCGCGGTCATCGAACCCCTGGCCCAGCGGGTCCAGCAGCAGGCCGCAGGCGCCCTGGCTGGCCGACTCGGTGAACGCCAGCAGCGCGCCGGGATCGCGGGGATCGATCCGGACCGCGGCATGGAGCCGGGCCGGGTGCTGCGCGCGGCACTGCAGGATGTAGCCGTTGTCCTGCGGGCGGGCGGGCGCGGCCACGCCCCGCTCGACGCCCTGCTGGTCCATGGCCGCGACCAGGTCGCCGGGCAGGGCCGGGACCGCCGGCGTGAACTCGTCCCGTTTGAACGTGCCCGACGGGTCGAGCGTCAGGTGGCAGTCGATGATGCCGGTCATACTGTTACCGTTTCCCGTTCATCGTTGACCGCTCATTGTTCATCGCTACACCGCCCTCGCCACCGGCAGGTCGTCCCACGTGGTGGTGTAGCGCGGCGACAGCCGCAGCTGCCGCATCCGCCAGGGCCGCGCCACGCCGGCGGCCGCGTATTTCAACGTGCCCCGCCCCCAGCGGGCGTTGAGGCCGTCCAGCGCCCGCATCAGCGCGCCGCCGTAGGCCGGCCGCTGCTCGGCCGCGAAGCAGTCGCGCTGGGCCGCGACGGCCGGGACCAGGCCCGACAGCAGCACGCCGCAGCGCTTGTAGGGGTAGCCGGGCCGGAAGATCCGCGCCAGCCCCTCCCGCGCGGACGCGATCAGCCGCGGCGTGTAGTCCGAGGGCTCGGCCAGCCCGACCGTGGCGGTGTTGGAGTACTGCGGCCCCTCGCGGAAGCTGTTGGTCTCGACGAACACCGTGACGAAGGCGGCGGCCGAGCGCTGGGCCCGCAGCTTCTCGGCGGACATCGAGGCGAACTCGGCCGCGGCCTCGCGCAGCTCGGGCAGGGTCCCGATGTCGCGGCCGAACGAGCGCGAGGTCAGGATCGCCTGCTTGGGCTTGCGCGCCTCCTGGACGGCGATGCAGGGGTTGCCCCGCAGCTCCTCCACCGTCCGCAGGCCGACCACCGTCAGGTGCTTTTTGACGTAGGCGTCGGGCAGGTCGCGCAGCCGGCGCGCGGTGTCGACCCCGCGGGCCCGCAGGAACTTGCCGTAGCGGTGTCCCACGCCCCAGACGTCCTGGACGTCGACCGAGTCCAGCAGCGCGTCCAGGTCCGGCCGGCCGGTGAGGTCGAACACGCCCTCATGCTCGGGATGCTTCTTGGCGATGCGGTTAGCCAGCTTGGCCAGCGTCTTGGTGGGGCCGATCCCGATCGACACCGGCAGGCCGGTCCATTGCCTGACCGTCCCGCGGATGCGGCGGCAGTAGGGATCGGGCGGCTCCGGCAGGCCGGTCAGCGTCAGGAAGGCCTCGTCGATGGAGTAGACCTCGGTCTGGGGCGCGAACGACCGCAGCACGGTCATCACCCGGTCGGAGAGGTCGCCGTAGAGGGTGAAGTTGGCCGAGAACACCGCCACGTCGTGCCGCTCGATGATGGCCTGGTACTTGAAGACCGGCTCGAAGCCGACGATGCCCAGCGCCTTGGCCTCGGCGGTGCGGGCGATGACGCAGCCGTCGTTGTTGGACAGCACGATCACCGGCCGCCCCGCCAGCGAGGGGTCGAACACCCGCTCGCAGGAGGCGTAGAAGCTGTTGCAGTCGGCCAGCGCGAAGACCTGGTTCATGCGTTGAACGTCAAACGTCGAACGGTATAACGCCCGGTCATTACACCGGGTGGATGACGTGGACCACCACGCCCCACACCTCGATGTTCATCTCGGGCGTGACCTCGATCGCCCGGTAGTCCGGGTTCTCCGACGCCAGGAACACCTTGCCCTTGGCCTTGCGCAGCCGCTTCACCGTCAGCTCGCCGCCGACCGCCGCCACCACGATCTTGCGGTCGGCCGGCTCCAGCGAGCGGTCCACCACCAGGATGTCGCCGGAGTGGATGCCGGCGCCGGTCATCGAGCTGCCCTGCACCTTGACGAAGAAGGTGGCGGCCGGGTGCTTCACCAGGTGCTCGTTGAGGTCAAGTTTGCGGTCGATGAAGTCGTCGGCCGGCGAGGGGAACCCGGCCGGGATCTTGGCCAGGTACAGCGGCCGGCCCGGGCGGGGCGCGGCCTCCGGGCCGTACACCGCCGCGACGGCTTTGCCCTTCCTGAGTTTCTTCATGCGCTCCCGACGTTGAACGTTAGTACGTCGTAACGTTTAACGTGGCTTGAGGTATTGCATCTTGACCCAGCCCCAGTTGAGGGCCAGGTGGGCGGCCCCGGCCAGCACCAGGCAGAGGCCGCTGGCCACGTGCACCAGGAAGGCGCCGCCGGCGCCGGCCGCCATCAGCAGCCCGGTGGCCGCCTGCAGCAGGAACAGCAGGAACAGGACGAGGTTCACGACCTTGAGTGCCTTGATCTTGTTCATGGATTTCTCCTCATCGCCGATACCACTCCCGCGTCATCCCCGTGCAGACGGGGATCCAGCCCTGGATTCCCTCGTTCGCGGGAATGACGACCGGGGGATCGGTCATCATAACTATACCACTCCGGCCCGACGCTTTCAAGGGGCAAAAGAAGGACCGCATCGCTGCGGTCCCTGCGGGACGTTTCATCCACAGATCAGCACAGATCATTTTCCCGGCATTCCAACCGGGATCACGGCCCATCGGTGGACATCTGTGTCATCTGTGGATGGGTATGGTCATCCTAGAACCCGCGCTGCTTCAGCGTCTCGAAGGTGATGCCGCGCTGGGCCAGGCCGTCGTAGGAGAACAGCACGATGTCCTCCATGCCGGCCTGCCGCAGGGCGCGGACCTTCTCCATGATGCCGTCCATGTCGTCGCGCCAGGCGCCCAGCCCCACGTAGACCCGGCCCCGGCCCCGGTAGCGCGCGGCCTTGCGGGCAAGTTTCAGGACCGTCTCGGTGTTCTGCGAGTAGTCCATCAGCACCACGAAGTCCACCCAGTCGTTGGCCAGCCACGACGGCCAGTCCTGGCCGAAGCCGGTGCGGGCCTCGTCGGGGTCGGGCTTGACCGCGGCCGACAGCTTCATCCAGGGGTTGAACTGGTGGATGTCGATCTTGAGCTGCGCCACCAGGTCGGTGATCTGGTACATCCGCCACAGGAACCAGGTGTCCCAGTAGGGCTTCAGCTTCGGGTCGCCCTCCAGCAGGCGCTCCGGGTCCACCCCGTACTGGGCCTTGAAGGCCCGGCGGTTGGCGGGGTCGTAGGAATAGTCGAGCTTGCCGTAGCGCACGTAGTCGAGGTGCACGCCGTCGACGTCGTACTTGAACAGGATCTCCCGCACCAGCTCGCGCAGGTACGACTTGACCTCCTCGTTGGCCGGCGACAGGTAGACGCCCTCCAGGTTGGCGGCGTTCAGCTCGCGCTGGGTCAGGTCGCGCAGACTGCGGCCGGACGGACCGGCGGCGAACCAGTCCTTCTTGCGGTAGTAGGCGTGGCGCTTGTCCCCGGGCTTCTGGTCGGACGACCAGATGAAGTAGACGTTGATCCAGGCGTGGATCCTGATGTGCCGCGCCTTGCACTCCTTGAGCATGATGGCCAGCGGGTCGAAGCCGGGCGTGACGCAGTCGGCGCGGGGCGCCAGGGCCGAGTTGTAGTAGGCCTCGCCCTTGGCGAAGAACTGCACGAACAGGTCGGTGACGCCGGCCTCTGCCGCCCGGGCCACGATCTTGCGGGCCGCGGCCGGCGAGGTCAGCGAGTAGCGCACCACCCACATGCCCTTGACCTGGGCCAGGCAGGGCGCGGCCAGCAGCAGCGCTGACATGAACAGCAGTATCGATCTCTTGACCATTGGCTTCATCGAGGGTAATTATCCTACAATTCCACGTCCCGGTCAATCCCTAAACGCATGTTCGGGCATGGGAAAAGCCATCCGCTCGGATGGCTTTTTGTGCACTTGTCATTCCAGCCCCGTGTCGATGCACGGGGTAAACTCCGGCTGGAATCCAGAGATCACCGCACCACCATTAGCCGTTTGACCGCGCTGATGCCGCGGCATCCAGTTTGTCGATATGTTACCCCGCGGACACACGCTGGCCACCGTTATCCCGGCCGCCCATTGCAGGCATGACGCCCTTCTGCGCATACGTTATTCCTGATCGGTTTGTTGGACCAGCGACCAGCGTGTCATGAAAAAGGTGCAGGATCGTATGATCCTGCACCCTGTGGAACGCCGAAAAGGGCTACTTCTTCTCTTTCTTCTCGGCCTTCTTCTCTTCCTTGGCGGCCGGCTTCTCGTCCTTCTTGGCGGGCTTGTCTTCCTTCTTGGACTCGGCCTTCTTCTCGCCCTTCTTCTTGAACTTGGGCTGCTTGGTGACCGGCTTCTCCTCGTGCTTGGGCTTGTCGGGCGCGCCGTGCAGCTCCATCAGGGCCATCAGGGCGGCGTCGCCGGGCCGCGGCCACAGCTTGGTGACCGTGACGAAGCCCGAGGTCTTGTCCTTCATCCGGGGGACCAGCACCGCGAACAGCTTGCGCAGCACCGCGGGGTCCTTGACCGTGGCGGCGCACTGGCGGCGGGCCGCCAGGTCGCCGCGCTTGGCGACGGAGATGATGTGCTCGGCGATGCCCTTGACGGCCTGGGCCTTGGCGTCGGTGGTGCGGATCTTCTCGTGCTTGAACAGCGACGTCACCATGTTGGAGACCAGGGCCGCCCGGTGCGAGCGGGTGCGCTGCATCTTGAAGGTCTGTTTGCGGTGTCTCATCTGCCCCTATCCTGATTGCTCTGCGTAGTTCGTGTTTTCACACCAAGACGCCAAGGCACAAAGGCGATTTCTGATTTGGCATCTCGGCCCTGAGGGATCAGGCCCTTGACTGGCCCGCCGCGAACGACACGCGGATTCCCTGCGTCTCCGTGCCTCCGTGGCGAACCGGCCTATTTCTTCTTCTTGGCGTCGACGTACTGGTCGATCTTCATCCCGAAGGACAGGTTCATGGCCTTGAGGATCTCGATCAGCTCGGCCAGCGACTTGCGCCCGAAGTTGCGGTACTTCAGCATCTCGCTCTCGGTCTTGTGGACCAGGTCGCCCAGCGTGAAGATGTTGTTGGCCCGCAGGCAGTTGGCGGAGCGCACCGAGAGCTCCAGTTCCTCCACCGGCTTGTTCAGCAGGTCGCGCATCCGGATGTAGTCGGCGTCGCCGCCCTCCTCGGCCGGCTCCTCGGTCTCGTCGCCGAACGACAGGAACAGCGCCAGGTGGTCGCGCAGCAGCTTGGCGGCGTGGCTCATGGCCTCGTCCGGCCGCACCGTGCCCTCGGTGTGGACGTCGATGATCAGGCGGTCGTAGTCGGTGCGCTCGCCCACCCGGCAGTTCTCCACCTGGAAGTTGATCTTGACCACCGGCGAGAACGAGGCGTCCAGCGGGATCAGGCCGATCGAGTTGTAGGACTTGCGGAACACCTCGGCCGGCACGTAGCCCCGGCCGTGGTCCACGGTCAGCTCCATCCGCAGGGACCCGTCCTCGGACAGCGTGGCGATGTGCTGGTCGGGGGTCAGGATCTCGACGTCGGGGTCGCCGTCGATCGAGGCCGCGGTGACCGCGCCCCGGGAGGTGGCCTTGAGGTACAGGGTCTTGGGGTGCTCGGAGTGCAGCCGCAGCCGGATCTGCTTGAGGTTGAGGACGATCTCGGTGACGTCCTCGACGACGCCGGGGATGGTGGAGAACTCGTGGAGCACGCCCTCGATCTTGACGGCCACCACGGCCGCGCCGGGGATCGACGACAGCAGCACCCGCCGCAGGGCGTTGCCCAGCGTCAGGCCGTAGCCCCGCTCCAGGGGCTCGGCGATGAACCGGCCGTAGGTCGGCTTGAGGGAGCTTTCCTCTATCACGATGCCCTTGGGCATCTGCAAGCTGCGCCACTTGATCATGTCCGCATCGCCTCCATCGTTTTGTGATTGGTCCCGGGCGCGGCGCGCGCGGGAGCGAGGCTGTCCGGCCGGCGGCCGGCGGGGCTACTTGGAGTAGAGCTCGACGATCAGCTGCTCGTTGATCGGCAGGCCGATGGCGTCGCGGGACGGCAGCGAGATCACCTTGCCGATCAGCGCGGTCCGGTCCAGCTCCAGCCACGAGGCGATGGGCCGGCTCTTGGTCTTGTCGACCGAGTCCTTGATGATCACGTTCTCGCGGCTCTTGTCCTTGACCCGCACCGCGTCGCCGGCCCGCAGCGAGTACGACGGCACGTTGACGCGGCGGTCGTTGACCAGGAAGTGGCCGTGCAGGATCAGCTGGCGGGCGGCCGAGCGCGACGGGGCCAGGCCCAGCCGGAACACCACGTTGTCCAGCCGCCGCTCCAGCAGCGACAGCAGGTTCTCGCCGGTGACGCCCTTGAGGCGGGCGGCCTTGTCGAAGTAGTTGCGGAACTGCTTCTCCATGATGCCGTAGATCCGCCGCACCTTCTGCTTCTCGCGCAGGTGGATGGCGTAGCCGGTGGGCCGGCGCATGCTGTCCTTGCCGTGCTCGCCCGGGGCGTAGCTACGCCGCTCGAAGGCGCACTTGGCGGTGCCGCAGCGCTCGCCCTTGAGGAACAGCTTCATGCCCTCGCGCCGGCAGAGCTTGCAGCGGGCGTCCTTGTATCTGGCCATCGGGGGAAAACCTCCGTAATGATTGACGTTCGCGGGGCCGGGCCCTCCCGGCGCTGGCTAGACGCGGCGGCGCTTGGGCGGGCGGCAGCCGTTGTGCGGCACCGGCGTCACGTCGCGGATGGCCGAGATCTCCAGGCCGGCGGCCTGCAGCGAGCGCACGGCCGACTCCCGGCCCGAGCCCGGGCCCTTGACCCAGGCCTCCACCTTGTGCATCCCCAGCCCGACGGCGGTCTTGGCGCAGGCCTCGGCGGCCATCTGGGCGGCGAACGGCGTCGACTTGCGGGCGCCCTTGTAGCCGGCGGTGCCGGCCGAGGCCCAGGCGATCACGTTGCCGTTGCGGTCGGTGATGGTGACGATGGTGTTGTTGAAGGTCGACTGGACGTGGGCGATGCCGTACGACTCGATCTTCTTTTCCTTCTTGCGGACGGCCCGTTTCTCGACCTTTTTCTTCTCTTCAGCCATTGCTGCCCCTTATTACGAATTCTGAATTCAGCATCCTGAATTCACCGTGGAGTTACTTCTTGCCGGGCGCCTTCTTCTTGACGATGGCGCCCTTGCGCGGCCCCTTGCGGGTGCGGGCGTTGGTGCGGGTGCGCTGGCCCCGCACCGGCAGGCCCTTGCGGTGCCGCAGGCCGCGGTAGCAGCCGATCTCCATCAGCCGCTTGATCGACAGCGAGACCTCGGTGCGCCGGGCGCCCTCGACCTTGTGCTCCTGCTCGATGATGCCGCGGATCCGGCCGATCTCCTCCTCGGTGAGGTCCTTGACCCGCTTGCCGATGTTGACGCGGGCCGATGACAGGATCTTCTTGGCCGAGGTGCGCCCCAGGCCGAAGATGTAGGTGAGGGCGATCTCGATGCGCTTCTCCCGGGGCAGGTCGACTCCGGCGATTCTGGCCACGAACGTATCTCCTTCGGTGTGCTCGGTTGATTAGCCCTGGCGCTGCTTGTGGCGGGGGTTCTTGCAGACCACCCGCAGCACGCGCTTGCGCCGCACCAGCTTGCAGTGGGCGCAGACCTTCTTGACGGAAGCCCGGACCTTCATGATGGTGTCCTCTGCGTGTCTCTCGTTGCGAACGGGGTTACTTGAAACGGTAGATGATCCGCCCCCGCGACAGGTCGTAGGGCGACAGTTCCAGCGTCACCTTGTCGCCGGGCAGGATCTTGATGTAGTGCATCCGCATCTTGCCGGAGATGTGGGCCAGGATCCGGTGGCCGTTGGGCAGCTCCACCCGGAACGTGGCGTTGGGCAGGTTCTCGACCACCGTGCCCTCGACCTGGATCCCTTCCTGTTTCGCCATGGTGTCCTTTACTGATGTCGGAGGATGAGGGTCAGCGCCGGGTGAGGACCAGCGGGTCGCCGTCGGTGACGACCACGGTGTCCTCGAAGTGCACCGACGGCCGGCCGTCCGCGGTCACCACCGTCCAGCCGTCGGACAGGAACTTGATGCGGTGGCCGCCGGCGTTGATCATCGGCTCGATCGCCAGGCACATCCCGGGCCTGAGCCGGGCGCCCAGCCCCGGCCGCACGTAGTTGGGGATCTCGGGCTCCTGGTGCAGCCGCTCGCCCACGCCGTGGCCGCACAGCTCGCGCACCACCGAGCAGCCCGCCCCCTCGGCCCGCCGCTGGACGGCCTGCGAGATGTCCCGCACCTGGGCCCCGCTCCGGGCCTGGGCGATGCCCTCGTCCAGCGCCTGCCGTCCCAGCGCCAGCAGCCGCAGGCCCTCCGGGTCGGGGCGGCCGCCCACCAGGTAGCTGCGGGCCGAGTCGGTGATCAGGCCGCCCAGCGCCGCGCCGACGTCGATCCCGACCAGGTCGCCCTCCGCCAGCCGGCGGTCGGGCCGCGGGATGCCGTGCACCACCTCGTGGTTGACCGAGATGCAGAGGGTGGCCGGGTAACCGCGGTAGCCCTTGAAGGCCGGGGTGCCCCCGCGCTCCCGGATGAACGCCTCGGCGAAGGCGTCGAGCTCGGCCGTCACCGCGCCCGGCGCCACCAGCGGCTTCAGCGCCTCCCAGAACTCGGCCAGGACCCGGCCGCAGGCCGATAGCTGCTCCACCTGCCGGGCCGAGTAGACCGGGATCATCGCTACGCCTTCAGGCGCCCTTTGAAAGAGCCGTAGACCGTCTCCGGCGCCTGGCCGCCGTCGGCCGTCAGCAGCAGCCCCCGGCCCCGGTAGTACTCGATCAGCGGGGCCGTCTGATCGGCGTATACCTTCAGCCGGTTCTCCACCGTCTCCCGCCGGTCGTCCCGGCGCTGCTCCAGCGCGGCGTTGCAGGCGTCGCAGCTCCCGGCCAGCCGGGGCGGCTGCGAGATCAGGTTGTAGATCGCGCCGCACTGCGGGCAGCTCCAGCGGGCGGTCAGCCGCCGCACCAGCTCGGCGGCGGGGACGTCGAGCGATACCACCCGGTCCAGCCGGGCGCCGGCCTCGCCCAGGATCCGGTCCAGGCCGTCGGCCTGGGCCACGGTGCGGGGGAAGCCGTCCAGCAGGAAGCCCCGCGCCGCGTCCGGCTGCGCCAGCCGCTCCCGCACCAGGTCGAGCATCAGCCCGTCCGGCACCAGGGCGCCCTGCTCCATGTACCCCTTGGCCTGCCGTCCCAGCGGGGTCCCGTGCTTGGCCGCCTCGCGCAGGATGTCCCCGGTGGAGATGTGCGGGATGGCCAGGTCCCGCACCAGGTAGTTGGCCTGGGTCCCCTTGCCGGAGCCCGGCGCGCCCAGCAGGACGAGTCTCATGGTCTCATCGGATCGGCGTGACGGAGCGGCCCGGTCACATCCGGCCGCCGCGGCCCGACAGCTTGCCGCCCTTGATGAATCCCTCGTAGTGGCGCATCAGCAGGTGCGACTCGATCTGCTGCAGGGTGTCCAGGGCCACGCCGACGATGATCAGCAGCGTGGTGCCGCCGAAGTAGATGCTCAGCCCGGTCCAGCTCATCAGCACCGTCGGCAGGATGGCGATGACGGCGAAGAAGATGGCGCCGGGCAGGGTGATGCGGGTCAGGATGCGGTCGACGTATTCGGCGGTCTTTGATCCCGGCCGGATGCCGGGGATGAACCCGCCGTACTTCTTCATGTTGTCGGCCAGGTCGTTGGGGTTGATGACGATGGCCGTGTAGAAGTAGGCGAAGAAGATGATCAGCAGCCCGTAGAGGACGTTGTACAGCCAGGAGGTGGTGGAGAACAGCCCGGCCACGCTGGTGGCCCAGTCGGCCTTGAAGAACGTGACGAAGGTCATCGGGAAGGCCAGCACGCTCTGGGCGAAGATGATCGGGATCACGCCGGCCGAGTTGAACGACAGCGGGATGTAGGTGTTCTGGCCGCCGTAGATCTTGCGGCCCACCACCCGCTTGGCGTACTGCACCGGTATCTTGCGCGAGGCCTGGGTCATCAGCACCACCGCCGCGGTGACCAGCACGATCACCACCAGCATCAGCACCACGGTGATGATGCTGACGGCGCCGGCGGAGAGCGCGGTGAAGGTCTGCAGCACCTGGCCGGGGATCATGTCGAGGCAGCCCACGAAGATGATCATCGAGATGCCGTTGCCGATGCCGTGCTCGGTGATCTGCTCGCCCAGCCACATCACGAAGACGGTGCCGGCGGTCATGGTGATCATGGTCAGCAGCCGGAAGCCGAAGCCCGGGTTGGGCACCACCGCCATGCCGTCGGGCGACATCGACTCCAGGAACAGCGCGATGCCGTAGGACTGGAACAGGGCCAGCGCCACCGTGGCGTAACGGGTGTACTGGTTGATCTTCTTGCGGCCGGCCTCGCCCTCCTTCTGCAGCTTCTCCAGGAACGGGATCACCGCGCCCAGCAGCTGCATCATGATCGAGGACGAGATGTAGGGCATGATCCCCAGCGCGAAGACGGTGGCGCGGGACAGGTTGCCGCCGGCGAACAGGTCGTACATCCCGAACAGGCTGCCCCGCTGCGCCCGGAACCACTCGCCCAGCACGGCGGTGTCGATGCCGGCGGTGGGCAGGTGGCCGCCGATGCGGTAGACCACCAGCATCCCGATGGTGAACAGGATCTTCTTGCGGAGCTCAGGGATCCTGAAAATGTTCTGGAATTTTTCCCACATCTGACGATCCGATCAAAATGAATGAACGCGCGGCGGCGGAGGGGTTCCCGCTATTTCCCGAGCAGCTCGGCCGTGCCGCCGGCCGCCTCGATCGCCTTCTTGGCGGCCTGGGAGAAGGCGTGGGCCTTGACGGTCAGCGCCGTTTTCAGTTCGCCCTGGCCCAGGATCTTGACGGGCTTGGCCGCGCTGTCGACCAGCCGCTTCTGGTGGAGCAGCTGCGGGTTGACCTCGCCGCTGAACGACGCCAGCGCGCCGATGTTGACCACCTGGAACACGGTCTTGGCCAGCGGCCGGAACCCCCGTTTGGGCAGGCGCCGCTGCAGCGGCATCTGGCCGCCCTCGAACCAGCGCGGCACCTTGGCCCCGGAGCCGGCCCGGGCCTTCTGCCCCTTGTGGCCCTTGGTCGACGTGCCGCCGTGGCCCGACCCCGTGCCGCAGCCCAGCCGCTTGTGCTTCTTGACCGCGCCCCGGGCCGGTCGGACGTCCGATAGCTTCATCGCGTCATCTCCCGTACGCTCAGGCCACCTCGGTGACCTTGAGCAGGTGCTCGATCTTCTTGATCATGCCCCGGATCTGGGGCGTGTCGTTCTTCTCCACCGTGTGGTACAGCTTGCGGATCCCCAGCGACCGGACGATCCGCTTCTGGACGTCGGGCCGGTCGATGGCGGAATGGACCTGGGTGATGCGGAGTTTTGTGGGCACTGGTCTGTCCTCGTCGTTGCGGTCAATCGGTCGGCGGGATGGCCGCCGTTACGCCGGGGCGGCCTCGGCGGCCGCGGCGGCTTCGGCGGCCCCGGCCGCCTGCGGCGCGGCGTCGGCCGGCTTGGCGCCGGCGACCGCCTTTTCCTTGAAGCGGATGGCCTTGATCTGCTGCGGCGACTGCAGCTGGGCGAGGCCGTCCAGGGTGGCCTTGGCCAGGTTGTGCGGGTTGTTCGACCCCAGGCTCTTGGTGAGGATGTCGGTGATGCCGACGGCCTCGACCACGGCGCGCACCACGCCGCCGGCGATCACGCCGGTGCCGGGAGCGGCGCGGCGCAGCACCACGCGGCTGGCCCCGTAGCGGCCCACCACGTGGAAGGGGATCCGGCCGTCGACCACGGTGTATTCCTGGATGTGCTTCTTGGCGTCCTCGGTGCCCTTGCGGATGGCCTCGGACACCTCGCGGGCCTTGCCCTTGCCGATGCCCACGTGCCCCTGGCCGTCGCCCACCGACATCAGGGCGGTGAACCCGAACCGCTTGCCGCCCTTGACCACCTTGGCCACCCGGTTGAGATGGATCATGGTCTCGCGCAGCTCGCCGAGGTTGTTGAGATTGATTCTGGCCACCGTCGTCTCTCCCGCTTGCGAAATATGCTTAGAATTTCAGCCCGGCCGCCCGCGCCGCCTCGGCCAGCGCCTTGACCCGGCCGTGGTACTGGTAGCCGCCCCGGTCGAACACCACCTGGGTGATGCCCTTGGCCAGGGCCAGCTCGGCGATCTTGGCGCCCACCAGCTTGCTCTGCGACAGCTTGCCCTGCTCGGCCTTGGGCAGGCGGCCGGCCGAGGCCAGGGTCTTGTGGTTGGTGTCGTCGATGATCTGGGCGTAGATGTGCTTGAGGCTGCGGAACACGCACAACCGCGGGCGCTCCGGCGTGCCCGTCACCTTCTTGCGGATCCGGACGTGGCGGCGGATCCGGGAATCCCTGCCCTGCTTGGCGATGTCTGCCATGGCGTTCCTGTCGATGCGGAATTAATGGTTCGTGGTCTGGGATCAGGCCGTGGCGCCCGCCGCGGTCTTGCCGGCCTTGCGCCGCACCTGCTCGTCCTGGTAGCGGATGCCCTTGCCGGCGTACGGCTCGGGCGGCTTGAGGCCCCGGATCTCGGCCGCCACCTCGCCCACCAGCTGCTTGCTGATTCCCTTGACGATGACGTTGGCCTGGTAGCCCGAGCTCTTGGTGGCCTTGAGGGCCGGGTCCTCGAAGATCTCGAACTCGATGCCCGCGGGCTTCTTGACCATCACCGGGTGCGAGAACCCCAGCTGCATGGTCAGGCCGTCGGGGGTCAGCTGCACCTTGTAGCCGACGCCGTAGATCTGCAATACTCTGCGGAAGCCTTCGCTCACGCCGGTGACGGCGTTGGCCACCAGCGCCCGGGACAGGCCGTGCAGCGCCCGGTCGAACTTGTCCTCCGAGCCGCGGGTGAACACCACCTGGCCGGCCTCGACGGCGACCTTGATGTTGGGGTGGATCCGCTCCTCGATCACGCCCTTGGGGCCGCTGACCTTGACGGTGTTGCCGGCCAGTTCGACCTTGACGCCCGAGGGGATGGCCACCGGTTTCTTTCCGATCCGAGACACGGTCGTATTCTCCTTCCGAAGCTTGAAACGTCCTGTTGGGGCTGGATCACCAGACGGTGAACACCACTTCGCCGCCGAGCTTCTGCAGCCGGGCCTCGCGGTCGGTCAGCAGGCCCTTGGAGGTCGAGATCACGGCCACGCCGGCGCCCCGCCGCACCCAGGGGATCTTGTCGCTGGCGGCGTAACTCCGCAGGCCGGGAGTGGAGACGCGCTGCAGGCCCTTGATCATCGGCGTGTCCTTGTCGCCGTAGCGCAGGTAGACGCGGATCACGTTCTGCTTGCCGTCGGTGATGTATTTGAAGTTGGCGATGAACCGCTCGCGCAGCAGGATCTTGGTGATGGCCAGCTTCATCTTGGAGGCGGGGATGTCCGTCTTCTTCAGCCGGGCCTGGCCCGCGTTGCGGATCCTGGTCAGCATGTCGGCGATGGGGTCGGTCATTGACATCGCGTGTCGGTGCTCCTTGTGTTGACGGGCGGTGCTCGGTGTCCGTGGTGCCGGGGACCGGGGCGCGGCCCTACCAGCTGGCCTTGACCAGGCCGGGGATCTCGCCCTTCAGCGCCATCTCCCGCAGGCAGATCCGGCACAGCCCGAACTCGCGGTAGAAGGCGCGCGAGCGGCCGCAGCGGCGGCAGCGGTTGTACTGCCGGACGCCGAACTTGGGGGTCTTCCGGGTCTTCTGGATCATTGCCTTTCTGGCCATTGCCGTCGGTCCCTGTCTGTAGGTTGAACGTGTGGCGGTTGCGCTATTTGCCCTGGAACGGCATGCCCATCAGCGACAGCAGTTCGCGGGCCTGCTCGTCGTTGGCCGCCGTGGTGACGATGGTGACGTCCATGCCGAAGGTCTTGACCACCTTGTCGTAGTTGATCTCCGGGAAGATGATCTGCTCCTTGAGGCCCAGGGTGTAGTTGCCGCGGCCGTCGAACGAGCGCGCCGGCACGCCCCGGAAATCGCGGATGCGGGGGATGGCCACGCTCACCAGCCGGTCGAAGAACTCGTACATCCGGTCGCCGCGCAGGGTGACCATGGTGCCGACCGGGACGCCGGCCCGCAGCTTGAAGTTGGCGATCGACTTCTTGGCCCGCCGCACCGAGGGCTTCTGGCCGGTGATCGCCGCCAGGTCCTTGGCCGCGGCCTCCACCAGCTTGGGGTCCTGGGTGCCCTCGCCGATCCCCATGTTGATCACGATCTTGGACAGCCGCGGCGCCTGCATCGGGCTGGAGAACCCGAATTTCTTGATCAGCGCCGGCTTGACGTCCTGCTGGTACTTGTCCTTCAAACGAGCCATGGTCCTATCCGATTAACGATTAACGATAAGCAATGAACGGGATCAGATCTTGTCCAGCATCTCGCCGCACGACTTGCAGACCCGGGCCTTGTGGCCGTCGGCCAGCACGCGGGTGCCGACCCGCACGCCCTTGTTGCACTTGGCGCAGACCACCATCAGGTTGGAGTGGTGCACCGGGGCCTCCATCTCCAGGATGCCGCTCTTGTCGCCCTGCTTGCGCGGCTTGGTGTGGCGCTTGACGAAGTTGACGCCCTCCACGATGGCCCGGCCGGTGGCCGGGAACACCTTCTTGACGCGGCCGCGGGCGCTCTTGTCGTTGCCGGCGGTCACCACCACGGTGTCGTTCTTCTTGATCTTCATGCGCTGCTCCTCAGATGACCTCGGGGGCCAGGGAGACGATCTTCATGAACTGGCGGTCGCGCAGCTCGCGGCCCACCGGCCCGAAGACGCGGGTGCCCTTGGGCTCGCCCTTGTCGTCGATGATCACCGCGGCGTTGTCGTCGAACCGGATGTACGACCCGTCCTTGCGGCGCACCTCCTTGCGGGTGCGGACGATCACGGCCTTGGCCATCTCGCCCTTCTTGACGGTGCCGCCCGGCAGGGCGTCCTTGACCGTGATCTTGATGATGTCGCCGATCGAGCCGTAGCGGTGCAGGCTGCCGCCCATCACCTGGATCACCATCGCCTTCTTGGCGCCGGTGTTGTCGGCCACCGTCAGCCGGCTGTACTGCTGTAACATGGTGCCCCTATTTCCTGTTTGGTCGGTTGTCGGTCGCGCCCGGGCTGCGCCCGGCCGCCTACTTGGCCGGCGTGATCACGCCCACCAGCCGCCAGCGCTTGAGCTTGGACAGCGGCCGGGTCTCGGCGATCCTGACGATGTCCCCCACCTTGGCCCGGGCCTGCTCGTCGTGGGCGTAGAATTTGGAGTAGCGTTTCACCACCCGGCTGTACAGCGGGTGCTTGACCTTGCGCTCCACCGACACCACGATGGTCTTGGCCATCTTGGCGCTGGTGACGATGCCGGTCTTGGTCTTGCGGAGATTTCGTGCTTCCATCGTCGTCGTTCCTTACTTCTTGGCGGCGGCGCCGGATGCCAGCTTGCGGGCGCCCGATGCGTCCTCGGCCAGGACGGTCTTGATGCGCGCGACCGCGCGCCGCGTCAGCCGCAGCTGGATGGGGCTGGGGGCCTGCTGGGCGCTGTGGCGCAGCCGCAGGTTGAACAGGGACTCCTGTTCCTGCTTCAGCTTCTGCTCCACCTCGGTCCGGGACAGCTCGCGCAGCTCCTTGGTGGTGATCTTCTTGGTGGACATCTGCTCTCCTCGCTAGGCGACGCGGACCGGCCGCTCGCGCTCGATGATCTGGGTTTTGATGGGCAGCTTGTGGGAGGCCAGCTCCATCGCCTCGCGCGACTCCTTGGCGGCGATGCCGCCGATCTCGAACAGCACCCGGCCCGGCTTGATCACCGCCACCCAGTGCTCCGGCGCGCCCTTGCCCTTGCCCATCCTGGTCTCGGCCGGCTTCTTGGTCACCGGCTTGTCGGGGAAGATCCGGATCCAGACCTTGCCGCCCCGCTTGATGAACCGCGTCATGGCCACGCGCGCCGCCTCGATCTGGCGGTCGGTGATCCAGCAGGCCTGCAGGGCCTGCAGCCCGTAGTCGCCGAACGACACGTACTGGCCCCGGGTGGCCAGGCCGCAGCGCCGTCCCCGGAACTGTTTGCGGTGCTTTACCCGCTTTGGCATCAACATGGTGCGTTCCTCTCAGTCGTCAGTCGTCGTTCCGGGTCAGGACCGGGCCGCCGGGGCCGCGGCGCCCGGCCGGTTCAGCACCTCGCCCTTGAAGATCCAGACCTTGACCCCGATGCAGCCGAAGGTGGTGTGCGAGGTCGAGGTGGCGTAGTCGATGTCGGCGCGCAGGGTCTGCATCGGCACCCGGCCCTCGCGGTAGGACTCCACCCGGGCGATCTCGGCGCCGCCCAGCCGGCCGCCGCACATGATCTTGATGCCCAGGGCCCCCATCCGCAGCGTCGACTGCACCGACTTCTTCATGGCGCGGCGGAACGAGATCCGCTGCTCCAGCTGCCGGGCGATGGCGTCGGCCACCAGCTGGGCGTCCAGTTCCGGCACCTTGACCTCGGCGATGTTGAGGTGCACTTCCTTCTGGCCGGTCAGCAGCTGGATCTCGGCCTTCAGCTTCTCGATCTCGCCGCCCTTCTTGCCGATCACGATGCCCGGCCGCGAGGTGTGGATGGTGACCGTCACCCGCTTGGGGGTGCGCTCGATCTCGATCTTGGAGACGCTGGCGGCCTGCAGCTTCTGCCGGATGTAGCGGCGGATCCGCTGGTCCTCCTCCAGCAGGTCGGCGAAATCCTTCTTGGCGAACCAGCGGGAATCCCAGGACTTGATGATCCCCAGCCGCATGCCGACGGGATGTGTCTTCTGGCCCAAGTGGAACCTCCGTGTGCTCTATTTTGACTGGTCCGAAACTCTGACGGTCAGGTGGCTGGTGCGGTGCAGGCGACGGTCGGCGCGGCCCCGGCCCCGGGGCATCATCCGCTTCATGATCACGCCCACGTCCACCCGGACCTCGGCCACCCGCAGGGCGTCGGGATCGAGTTTGGCCTTGCCGGCCTTCTCCACCGCCGAGGCCACCGCGGCCTTGACGGCCTTCAACAGGTAGGGGCTGGCGGCCTTGGGGGTGAACCGCAGGATGGCGATGGCCTGGTTGCAGTCCTTGCCCCGCACCAGGTCGGCCACCGCCCGCATCTTGCGGGGGGTCACCCGGATGAATTTCTGTCTGGCGATCGCTTCCATCGTGCTGCGCGCTCCTTACGCCTTCTTGGCCGCGTCGGCGGCCGGGGCCGCGGCGGCCGGGGCCGCGGCCGCCGCGCCGGGGGCGGTGACCGTCTCGGTCTTCTTCTTCTTGTCCTCTTCCTTGCCCACCGCGCCGTGCTTGCGGAAGGTGCGGGTGGGGGCGAACTCGCCCAGCTTGTGACCCACCATGTTCTCGGTGATGTACACCGGGATGAAGTTCTTGCCGTTGTGCACGGCGATGGTGGTGCCGACGAACTCCGGCGGGATCATCGAGCGCCGGGCCCAGGTCTTGATCACCTTGCGCTCGCGGGCGGCGGTCATGGCGCCGACCTTCTTCTGCAGGGCCGGGTCGATGAAGGGGCCCTTCTTCAGGGAACGGGACATTACTTCCTCCTCTTGAGGATGAATTTGCTGGACAGTTTCCGCCGGTTGCGGGTCTTCTTGCCCTTGGCGAGCACGCCGGTGGGCGAGCAGGGGTGCCGGCCGCCCGACGACTTGCCCTCGCCGCCGCCCATCGGATGGTCGTGGGGGTTCTTGACCACGCCGCGGCTGTAGGGCCGCTTCCCCTTCCAGCGGTTGCGGCCGGCCTTGCCGATCGAGATGCCCTCGTGCTCGGTGTTGCCGACCTGGCCGATCGTGGCCCGGCAGGCCAGCCGCACCATCCGCACCTCGCCCGAGGGCAGCCGCAGGTGGGCGAAATCGGCCTCCTTGGCCATCAGCTGGACCTGGGTGCCGGCGCTGCGCGCCATCTGGCCGCCCTTGCCCCGCACCAGCTCCACGTTGTGCACCATGGTGCCCAGCGGGATCTCGGCCAGCGGCAGGCAGTTGCCGGACTTGATCTCCGAGCCGGTGCCCGAGCTCAGCACGTCGCCGACCTTGACGCCCAGCGGCGCCAGGATGTAGCGCCATTCGCCGTCCCGGTACTTGAGCAGGGCGATGCGGCAGGAGCGGTTGGGGTCGTACTGGATGGCGGTCACCGTGGCCGGGATGCCGTGCTTGTCCCGCTTGAAATCGATCAGGCGGTAGGCCTGGCGGTGCCCGCCGCCGATATGCCGGGCCGAGATCTGCCCGACGTTGCTGCGGCCGCCGCTGGAGCGCTTGGCCCGCAGCAGCGACTTGCGCGGCGTGGCGCCCTTGGTCAGCTCCTCGAAGGTGTACCCGGTGCGGTGCCGCAGGCCCGGCGTGACCGGTTTATACGACTTGATGCCCATGTGTCCCGTCTCCTCAATTCCAAATCTTAACTCGAAAATCCTGGATCGGCGACGCCGTCACCGACGGCGCGGCCGTCAGACGCCCTCGATCACCTCGATCTTCTGGTCCTTGGCCACGGTGACGATGGCCTTCTTCCAGTCGGGCCGCGGGCCCTGGGTGCGGCCGTAGCGCTTGACCTTGCCGCGGACGTTGATGGTCGCCACGTCGATCACCTTGACCTTGAAGGCCGCCTCGATGGCCCGCTTGATGTCGTGCTTGTTGGCCCGCTTGTCGACCTCGAAGCCGTAGCGGTTGAGGGTCTCGCGCTGGCCGGTCAGCTTCTCGGTGATCAGCGGCCGCTTGATGACGCTTTTGTAGTCTTTCATCAGCCGATCGTCTCCTTCAGCGCCTGCAGCCCGGCCTTGGTGACGATCACCCGGCCGGCCAGCAGCAGGTCGTAGGCGTTGGTCTCCCGGGCGGCCTTCACCGCCAGGCCGGGGATGTTGCGGCAGGAGCGGACCAGCGCGGCCGGGGGCGCGGCGTCGAGGCACAGCACCCGCTGGCCGGCGGCGTCGATGGCCCGCAGCAGGGCGGCCATGGCCTTGGTCTTGCCGTCGGCGGCGATCGACTCGATCACCGCCACCTTGCCGTGCTTGGCCGCGTCGGCCAGGGCGGCCTTCACCGACTGGCGCCGCATGCCGCGCGGCAGGTCCCAGGAATGGTCGCGGGGATGCGGGCCGTGGGCCACGTAGCCGCCCACCATCAGCGACGAGCGGTTGCTGCCGCGGCGGGCGCGGCCGGTGCCCTTCTGCTGGAACGGCTTCTTGCCGCCGCCCGACACCTCGTTGGCGCCCTTGGTGCTGGCCGTGCCCTGGCGCTGGTTGTCGAGGTACTCCTTGACGGCCAGGTACAGCAGCTGCTGGTCCGAGCGGCCGCCGAACAGTTCGCCGGGCAGGTCCACGGTGCCGGCCTTCTGGCCGGCCGGGCTGTACAGGGTGGCTGATAACGCTGCCATCTTACACCTTCTGGATTATCACGATCCCGTCGGCGGCGCCGGGCACGGCGCCCCGGACCAGGAGCAGGTTCTTGTCGGCGTCGACCAGCACCACCTTGAGGTTGCGGGTGGTGACGGTGGAGGCGCCCATGTGGCCCGCCATCCGGCGGCCCTTGTAGACGCGGCCGGGGGTGGAGCCGGCGCCGTTGGTGCCGGGGTGCCGCAGCCGGTCGGTCTGGCCGTGGCTGCCCGGTCCGCCGTGGAAGCCGTGGCGCTTGACCACGCCGGCATTGCCCCGGCCCTTCATGCTGCCGGTGACCTTGACCATGTCGCCGGCCGCGAAGATGTCGCTCTTGATCACCTGGCCCGGCTGGAAGGCGGCGGGGTCGGCCACCTTGAACTCCCGCAGCACCGCCTGGGGCGAGGCCTTGGCCTTGGCGCAGTGGCCCTTGATGGCCTTGGTGCAGGACTTCTCCTTCTTGGCGCCGAAGCCCAGCTGCACCGCGGCGTAGCCGTCGCCGGCCGCCGACTTGACTTGGGTCACCACGCAGGGGCCGGCCTCCAGCACCGTCACCGGGTAGGCCTTGTTGCCCTCGGCGAAGTACGTGGTCATCCCGATCTTCTTTGCGATCAGTCCGTTCATTGTCCCTCTATCCTGTCTCTGGTAGTGCGGTCAACGCCGCGCGATCCGGCGGCGGCGGCGCGGGGTCACAGGCCGGTCTTGATCTCGATGTCCACGCCGGCCGGCAGCTCCAGCTTGGTCAGGGCGTCGATGGTGTGGGGCGACGACTCGAAGATGTCGATCAGCCGCTTGTGGATGCGGCGCTCGAACTGCTCGCGCGACTTCTTGTCGACGTGGGTGGAGCGGTTGACCGTGTAGACCGTCCGCTTGGTGGGCAGGGGGATCGGCCCCGAGATCTTGGCCCCGGTCCGCTTCACCGTGTTGACGATCTCGCTCACCGACTTGTCCAGCACCGAGTGGTCGTAGGCCTTGAGCTGGATCCGGATATTTTGCACTGCCATTGTCTCGTTCTCGATACGGAATTGCTATTGGTTGCTGGCTGTTGGCTGCCGGTCCGCGGACTGCGAACAACCAACCGCTAACATCTGAGGTTTACTCGATGATCTCGGTGACGGTGCCGGAGCCCACGGTGCGGCCGCCCTCGCGGATGGCGAAGCGCAGCCCCTTGTCCATGGCGATCGGCGTGATCAGC
>JALOPJ010000015.1 GCA_025453955.1 Candidatus Edwardsiibacteriota bacterium
GCCACCTCGCCCTTGCCGACCAACAATCCGACCGGTATCATGACGAACCCCACCAGGGCGCACAACGCCGACGGGATGATCATCATGTAGACCATCACCTTGCCCAGGTTGAGCGGATCGAACCGCTTGATCTCGACGCGTTTCATGCCCGTGCTCCTCCTGCGATCGTACTCACGCCTGCCAGTTCTTCGCCTTGAAGAACTGGTCCGGTTTCACCAGGCTGATGGGGTGCCGCACCGGGTGCCGCTCCAGCTCGTTGCCGCCGCTCTTCAGCGAGAGGTAGAACTCGATCGGCCCCTCCATCCCGCCGTCGACCAGGCCGAACGGCACCGCCACCTCGATCACGTCGACGAAGGCGGCCAGCGCGCCGTCGGGCCGGGGCCGGCCGTCCACCGGGACCTCGACGGTGCGCGCCGCCGGGGCGCGGACGTCGATCACCACGGAGAGGTCCGGCAGCGTCGCCGGGTCCAGCAGGTGGTCGCTGCCGTCCAGCCGCAGGTACAGCCGGTGGCGGTCGTACCCGAACAGCACCGAGCGCAGCAGGCTCTGGCTGCGGTGCATGGTGCCGCCCTCGTTCCAGACGTTGTAGACGCCCGCGCCCGTCCACTCGTAGAAGCTGGTCACCCTGCCGTCGATGGCCGGGGCGATCAGGTCGACCGGCTCCTGCACCAGCTGCTCCACCGGGCTGGTCTGGGCGATGGGCCGGTGCAGCGCCTGCGGCACCTCCAGCCCCAGCAGCCGGTAGATCTTCTGCAGGTGCGACCGGAACAGGAAGTCGAAGTCCTCCAGGTTCTCCGACGAGAAGTTGCCGCCGTACCACCAGCACCAGTCGCTGCCCTCGGCCGCGTACAGCTCGTCCCGCACCTCGGCCAGCAGCGCGGGGTCCAGCCCGTCCTCCCGCCGCTCGATCTCCCGGCGGGCCGCCAGCAGCAGCTCCCAGGCCCGGTTGTCCTCGTCGCGGCCGATCCAGATGCCGAAGTCGCCGTTGATCCAGGAGCCGGGGTAGAGCCGCAAAAGCGAGCCCTCCTCGTGTTCCCGCTCCAGGTACTCGCTGAAGGTGCACGCCTTCAGCCGGGCGCTGTCCGCCAGCCCGCGGTAGAGCGCGTCCAGGAAGTCGTTGCCGTCGTTGCGGTAGAACTCCCAGCAGTTCTCGCCGTCCAGGATGATGGGCACGACGTGCCGCCCGGCCTGGGCGCCCAACCGGCCGGCGGCCGCCTCCAGCCGGCCGACCAGGTCGCGGGCCGCCGCCCCCGGCTCCCACTCCGCGTAGGTGAAGCCGATCAGGTCGGACAGCTGGTGGTCCCGGAAGAAGATGGCCGGCTGCCCGTCGCCGCCCAGCCGGTGGGGCCGGTAGCGCAGCGACTCGTCCGGCCGCGAGCCGCCGTCCAGGCTGTGCTGCAGGATGGCGTCGTCGGTGGCCAGCCAGCTGACGCCGGCCCCGGCCAGCAGCGCCACCGTCGCCTCGCTGACGCTGCCCTCCGACGGCCAGATGCCGGCGGGCCGCTGCCCCATCAGCTCCCCCACCCGGTCCAGCCCCCGCTCGACCTGGGCCCGGGCGTCGCCGGGATAGGCGAACCGCTCCGGCAGCGGCGCGCCGGGCATGCAGCGCCGCGCCTCGTCCGAATCGCACAGCAGCGGCAGGATCGGATGATAGTAGGGCGTGGCCGACACCTCGATCAGGCCGGCGCGCTGGGCCTCGCGGTAGGCCGGGACCACCGAGCGGACGATCTCCGCCTGCTGCTCCAGCAGCGCCGCCTTGTCCTCCTCCGAGAACCCCCGGCCCTGCCCGACCAGCCCCCGCAGCGCCGGCCGCGCGGCGACGTGGGAGGGGTCGGTCCAGCAGAGGTTGAACCACACCTGCAGGTCGCGCAAGTCGGCGGCGCTGAACCGCCGCGCGATGGCCGGCAGGTCGGCGTCGCGGAAGTTGAACCCCCGTTTCTGCAGCAGCTCCCGGTAGCGCTGGTGCGGCTCGATCATGGTCCGCCAGTTGGCCATGAAGAAGTCCCGCAGCACCAGGCAGCGCTGGGCCTCGGTCAGGCCGTCGGCCGGGCCCGGGGTGCGCCGTCGCCAGCCGGGGCATGTCGGCGTAGTCCTTGAGCGCGTGCAGCCGCACCCACGGCAGGCGAAAAGCCCTGTTATCGGGGACCCGATAACAGGGCTGGTGCATGTGCCAGAGGATGGCGACGTTCAGCCGGTTCATGCGGCCTGGCCGGTCGCTGCGGTCATGACGGGGGCAGCATCGCCAGCTGGGCCTTGGCCTGCTGCGCCGCCGCCGTCTGGGCGTAGCCGTCGATCACCGTCCGGTAGGCCGCGCGGGCCTTGTCGGGCAGCTGCGCGGCCCCGAAGCAGCGGCCGGCCGCCAGCAGGGCCTCGGAGGCCAGGAACTGCTCCTTGGGGTGCGTGCGGGCGAATGCCGCGTACCCCTCGCCGGCCGCGGCGAAATCGCCCTTCTGCTCGTCGCAGGAGGCCAACCCGCTGACGGCGGCGTACAACACCAGCGTGTTGGACGTCCCGGCCTTGACGCAGCGCTGGTAGTGCTGCCGGGCCTCGTCGAACTTGCCCTGCCGGTACTTCAGGTTGCCCAGGTTGACCAGCGCCTCCCTGGCCGCCGAGGACGAACCGTAGCGCTTGATGATCTCGGCGAAGCCCTGCTCCGCCTGGTCGAACTGCCCGCTGTACAGCGCCCCGTTGACCGACGACAGGAGCACGCTGGCCTCCCGTTCGCTCTTGGCCCGGCTCTGGCCGATCAGGGCCGCGCCGATGGTGACGATCAGCAGCGCGACCGCGACGGCCGCGGCCTCGGTGGCGTGCCGCTTCAGGAAACCGGCGGCGCCGATCAGGGTTTCGGAGAACTCGTCGTGCTTGAGCGTTTGCTTGCTGACTTGGTGCGACACAGGGGCCCCTTTCCAGCTGAATCTGCGGTGAATGGTAATTATACGCTACCGGCCGGGCGCCTGTCAAGCGTTGTCAGAACGCCTCGCCCCAGGCCACCACCACCCGCCAGTCGCGGAGATGGTCCGCCCGCGACCAGGGCGCGGCCAGGTCGAGGCGGGCCGCGCCGAACGGCAGCAGGTACCGCGCCCCCCACCCGGGGCTGCCGACCGCCTGGCCGAGCGAGACCGCGCCGAAACTGCCGTTGCTGACGAATCCGGCGTCCCCGAACAGCACCAGCCGCCAGTTGCGGTGGACCCGCAGCCGGAACTCCAGGTTGACCATCGCCATCTTGTCGCCGCCCAGCGGGTACCCGGCGGCGTCGACCGGGCCCACCCGTCCCAGCGCGAATCCCCGCAGCGAGGTGGGCCCTCCCAGCACGTATTTCTGGTAGACCGGCACGGCGTGGCGCCGCGACCAGTCGCCGATGATCCCCAGCCGCACCCGGGCCGCCAGCGCCGCCGGGCGCGCCGCCGAGCCGGCCATCATGGTCGCGGTGAGGTTGAGGCGCTGGTAGGTGTCGATCCCGCCCAGCAGGCCGCCGGAGTACTCGGTCTCCAGCTCGCCCCGCAGGCCCCGCACCGGATTGACCGGATCGAGCGTCCGCTCGTAGCCCGCCAGCACGGCGACCGCGCGGTGCCCGCGGTACCCCATGGTGTCGGCGGTGCGCTCCTGCCCGGACCACCCGGGCGACAGCTTCAGCCACTCCTGCCGCCAGGTCGTCGCCAGCGAGAGATACCGGCCCAACGAGCGGTCCGAACGCACCAGGCCGCCCACGGTCTGGAGCCGGTAATCGGTGTAGGCCGGCCGGATATCGTCGTAGTACGCCCGGGCCTGCAGCGGCCAACGTTGCCCCAGCGTCCACGGCAGCCGCATCCCGGCCTGGGCCAGCCCCCGCACCAGCTTGACCCGGGACCACAGCTGGAATGCGACCTGGCCCGAGAGGTCGGCGGAACCGCCGCTGCCGTCCAGGTTGCGGTCCGCCCAGCGGGTGGTGACGCGGAAGGCATCGCCGCTGCCGTAGCCGAACCCCGTCTCGAAACGCCGGCGCGGCCGCTCGCGCACCCGCACCGACAGGTCGATCAGCCTGCCGTCCGGCTGCAGGGAGCCGGGCTCGATCTCGACCTGGCGGAACAGGTCCGTGGCCATCAGCTGGGCGCGGCTCTTCTCCAGCTCTCGATTGCTGAACAGGTCGCCGCCGCTGACGGTCAGTTCCCGCAGCACCGCCGTGTTCCCGACCGTGCGGTTGCCCTCGACAGCGATCCGTCCGATCCGCACCGGATCGCCCTCCCTGATCTGGAACGTCACGCGGACCGACCGGTCCCCGCCGATCTCGGCATGGTGTCCGGTCTCGGCGTAGATCATGCCATAGTCGGCGTAGAGCAGCATCAGCTCGAAGTCGTCCTGGCCCAGCGCCGCCGGATCGTAGGGCCCGCCGGGCCGGGTCCGCACCGCCCGCCCCAGCGTCGTGTCCGCCAGCCGGGTGTTGCCGGCGAACTCGACCGCCGAAACCAGGTACCGCCCCCCTTCGGCGATCGTCACGTCCACCGCGACGACGGCCTGCGTGGTGTCGGTGCGGAGCCGGTGCGCGGCCGAATAGTCGGGGAATCCCTGCCGGCGGTAGAACTCCTCGATCCTGGCCAGTCCCGCCAGCAGCGTGTCCCGGTCGAACCGCCCGCCCGGCCACTGCAGGCGCATGACCTTGCGCAGCTGGCGTTCGGTGCGGAACCGGTTCCCGGCAAAGCCGACGTCCGGGCCGGAGGCCGCGGACAGGGCGCCACCGAGCAGGCAGCAGCACAGCGCGAGGCGGAACGCCGCGATGCGGCTCTGGGCGATCATAGGTCGAGCCCGAAGGACAGGTACACCTGCTGGGACGACGGTTCGACGAGCGTCACGGCATAACCCAGCATCAGGCGGGCCGGCACCGCGTAACTGAAGATCCAGTCGCTGCGCAGTTCTGCGCCGGCGCTGCGGTGGGGGTCATCGAACGACAGCGGCCGGCCGGCCAGATGCGGGATCCCCGTCTCGGCGAACAGGGCCCCGTGCAGCACCTTGAGGTAGATCGGCCAGGTCGAGACGCCCCGTTCGATGCGCACCAGTGGGAAGCGGTACTCCACGGTGACGCAGGCCAGGTGCGACAGGGTGCTGAAACCGTCGTCCGCGAAACCTCGCAGCTCGAAGGCGGGATAGTCGTCGAAATGCCCGATCCGCCCTGCCCGCCAGGTCCCGATCCTGCCGTCCAGCATCAGCACGTGGTGCCGGAACGGCGTCGGCAGGTACTCGCGCCAGCGGGCCCAGGCCGCGGTCTGGTCGAGATCGCTGCCCAGCCAGCCGCGGTAGAACTCCGCCTGGGCGTACAGCTGGCGGCCGTGCTCCGGGCTGATCGAGAAGCCGTATCGGCGAGCGTCCCCGTACGAGCAGGAGACGGCCAGCCGGGACAGGTGGCCGGTCCAAGGGTCGGGACGATACTGCCGGTACCGTTCCGGCACCTCCCAGACGAGCGCGCTCGAGCGCTGGTGGCGGTAGGCGACCGCGGGTGTCACCGAGCACCACGTCCTCCGCAGGGTGTACGATGCGCCCAATTCCTGCGTCTGCTCCCGTTCCCAGTACGTCCCGATCGCGATATTGCCTGACCGGACGCTGCGCGCGTTCGCCATGTCCGAGAGCGACAGCGCCAGGGTCACCGGCCAGCGGGCGTCGCTGACCGCCAGCGAGTACGATGGCCGCTCCGTGGACCCGCTGTACCCGGCCGACGCCGAATAGTTGATCTGCGTCAGGGCGTCCGATCCCATGCACATGATCCCCAGCGCTCCCCTGCGCTCATCGGCGAACACCGCCGGCAGCCAGAAGTACGGCGCCAGCGAGGCCAGCGGACGGTAGGCGGACACGGGATACCGTTCCCGTATCGTATCGGGGACCTCGTCCGGCAGCGTGTCGACGAACGGCGCGGCGACGGCGACGTCCTCCGGTCCGCCGCCGACAGCGGCCACGTCCCAGCCTCCGGCCGACAGGTCGAGGAAACGCACCACGCCGTCGCAGGGGGCCGGCGCCAGCGCCCCGCCCACAGAGTTGGTCACCTGGTGAAGCGCCCCGGCGTCGACATCGTGCCGGAACACGTTCCAGACCCCGGTGCGGTCCGAGGCGAAGTACAGCGACCGGCCATCCGCCGACCAGGCCGGCGCCAGGTCCTGGGCCCGGTCGACGGTCAGCGGCCGGAACGCCCCCGTCGCCGCGTCGCACAGGTAGACGTCGTGGTACCCGCCATCGCACCAGACCGACACCGCCACGGTCGCGCCGTCGGGCGACCATGCCGGGTGGCTGTAGCGCGCTCCGGCGTCGTAGGGCGTCAGCAGCGTGACGGCCGCCGACGCGACATCGTATCTGGCCAGCGCGTTGGCCCCCAGCCGGTCGGCCACGAACAGGATCGCGCAGCCATCCGGCGACCAGGCCGGGTCGTGGGCCCGCAGGCCGCGGGTCAGCCGCCGCATCCGCCCGGAGGGCACCGCGACCTGGTACAGGTCGCTGCGATACGAGCCGTCCGCCGTGTACTCCCGCCTCCCCGCCGCGATCCGCGTGCCGTCGGGCGAGAAGGATATGGCGCCGGCGAAGATGCCCTCCCGCAGGGTCCGCACCTCGCCGCTCCGTCCATCGCGCAGCTTCAGCGCCGGGAACTCGTCGCCGCTGCTCCCGATCCACGCCAGCCAGCGGCCGTCGCGCGACGCAGCCAGCTGCGATTTCTCGAATCCCGTCGCCGTCAGCCGTTCCGCCGCCGGCCACGGCACCCCCCGGATCGAGTCGGCCTGCCGCCGGTAATCCGCCAGCGCCTGCTCCTGCCATTGCCGCCACAGCTGCGGGAACGACCGGCCGTACACGTCCCGGGCGACCCAGTTGTGCAGGAACGGCACCGCCAGCCGGCTGTGCCGGCGCTGGTAGCGCGCGATCGCGCCCCATCCGTAGCGCCGGCCGAGGTACTGGTGGAACTTCCCGCCGAACAGGTAGGGCGCATCGGCCGGCCAGTGGGGCGAGAACACCGCGGCCCGGTCGAGCGGCAGCCAGCGGCCCGCGGCCGCGAACGTCCGCAGCACGCCGTCGTAGTAGGCGCCGCGGTTGCGGCCGAATGGTGTGATTTCCGTCTCGGCGTGCACCGCCAGGCCCTCGATCAGGTGCAGCGGCTGGACGGCGTTGGGCAGGTACAGCCTGCCGAACACCGCGGCCAGGCCCGCCGGGAAACCGTCGAGCATGCCCAGCTGCAGGATGTGCGCATACTCGTGGAGCAGCACCTCATCCAGCCAGTCCCCATAGTTGCCGGGGCAGCCCGCCGGCGGGTTGAGCCGCAGGGCGATAATGGGATGGGGCAGCGTCGTCGCCAGCGCGTTGGCCTCGTCGTTGTGGTCGGTGACGACCACGGTGGTCGGCCGGTCGGGCCGCCATTTCAGGAACGGCACCAGCCGCCGATGCGCGACCTCCGCCTTGTCGGCGACGAGCTGGGCGACGCTGTCCTGGCCGTCTCCGAACAGCACGGTGAAATGGGGCGTCGCCAGCCGACGCCACCGCACGCCGGTCGGGGCGAAGCCCAGGTCCTGGGCCGCCAGCGGCGCCAGCGGCAGCATCAGCAGTATCACGATCGCGCGGCGCATCGGTATATGATAGCCGAACGGCGCGGGTTTGTCAACGGGATCGGCCGGGCCGGTTGACGGCGGCGCCGTTTTGTAGTATAGTTGCACCATGAAGACGCTCGTCCCCTCCGATATCACCGACTACCGGCTGCTGGATTCGGGCCGCGGGCTCAAGCTGGAGTCCTGGTCCGGGTACGTGCTGTCGCGGCCCGATCCCAACGCGGTGTGGGAGCCGCGCCGGCCGGAGTCCGACTGGCGCCGGGCCCAGGCCGTGTTCCAG
Organism: Candidatus Edwardsiibacteriota bacterium; assembly: GCA_025453955.1. Lineage (GTDB taxonomy): Bacteria > Edwardsbacteria > AC1 > AC1 > EtOH8 > UBA2255. The sequence continues at coordinate 7,828 of JALOPJ010000015.1, forward strand.
AAGACCGCGCACCAGGGCGCCAGGAACTGGATCGTGCGCGCCCCCCCGCCCCGCGACTGGCGGTTCGGATTCCGCGACCTGCGCTGCGAATTGCAGCTGACGCCGTTCAAGCATACCGGGATCTTTCCGGAGCAGGCGGCCAATTGGGACTGGTTCGCGGGCTTGATCAAGGGCTCGCAGGAGCAGCCATCGGTGCTGAATCTGTTCGGCTACACCGGCGCCGCCACGCTGGCGGCCGCCGCGGCCGGCGCCAAGGTCTGCCACGTCGACGCCTCCAAGCCGGCGCTGACCTGGGCCAACCGCAACCAGCAGCTTTCAGGATTAAGCGGTGCGCCGGTGCGCTGGATCCTGGACGATTGCCAGAAATTCGTCAAGCGCGAGCAGGCCCGCGGCGCACGCTACGACGCGGTGATCATGGACCCGCCGGCCTTCGGCCGCGATCCCCAGGGCAGGGTGTTCAAGTTCGAGGACGATGTGCCGCGCCTGCTGCGGTCGTGCCGGGACCTGCTGGCCGACCGGCCGCTGTTCTTCCTGGTCAACGGCTACGCCATGGGCTATTCGGCGACCGTGCTGCGGAACATGCTGGCGGAGATCCTGCCCAGCGACCGGGTCGAGTGCGGGGAGCTGCAGCTGCGGGAGGACGGCGGCGGCCGCTGCCTGCCCTGCAGCGTGTTCGCCCGCTATCCCGCGGACTGATCGCGACTCTTCGAAAGCACGATAGGCGAGGTCAGATGACCTCGCCTATTCTCGCGCCTCGGGGATACGGCCCGATGTGCCTCAGTCGTACTCGTGGACGAACAGGCCGCTCTTGAGCTTGGGCTCGAACCAGGTCGACTTGGGCGGCATCACCTTGCCGGAGTCGGCCACCGAGATCAACTGCTTGATGGTCACCGGGTGCAGCGAGAAGGCCACGGCGTATTTCCTGGCATCGACCAGCCGCATCAGCTCCTTGGTCCCGCGGATGCCGCCCACGAAGCCGATCCGCTTGTCGGTGCGCGGGTCCTCGATCCCCAGCACCGGCCGCAGCAGGTTGTCCTGCAGGATCGAGGCGTCCAGGCTCTTCACCGCGTCCCCGGCGTCGTAGCTGCCGGGCTTGGCCGCCAGCAGGTACCACGTCCCGTCGAGGTACATCGAGAATTTCCTGTTGCCGCCGGGCTGCTGCGGCCCCTTCTCCTTGACCGTGAAGCGGTCGGCGACGATCTTCAGGAACTGGTCCCTGGTCAGGCCGGCCAGGTCCTTGACCACCCGGTTGTAGGCCATGATGTTCATCTGGTCGTCCGGGAAGATCACGGTCAGGAAGAAGTTGTACTCCTCGGTGCCGTTGTGGCGCGGGTTCGACTTCTTCCGTTCCTTCCACAGCCGCCAGGCCGCGGCCGAGCGGTGGTGCCCGTCGGCCACGTAGAGGTGCCGGAGCTTGCCGAACTCCCTGACCAGCGACCGGACCACCGCCGGGTCGTCCACCACCCACAGCGTGTGCCGGACGCCGTCGTCCGACCGGAACTTGTACTCCGGCGCCTTCCTGGTCCGGGCCGCGATGATCCGGTCGATGGCCGGCCTGTGCGGGTAGGTGAAGAACACCGGCTCGGTGTTGGCGTTGATCGTCGAGATGTGGCGGGTGCGGTCGTCCTCCTTGTCGGGCCGGGTGTGCTCGTGCTTCTTGATCACGTCCCGGTCGTAATCCTGGGCCGAGGCCACGGCCACCAGCCCGGTCTGGGCGTGCGTTCCCATCACCTGCTTGTAGATGTAGAAGCACGGCCGGCTATCCCGCACCAGCCAACCGATGGTCTTGAAGTTCTCGTAATTGCGCTTGCCCATCGCATAGACCGCCGCGTCGTGCTCGTCGGTGCCGGCCGGCAGGTCGATCTCGGGACGGCTGATGTGCAGGTAGTTCTTGGCCTTTCCCTTGGCGATGGCCCGGGCCTCGTCGCTGGACACCACGTCGTACGGCGGCGCGGCGATCTCCCTTACCAGTTTCTTCGGCGGCCTGACCCCGTGGAACGGGAATACAATAGCCATTGCTGCTCCTTTTGTTAGTAGCTATAATTAAACCGATGCTTTATTTTGACTAATCAGGATCCCGTACTCCTCTGGGGTCAGTGACCATACTTGCCGTGGAACGCTGATCGCTGACCCTATATGCGCTCACAGCTGCGACCTCGCTGTTATCGATGGCGACCAGTCGGCATACCGGATGCGCACCATGCCCGGAGACGCAGGCCAGCGCCGCACCGTCCCCGGCGCGGCGAGCACGCACCCATGCGTCACGGCCGCTTCCCGATGGGGATGAGCCGAAAAATATGACAGTCGTCGATAAAATGCCAGGGAAACCCCCTCCGGCCGGGAGGGGGTTCCGCCGCAGCGCCCTGGCGCCCGAAGAGTCCGTTGGCGGCGGCAACGCACGCTGCTAGGACGATGCCGATAATCCGGCGATCCTACGGTCGACCTCCGCCGGATCGAGCATGGCGAACCGTTCCGGCAGGAACCGCTGGTCCGTGCACTCCTTCACCGCCAGCAGGTCCATCAGATCCAACCGGCCGGTATGGGCCGACGGCCGGAACTCCTGCGCGACCTGGCGCAGCACCTCCGGCAACGGCTTCCTGCCGGTCTCCGGCTGCAGCTCGTACTGGCGGATGGCCCTGACCAGCAGCCCCTCCAGCTCATTGCCGCTCACCGGCTGGGCGAACGACAGCGTGGGCAGGTCCGCGGGCGCCAGGTCGAGCCCGAGCTTTTTGGCCATCGCCAGGAACAGCTCCTGCTTGTCGGTCTCGCCGACCGGCGGGAACAGCGGGATGTGGACGTCGAGCCGTCCCTGCCGCTTGAGGTCGACCTCCAGCAGGTCCGGCCGGCTGGTGGCGAAGATCCAGATGATCTTGCCGCGGTTGGCGGTCTCGGCCATCTCGCGGGCCAGCATGCCGTAGATCCTGCCCGACAGCCCGGAGTCGCCGTCGCCCCCGCCCCGCCTGCCCGTGGCCTGGTCGGCCTCGTCCACGAACACCACCACCTGGCCCAGGGCGTGCAGGATCGAGAAGATCTTCTCCAGGTTGCCCTCGGTGGCGCCCACCCACTTCTCGCGGAAGTTCTTCATCTCCACGAAGGGCACGCCGCACTCGCCGGCGAAGCACTGCACCAGGTAGGTCTTGCCGGTGCCGATGCGGCCGGTGAACAGGTAGCCCATCGGCAGGGCGTTGACGACGTTGCGCCGGATCAGCTGGGCGTCCTGGCGCAGCCACTGCTTGGCCTCGGCGTGCCCGGCCACGTCGTCCAGGGTGCGCTTGCTCTCGATGAACTCCAGCCGGCCCAACGCCTCCTTCTCGATGTTCTCCTTGCGCAGCCGGCCCAGGTACTTCTGGGTGATCCGCTCTCCGTTGCGCAGCGCCCGCAGCACGATGTTCTTGACCGCCACCCGGCTCAGGCCCACCAGCTTGGCCGACAGCGCCGCGATGTCGACCTCGGCCAGCCTGGCGAACTCGGGCTCCCCGGCGGCGAGGGCCGCCACGAACTGGGCGATCCCGCCCTGGTCCGGCAGCGGGATGCGGACCTTGGCACTGTAGGAGCTGTTGACGACCTGCTCGTTGAGGTCCAGCAGGTTCTCGGCCAGCAGGCAGGTCACCACGTTGGCGCCGGTGATGGCCGGGTCCTCGGCCCAGTTGAGGATGCGGATCAGGTTGGCGCCGATGTCGCCGGCGAGGTACAACGACTCGCCCCGCGGCACGATGAAGTTGGCGTAATCCAGCACCACGGCCACCGAGTCCGGGCCGGGCAGCTTCGCGTTCCGGCGCCGCGCCACCACCTGGTTGATGAAGCGGTCGATCAGCTCCAGCGCCTGGGCCGGCTGGCGCGGCAGCATCCCGGGCGCGTCCAGCGACTTCGCGCCGTCGGCGCCGCCGCCGGCCGCGAAGCTGGTGCCGTGGAACTTGTCGAAGGTCCGGAGGTAGCTGAAGAAGTGCTCCCCGCCCTTGAGGAGCTGGAAACCCCGGCCCCGGTCGAAGCCGATCACCACGTCGAACGGCTCGAACAGCACCTGCGACAGGTATTCCTCCAGCGGCAGGAACATCGTCCCGTCCGGGCCCGGGACCGGCACCAGGTCGTTGATGTTGCCGAACAGCACGAACTGGCTGACGGTCTCCGCCCGGAAGACCTGGCGCATCTCCTGCGCCCATGCGGTCAGCTCGGTCTTTTCCATCTATTCATGGTCCTTTTTACTCGGGCGAAGTCTGGGATCCGATCTTCATCCACGGATTTCACGGATTCACACAGATTCTTTTTTACAAGACAAAACGGGACTCAGAAACCACATGAGTGACAAACCCTGTCCTTGATGGTTTCCTGATAAAAACGACGGTATCCGGGCCAGGACGATCATCCCTCCCGCTGTTTGAGCGACGCCTCCAGCAGGTTCCGGGGCATCTCGCTCTCGTCCAGGCCGCCGAACAGCTCGTTGTGCTCGGCGATCCACTTGTTGGTGCCCTGCAGCGACTGCATCACGCCGTCCAGCCGCACCGACACCGTGTCCGGGTCGCTGGCGATCGAGGCCTCCTCCCGCAGCAGCGTCACCTGCTTCTCGATCCGGTCCAGCTCGGCGTCGATCACCGTAAGGCTGTCGTCGGCCTTGACCAGGTTCTCCAGCCGCTTCTTCTCGATCTCCAGCGTGCCCTGCAGCGAGCGGAAGATCGCGGTATTCTCGCTCTCCCTGGACAGCTTGGCCGAGAGCTTCGCGATGTCGGCCTCCAGCTCGCCGCGGCTGACCTGCTCGGTGATGTCCCTGATCTTGATCTTGGAATACAGCAGCTTCAGGAACAGCCAGATCAGCTGGTTGAGGCCGCCGGACCTGAGGTCCTCGCTGCCCGGCTTGACCGCAAGGGTCTCGGTGTTCTTCAGTATCAGCGCGCAGTCCTGCAGCAGCCGCCGGTAGCGGCCCTGCGACGTGCCGTCCAGGTTGGCGTAGATGTTGTCCTGCCTGGCCTGCCACAGCGCCCGCTGCCGCAGGATCTGCGTGCCCTGCACCAGCTTCTGGAACCGCTCGCTGCCGGCCAGCCATAACAGGTAGGCGACCTCGCCGGCCAGCCCCAGCAGCCAGAACGCCGGGTTGCCGAAGCCCAGGATGGCGAAGCCGGCCACCGCCAGGATGTTGAGCGGCAGGTGGCCCAGTCCCGGCACGCGCACCCGCCAGCGGAACGCGGCCCGGACGTAATCGATGAAATTCAGCGCGCTGTTAGCCATGGTGCAGTGATGGACTGATTTCTAAAAAGGAAGCCGGGAATGCATGAAATGTTCATACCGTTCATGGTTCCTTATTGATACGGAATCGCGACAATGGTCTCGCACGCGGTTCTCAGCGCTCTTCCCCGCGCTCCACCTGGCGGAAGGCCTCGGACACCTCCTCCACCCGCTCCAGGAACTCTGCGGTGCGCTGGATCTCCAGCGGATGGACGCCCGGCTGCGGCACCGGCAGGTCGCTGAATTCCCTGGCGATCCTGCCCGGCGCCCGGGAGAAGATCCACACCCGGTCGCCGATGTACACCGCCTCGGTGATCGAGTGGGTGACGATCAGCACCGTGGCCTGGACCTCGCCCCACAGGTCGACCAGCAGCCGCTGCATCTCCAGCCGGGTGGGCTCGTCCAGGGCCGAGAACGGCTCGTCCATCAGGATGATCCGGGGCCTGAGCACCAGGGTGCGGGCCAGCGCCACCCGCTGCTGCTGGCCGCCGGAGAGCTGGTGGGGGTACTTGTGCTGGTGGCCGCCCAGGCCGACCCGCTCGATCCATTCCATGGCCAGGGAGTCGATCCGCCGCTGGTCGTACCCCAGCGTGCCGCGGTTGAGCTCCAGCCCGAACTTGACGTTCCCGAACACCGTGTACATCGGGAACGAGCTGTACTTCTGGAACACCATGCCGCGGTCGATGCCGGGGCCGCACACCGGGCAGCCCCGCACCCGGACCTCTCCGGACGTGGGCGGGAACACCTCCTGGAAGCCGGACAGCAGGTTGAGCGCGGTCGACTTGCCGCAGCCGGACGGCCCCAGGATGGCGCGGAACTCGCCCTTCTCCGGCAGGTCGTCGATCAGGAAGCTGAGGTGCTCGAGCGCCGTGAAGGCGCGGGGCGTCCCCGGGTTGAACACCTTGGCGACGTCGCGGAACTCGATCACCGGCGGATGGCCGCGCTGCTCGCTCATCTGGTCCCCAGGTACGGGAACAGCGCCCGGTGGAGGCGCGCCCACAGCTTGTCGGTGAGGTAGGCGATCAGCACGATCACCACCAGCACCAGGTAGATGTGCTCGCGCGGGCCGCGGCGCTGGGCGATGATGATGATCTGCCCCAGCCCCCGCTCGGCGGCCACCATCTCGGCCAGGATGATGTAGGTCCAGCCCACCCCGAAGCCCAGCCGCATGGCGTGGACGATCTGGGGCAGGGCCATCGGCAGCAGCACCTTGGCCACCACCCGCCGGCGGTCGGCGCCCATGGTGTAGGCGGTCTGCAGGTAGACGTTGTCCACCTCCTCCACCGCCTTGACGAACAGCGGCAGCAGGTAGATCAGGAAGGCCAGGGCCAGGAACATCGCCTTCTGGGTCTCCCCGATGCCGAAGATGCTCATGGTCAGCGGCACCAGGGCCGGGATCGGCAGGTAGGACAGGAACACCGCGCTGGGCTCGAACAGGGCCTTGACCTTGGTGAACGAGCCCATCAGCATGCTGAGCGGGAAGGCAACGGCCAGGCCGATCAGGAAGCCGACCACCACCCGCCCGGTGCTGGCCACCACGCTGCGGGACAGCTCGGCGTCGAACCACAGGCTGCGGAACGCGGTCACCACCTCCAGGGGCGACGGCAGGATCAGCGGCGAGATCACGCGGGCCTCGGCCGCGCCGTCGGTCAGCAGCGTCCACAGCAGCAGCAGCAGCGCCACCGGCACCGCTCCCAGCGCGGCCCGCAGCGGCAGCGACAGCGATTCGCGGATCCGCAGCCAGCCCTGGAACGCCCTGGGCCTCGCGGACGGCGCAGGCTTTTCGCAGCGGGCCGGCACCGGCTCGGCGTCCGCTGGCCCGGGCCGCCGGTCCGGCCGCGGTCGCAGCAGGTCGATCATCCGCCCGATCAGGTCCATCGTGCCGCGGCTATTGCTCGGGGGGATAGACCGAGATCTCGACCCGGCGGTTGAGCGCCTGGTTGTAGGGCGCGGCGGGATCGGCCGGCTCGTCCCAGGCCTTGCCGTCGACCGCGAACTTGTTGGGGTCGAACTTGTACTTCTTGACCAGGGCCTGCTTCACCGCGTTGGCGCGGTCCAGCGACAGCTCGTGGACCGCGTCGCGCGGGATCTTGCCCTTCATCGAGTTGTCGGTGTGGCCGACGATGGCGATCACCGCCCGCTCGTACTGGCCCGACAGGCGCCCCACCTTCTCCAGGGTGGCGTCGGCGGAGGGGTCGTAGCGGGTGTTGGGGACGGCGGTGCCGAACTCGTCGTGCTGCGGCTCGAAGATGTTGGCCGAGTTGGGATAGAAGTTGATGCGGATGGTCTGGGTGAGGATCGGCTTCTCGGCCGACAGCTTCTGGTAGGACGTCGGGGCGAACACGGTGACGTACTCGTTCTTCATGTCCGCGAACTGGCCCTTGGCGTCGAGCGCGCGGATCACCGAGAAGTCCATCACCTCGTCGAACCGCGCCGGCGTGGCCAGCAGGCCCAGCTCCTTGTAGACGAAGGTGATGTTCTTCCAGGTGCGCTCGAAATTGGCCGGGGCGTTGGCGTTGAGGAAGAACTCCTTGTTCTCGGCGAAGTTGGTGGAGTGGGCGTCGAGGGCCATGCCCTTGACCTCGTCCACGCTCATGCCGTAGCCCTCGGCCATCCACTGGAAGGCCTGGGCCTTGGCCTTCTCGTCCTTGAGGTCGCGCATGCCCTCGAAGATCCCCGCCACCAGGCCCTCGATCACCTCGGGGTGGTCCTTGGCGAAGTCGGCCCGGGCGGCCCAGACGTCGGCGATCAGCTTGTTGGCGTCGGCGGTGGTGGTCAGGATCCTGGTGTTCTTGACCTTCTCCGGGATGGTGTAGATGTCCGGGGCCCAGGACACGCAGGCGTCGATGGCGGGGTCGGCCACGAAGGCGGCCGCGGCCTCGAAGGCGGTGGCGGTGTACTTGTGCTTCACCTCGCCCGGCTGGATCCCGGCGTTGATCAGCAGGTTGTTGATGAAGTACTGGGAGGGGCTGTTCTGGGCGTAGACCACGGTGCGGCCCCGCAGGTCGGCCACGCTCTTGATCTTGCTGCGGACCACGATGCCATCGCCGCCGTTGGACCAGTCGATCTGCTGGTAGATGCGGGGCGCGGTGCGCGAGTCCTTCATCAGCTCGGGCGCGAACAGCACCATCATGTCCAGCGTGCCCCACAGGATGTGGCTCTCGCCCGAGGCGAAGGCGTCGCGGGCGGTGACCGGGTCGTCGATCAGCTTGAGGTTGACCTTGAACCCGTACTTGCGGAAGAAGACGCTCTGCTCGTTGGGGGCGAAGCCGTGGTTGGCGGCCACGATCGGCAGCCATCCGATCCAGACGTTGATCGGGAACTGGACCACCTTCTGGCCCTTGTCCCACTTGTAGCTGCTGGTGCCCTTGACCGGCGGCAGCTTCTCGGACGGCACGTACTTGTACTCGCTGACCGTGGTGATGCCCTTGGGGTCCACGGCCTCGGCCCCGTTCTCCGACTGGAACTTGGCCAGGTCGACGCCCCGCGTGCCGGCCCTGGGGAACAGGGTGTTGCGGAACAGCCAGCCGGCCGCCGCCACGCAGGCGACGATGAAGATGATGCCGACCAGCTTGCCGAGGAAGGTCGGGCCGACCTTCTGGGTGGGATCTGCCATCGCTCGTACCTCGCTGTTTCAGTTGTTCATGACCGCTGGGCGATGCGGGGCCGGGGTCAGCCGCCCTGGGGGCCCAGCTCCTTCTGGGGCGGGGGCGCCGCCTGGCCCTCGGCCGCCGGAGTCTTGAAGCCGTAGGCCGACTCGAACTCCTGCAGGGCCTGCTCGGCCAGCGCCGATTGCTCGGCCTCCTTCAGCTCGACCTCCTTGGTGTCGATGCTGGACGCGGCCACCCGGGCCCGGCCCGCGGCCTTGTCGCGCCGCTCGTTAAGGTACTCCTCGACCCGGTTGAGGGTGTCGCCGCCGCCGCCGATCTCGCCGATCATGCCCTTGGCCATCTCCTGCAGCTCGGCCTGGGCCTCCAGCATCTCGGTCTCCGAGATCAGCCGCTTCAGCTTCTCGATCTTGGCCTGGGCCTCCTGCACCGCCACGTCGCGGGTCTTGAGCAGCTTCTTGTAGGTTTCCTCGGCCGCCACCAGCTGCAGGCGGTTCTCCTCCAGCTGGGCCTTGACGGTCTGGAGCTGCATGGCCAGCTGGCCGGCCACGGCCCGGTTGGCCACCTTGATGTTGGCCGCGATGCGGGCGGTCAGCTCCTTCTCCTGCTGCTCCAGGTTCTTGATCTGCCGCATCAGGCGCTCCACGAACCCGGCGTGCGTCGCCAGGTTGTCGTTGAAGCGCGAGATCTGGCTGCGCAGGTTCTCCTTCTCGGCCTCGATCAGGGCGCGCGGGTTCTCCCGTTCGATGCCCGAGATGAACAGGCTCATGAAACCCTTGAACAGGGTCGACAGCCGACGCCACATGCTTGGATCCTTTCTCTGAATGCGTTCCTGCGGAATGTGTTATTGTATGAAATTCCCGGCTGTTTTTCAATGCTTTTTATCGCAATTTCGGGGACGGGGCCCTGCCCGGGATGACGCGGCAGGCCGCTGGCGTCCCGATAAACAAAGGCCCCTCCCTCCGGGAAGGGGCCTTCCTGGGATCACGTGCTGTTTACTTGTTCACCTGGAACGTTCGGTCGCCCTTCTCCAGGAACTTCACGATCTGGTTGGCCGCGGCCAGCCCGGCGTTGATGTTGGCCTCCGAGGTCTCGGCCCCCATCTTCTTCTTGGTGGCGTGGTAGCGGTTACCCAGCTTCTCGGCGATCTCGGCGTGGCAGTCCGGCGCGATGTCGGTGGCGTACTTGAGGTCCTCCCGCTCGGCCATGGCCTTCTTCAGGCCCTCCTCGTCGATCACCTCCTTGCGGGCGGTGTTGATCAGGGCGGCCCCCTTCTTCATCTTGGAGAGCAGGTCGTAGTTGATCGACTTCTTGGTCTTGTCGTTGGCCGGGATGTGCAGCGACACGTAGTCGCACTGGGAATAGAGGTCCTCGATCTTGTCGAATACCGTGACTCCCTCGGCTTCCATCTTGGCCTTGTCCACGAACGGATCGAAGGCGCAGACCGTCATGCCGAAGCCCTTGGCGATGCCGGCCACCAGCCTGCCGACGTTGCCGTAGGCGTGGATGCCCACCTTCTTGCCGCGCAACTCGGAGCCGTTGCCCTCGGTGAACTTGTTGCGGGCCAAAAAGACCATCATGCCCACGGCCAGCTCGGCCACGGCGTTGGAGTTCTGGCCCGGCGTGTTCATGGCGCAGACGCCCTTGGCCGTGGCCGCCGCCAGGTCGATGTTGTCGTAGCCCGCGCCGGCGCGGACGATCACCTTGAGGTTGGTGCCGGCCTCGATCACCGCCGCGTCGGCCTTGTCCGAGCGGATGATCATGGCGTCGGCGTCGGCCACCGCCTTCAGCAGGTCGGCCTTGTCGGTGTACTTCTCCAGCTTGACCAGGTCGTACTTCGCGTCGGCGAAGATCCTGGCGATGCCGTCCACCGCCACCTTGGCGAACGGCTTCTCGGTCGCCAGCAGAACTTTTCTAGCCATGGTCACCTCTTTCGTTTGATGCGCAGCGTATCGGCGTACAGAATCCCCCTCCGGGGGTTGCCCGGAGAGGGATTGGGAAAATGCTAGGGATTCGCCTGCTCGAACTTCTTGATGAACGCCACCAGCTTCTGCACGCCCTCCAGCGGCATGGCGTTGTAGATGCTGGCCCGCATCCCGCCGGTCTTGCGGTGGCCGGAGAGCGTCACCAGGCCCTCCTTGGCGGCCTCGGCCAGGAACTTCTTGTCCAGCTCCTCCGACGGCGTACGGAGCGCGTCGTACAGCAGGGCCGCCTTCTGCTCGTTGAGCTTGTGCATCGCCGGGATGCCGCCCATCGCCAGCACGTGCTCGCACACCAGCTTGACGATGTAGACCGCGTAGCAGGGCGGGGTGTTGAACATCGAGCCGTTGTCGGCGTGGGTCTTGTACTTCAGCATGGTCGGTGTCTCGGGCCGGCAGCGCTCGATCATGTCGTCGCGGATGATCACCACCGTGACGCCGGCCGGGCCCATGTTCTTCTGGGCGCCGGCGTAGATCAGCGCGAACTGGGTGACGTCGACCGGCTTGGACAGGATGTCCGACGACATGTCGCAGACCAGCGGCACGCCCTTGGTGTCGGGCATGCTCTTCCACGAGGTGCCGAAGATGGTGTTGTTGCTGGTGATGTGGACGTAGTCGGCGTCGGGCCGGAACTCGGCCGGCTTGATCTCGGGCAGGTAGCTGAACACCTGGTCCTCGGAGCTGGCCACCACCTTGACGTCGCCGTAGCGCTGGGCCTCCTTGATGGCCTTGGTCGACCACTCGCCGGTGTTGAGGTAGTCCGCCTTGCTGGACTTGACCATGAAGTTGAGCGGCACCATCGCGAACTGGGTGGAGGCCCCGCCCTGCAGGAACAGCACCTTGTAGTTGGCCGGGACGCCCATCAGGTCCCGGATGGCCTTCTCCGCGCCGTCGATGATCGACTGGTAGACCTTGGAGCGGTGGCTCATCTCCATCACCGACATCCCCGACCCCTGGTAGTCCAGCATCTCCGCCGCGGCCTGCTTCAGCACCGCCTCCGGCAGCATCCCCGGACCCGCCGAGAAATTGTAGATATTCCGCGCCATGTCGTTCTCCTTGATCGTTTCGTTGAGGCGTTACAAAAACGAATCCGCCGCAGCGCTCCCCGGGCCTCGCTGTTGGCGGAATTCATTCACCGGCGGAAAAACAGGATGCTCATCGTCTGTCCCGATCCCCCTCCGAGTCGGTCTGGTGGAGCTGAGCGGATTCGAACCGCTGGCCTGTACGATGCGAACGTACCGCTCTACCAACTGAGCTACAGCCCCACGTGTCTATTAATATGTCCCGTCGGCACTCCGGCCGGGCGCCCGGCGCTCATTCGGTCCTGGCGCTGATCCCGGATTCATCGGCCGCCACCGCGGCGACCCTGGACTGGCCGTACCGCTCGGCGATCTTGAGGTAGAACGCGGCCGCCTCGTCCATCTTGTTTTCGGCCACCATGGCCCTGGCCTGTTCCAGCAGCCGGGCGGCGGCGACCTCGGTCGAGTCGGTGGTCAGCTCGCCGCTGGCGATCCAGCCCGACTTGCCGTTGGGGAACTGGCACTCGGCGAACCCGTCCTTCTGCTTGGTGACCCAGAGCAGGAGCCCCTGCCTGGCCATGGCGGTGTCGGCCGCCAGCCGCGGACTGCTGGGATCGGGCCGCTGGTAGACCAGCAGCTCGCCGATCAGCATCACCGCATAGTTGACGTCGGCCGGCACCAGGTATCTCGAGGGGATGTAGCCTTCCTTGTCGTCGGAGAGCCGGACCTTGGTCCAGGCCGAGTCCTGCTCCAGCACCACCACCTTCTCGCCGCGGTTGACGGTGGTCAGGTAGTTCTTGGGGTCCTTGACCTCCCGGGGCTGCAGGCGCACGGCCAGTTTGTTGTACTTGACCAGCGCTTCGGCCGGGCGGGACGGCTGCTCGCCCTGCGCCGCAGGGCTGGGCCCCTCCCGGCGCGGTCCGCACCCGGACAGCGCCACCAGGCCGATCAGGACGGGCAGGCATCGCCACATGGCTGGTCTCCTCTGCGCCGGGTTCAAGGGAGTAATTGTACCAAAAAAAGGTCCCCGTTTCAACCCTTTTGCACCGGTCAGTCGATGTGCATGGCCCGGAACATCGCCTGCAGCGACGCGTGGTCCGGCAGCAGCAGGAAGTACCCCATCAGCTTGATGCTGTTGTCGATGAAGGTGAACTCGTTCTTGATCGACACCACCACCCCGCCGCCGGAGCCGCCCGCCGACACCGCCTGCAGCACGGCGGCCGACGTGTCGAACAGCAGCCGCGGGGTCGACGGCACCACCATCACGCCCAGCAGGTCGCCCAGGGCGTTCATGTAGGCGCAGGTCAGGATGTTGGAGGTCTCGTTGAGGGCCGAGCGCTCGATGTCGGAGAGCGCCGTGACCGTGCCCGGACCCCGCCGCAGCAGGGACTCGCAGAACTTGTAGGCCTCCGCCTCGGCGAACAGCATCAGCGTCCGGCCGCGGATGTCGCCCACCAGGTCGATCAGCACGCCCACCACCCGCTGGTCCGGGCCGCCGGTCTTGCCGAAGATGGCCGACAGCTCGTCGATGGTGATCACCGGGATGTTGATCAGCACCTTCTGCCCGGTCATGTCGGACAGGGCGGTGGCCGCGTGGCCGGCGCCGATGTTCGACACCTCCTTGAGCGCGTCGATCTGGATGGTGCTGAGGGCGTTCAATTCCATTCGTCAGTGCGTCCCGTCTTTCAGTGCGGCGTAATCATACGACATTCGGCCGGGAAAATCAACCCCGTCACTCGACATTCTGCGCCTGTTCCCGCATCTTCTCGAGCTGCTCCTTGAGCTCGACCACCAGCTGCGCGATCCCGGCGGCGCCGGCCTTGGACCCGATGGTGTTGGCCTCGCGGTTCATCTCCTGCAGCAGGAAGTCCAGCCGCCGGCCGACCGGCTGCTTGCCGGCGAGGTAGGCGGCGAAGGCCGCGCAGTGGCTGCGCAGCCGCACCAGTTCCTCGGTGATGTCGGCGCGCTCGGCGAACAGCGCCACCTCCTGGGCCAGCCGGGCGGGGTCCAGCGCCAGCCCGCCGGCGATCTCGCGGACCCGGGCCTGCAGCCGTCGGCGGCGCTCGGCCGGGCGGCGCCGGGCCAGCGACTGGATCCGCCCGATCAGCCGTCCCAGCCGCCGCACCCGGCCGGCCAGGTCGCGCTGCAGCGCCCGGCCCTCGCGGCGGCGCATCTCGTCGAGGCGGTCCAGCGCGGCGGCCACGGCCGCGGCCAGCAGGTCCCAGCGCTCCCCGGGGTCGTCCGCCGCCGCGCCGCCGGCGACGACGCCCGGCAGGGCCACCAGCGTCCGCAGGTCGACGCCCCCCTTCAGGCCGTGCTCCCGCTTGAGGTCCCGCAGCTGGGCCAGGTAGCGGGCCACCTGCTCGCGGTCGATCACCGGCCGGGTCCCGGCCTCGCCGCCGCCGCCCACGGTCAGCACCACCGCGCCGCGCGGTACCCGCTGCTGCAGCAGTTCCCGGACCCGGCCTTCCAGCGGGGCCAGCTCGCCGGGCAGCCGCACGCTGTACTCCGCGAAACGGTGGTTGACCGTCCGCACCTCCGCGGACAGCGTCCGGCCGTCCCGGTGCTGCTCCGACCTTCCGTATCCCGTCATGCTCTTGATCATCATCGTCTGCTCCGTTGCGGGGCGTTGGGGCCGTGCCGGCCGGCCCGGACCCAGCCGGGGGATGGCGGCATCCCGTGATTATATCACAGCGGCGGGAGCCACGACAATCAAAATTCACCCCGCATCATCAGGTGCAGCTTGCCGTCGGCCGGCCGGTCGCCCCGGCCCAGGCCGTAATCGACCTGGAGCCTGCCCAGCCGGGTGTCCAGCCGCAGGCCGACGCCGTAGCCCGGTGCCAGCCGGTCGAGGCCGCGGTCGCGGTCGCGCAGATAGCCGCAGTCGCCGAACGGGTAGACCTCCAGCCCGCTGGCGACGGCCAGCCGGTACTCGGCGTTGATCCATCCCGCCTGGCTGGCCGCGAACTGCTGTTCGAGATAGCCCCGCACCGACGCGGCGCCGCCCAGCTGGTACTGGTCGGGCCGCGGCACGGGATGCTCGCTGCTGGACAACGCCCGGGCGTGCCCGGCCAGATCGAGCCGCTGGGAGGCGGCCGTCGCCCGCGTCCACCGCAGGTCGAGCTCGGCGCGGCTGAGGGTGAACTGCAGGGACGGGTCGTACACCCGCTTGCGGCCGTAGCCCAGCTGCAGGCGCCAGCGCCAGCCGGTCAGGCCGCGCCGCGGGTCGCGATGGTCGCCCCGCACCTGCCACAGGCTGCCGTAGTGCAGGCTGCGCCGCACCGTCAGCTGGGGGCCGGGGACCGTCCGCTCGGCCGACGCGCCGATGCCGACCGTCAGCCGGTCGCCGGCGGGCAGCTCGCACAACACCTGGACGGCCGTCTGCACGTAGGACGAGTCCTCGATGCTGTGGCGGAGCGCTGCCGTCGCGCCGACCGGGGAACCAGCCAGCCACGGCTCTCGGTACGACGCCCGCAGCGACGAGGTGAAACGTCGCGGCCGCTGCCAGTGGAGCGACAGCTGCCGGGCCGTCCCCGAGATGTTGCGCAGCTCCAGGTCGAACGCGCCGGCCAGCCAGCCCGACTGCCCGGCGCCCTGGGTGTACCCGACGCCCCCGAACAGGCTGTTGTACCTGGGCTCGCGCACCGCGAACACCACCTGCTCCCGCCCGGGTTCGGCCGTTTTCCGCACCGCGGCCAACTCGACCGTGCTGAACAGCCCCGACCGCACCAGCAGTCCGATGGTCCGGTCGATCTCGCGGGCGTCGAAGCGCCGGCCGATCCTCAGCGCTGCCAGCCGGCGGGCCGTGGCGTCCGTCGTGACCGATCTGCCGACGAACTCGATGCCGGCGACCGTGACCAGCGGCCCCTCGGTGATCTCGTACCCGTAGCGGACGGTGTCGCCTGCCGTGCGCAGGCCGTCCAGCCTGACCGTCGCGTGGGGGAACCCCTCCTCGGCATAGGCCCGGGCCAGGCGGCGCAGGTCGTCCACCAGCAACCGCTGGTCGAAGAAGCCGCCGGGCCGCAACGCCAGCCGGTCCTCCAGGAACCGGCCCGCGACCATGGCGTTCCCCCGGAAGGACGGCCGGTCCGTCCGGTACCGCCGGCCGGAATCGGCCGTCGCGGTGCCGCGCATCACGGCGTCGAGGTAGCCCGCGTCGCGCAGCCGCGCCGCAGCCGTGCGCGCTGCTGCGGTGCCGTCACCCCGCGGTGCGGCGACGGCGTGCGCCGGCTCGACCGCGGTGCCGGCGGCGAGTGCCGGCGGTACCGCCGGCAGCGCGGTCAACAGGACGTACAGCAGCAACTGACGCATCAGAAATACGCCCGCAGCTCGAACCGCACGGTGTGGACCGGCGCCGCGTCGGGTTCCTTGCGGCCGTCATACCCCCCCGACGAGGTCAGCGCGGAGCCGATGCGGTAGTCGAACTGCGCCGACCATGTCGTGGTCGTCCCCAGGGGCCTGGTGTACGAGAACTCCATCGGGATCTGCGACCGGTCGCGGTCGCACCAGCGGTGCGCCACGCCGGCCTCGACCCGCAGCCGTCCGGACAAACCGAGGTGCCTCGTGAGGTACGGGCTCGCCGACATGCTGCGGTACATCACCGCCGGTGCCAGCAGGTCGAAGGCGGTCCGCGACAGCCGTTCCCGGGCAAACTCCCCTTTCAGCGCCGTCTCCAGGTCCCGGCCAGCCGGCATCCCGGCATCGCCGCCGGCGCGGATGACGTCGGAGCCGTTTTCCAGCACCCCCTCGCGGGTGCCGACCGCCGTCGTGCCGTATTCGGCGAATGCCGCGGCCCGCACCGACCGCGGCAGCGGCAGGAAAACTTCTGCCCGGCGCTCGGTGCCGCGGCTGGTGGCATGGCGTCCGGCGTAGCGGTTGTCGTCATTGCGCCGCCACCGCAGCCGGGCGCGGAGGTTCCAGCCGGCGGGCGACGAGTAGGTGGCGTCGCCGCTGAGATCGAGGTCGGATCGCAGGTTGCCGGTCGACCACAACCGGGACGGGGTGAAGACCAGCTGGCCCGCATCGATCCGGCGCGGAGCGCTGATCGCGGCGGCGCCCAGCAGGTCGATCCGCAAGCCCCGCCACCATCCCGCGGCACGCGACGGCGTCAGGCTGACGTAGGCCCGGGCCGAATTCTCGGCGGCCAGCTGGGAGCTGTCCTGATCGCGCACGATCCGCCGGTAGTCGCCGGTCGTGTCCGGATAATAACCGCCGGTGACCGGATCAAGGCTGTACTCCCCGGTGTGGTCCGGCACCCTGAGGTACAGCTCCTCCCTGGCGGTGACCGCGGCATTGCTGAGGCTGTAGTCGACCGTCGCCCGCACCTGGCCGTCCGGCCGGGCATGGTCGGCATGGAGGGACGCCAGGTGGGTGTGCCGGTCGCTGCCGACGGAACCGGGCCGGAACCGCACCGCGCGGTAGGTGTGGTCGACCGTGATCGCCAGCTGTCCCGGGTGCGACAGCTCCGCCCGGCTGGTGACGGTGCTGGTGTAGGACGTCCCGCTCCATGATCCGGCGGTCGAGTCCCGGCGGTCGTCGTCGCGGCGCCGGAGTTGCTGGCTGATGTTGATCCGCTCGCCTGCCAGCAGCCATCCGGCCGAGCCCTCGCGGTACCTCGACCCCGTGACGCCGCCCGCTCCCGCATCGAGCTGATCGGTGTTGCCGGCGAACCCGGCGTCCAGCCCCCACGGTCCCAGCCGCCATTGCGATGCCAGCAGATGCAGGTCCCGTCGCCCCTGGACCGGATCCAGACCCGACCAGCTCCCGCCCACCAGGTGCCGCCGGTACTCATACGACAGCCGGGGTCCGGCCGGGACCGTTACGGCCGATCTGGCCAGGTATTTCCGGGCCCACGGTCCGCCGGGGAAATCGAGGCGGCCCCAACCGCCTCCCAGCGACGCCGCGACCGGCAGGATGTAGCCTCCCTCCCACTCCTGCGCGCGGTGCGGCGACAGCGGATCGGGATTCTCGATGCCCGACCAGCCGTGGAGGCCCCACCGGGCCTCGAAATCCGGCGGCAGTTCCCGGTCGGGATTGCGATAGGAACTGCCGATCGAGGTCGCGTGGGACCGCAGTTCAAACCCGCCCCAGTCCAGGGAGTCGCGTTTCCATTCGAACCGGGCGGAACCGGCCCGGCCGCCGTTCGATCCGCCGTCGATCGACGAGAGCGTGTTGCGGTCGAACTGCGACAGGCTGCCCTCGACGCCGGCGCTGCCGCCGTTCCACCGGACCTCGCCGCGCAGGCCGGCGACCCGGGATGACTGGGGGCTGACCAGCCGCCGGCGCGCCAGGTAGCCACCCAGGTTCGTTCCGACGTAGCGGAACCCGCCGATCGATGGATCGTACTCGTAATCGCCCCGCCCCGCTCCCACCGGCGTGAACGTCACGGCGTAGTTGCCGATGCCGGTGGTGTCGCGCAGGTAGATCGAGTCGCTGCGGACATATGACCCAGTCCCCGGCTCGACTTGCGTTCCGCCGTCGACCCACAGCAGCATGGTGTCGGCGCCGGCCCGGGCCAGGGCCGCGCGCTGGCTGTCGCTGAGGGCCTCGCCCGCCGCACGGCCGGGGTCGTCCGATTCCTGGAAGAACGCCGCCCGGATACCGGCCCGCTGCCCCAGACGCAGCTCGCCGTCGGCATAGGTCAAGCCGCGCCGGTACCCGTCCGACAGGTACTGGTACTGGACGACGATCCGCGAGTCCCTGCCGATCGGCCGGCGGGGGGTGAAGGTCAGCTCGGCCCGGTCATAATCGATCAGATAGTCCCCGCCCGCGCCCGGCTGCAACAGCCCGCCGTCGAGCCATACCTTCTGGCTGTTGGCCAGCAGCCGGACGTCGGCCGTCCCGTCGTCCGCGGTCAGCCGGTAGGGGCCCTGGCGGCCCTCCTGTCCGTCGATCCGCACCGTGCGGTGCCGTCCCTTGGCGATGGCGTAGGCCGCGCTCGCGGCGGCGCCGTCGGTCCTGATATCGGCCTGGGCTCCCTCCACCAAGCGCTCCAACCGGAGCAGCGACAGCGCCGGGGACGACACCGCAATGTCGCCCAGGGTCGCCGTCCAGCGGTCGGCGCGGGCCTGGATGAACATCCGTTCAAGCTGGCTCAGTTCAGTCGTGGTCCCGGTTTCAGTCAGGGGCAGGTTCTGATCGGACAGGTGGGCGTTGATCTCCAGCCCGGGCGAGATCCGGCCGGACGCGCTGAGGTTGAGCGCCTGGTCCAGCGACAGGTCGCGGCCCGAACCGGCCATGATGGAAAACGACTTGTTGCCGCCGTACCGCAGCGCCGTCCCGGTGGTCGGCGCGTCACCGGCGGATCCGGCCCCGGTCGCGCTCGCGGCGGTGCGCGGCAGGGTATCCGGCGTCGGCGGGGCGCCGGCCTCGCCGGAGTCCGGGGCGTACCGGACGGAATCCGGTACGTCGACCGTCAGGCCGGCCACGACGACCAGCGCCGTGTCGCCCCCGCCCAACGGGGCCGCGAAATAGATCTCGCCGCTGCGATAGTCGATCGCGTAATCGGCATCGCGGACCAGCAACACGCCCTTGCGGTAGACCGAATCGGTGCCCGCGAACAGGTGCCGCCGACCCAGGCTCACCGATCGTTCGCCGCGGCCGGCGACCATGATGCTGTCTGCCGCCGGACCCGCCAGCGCCAGCGGCCCGGTCGCCGCCAGCCAGATCCCGCAGAGGGCCGGCAGCGCCAGCCGTTCCCCCCGGTTCAACGGCACCGCTGGATCGCGCCTCCGCCGGCGACCCATGCCTCATCGGTGGCCGCCACGGCCATCACGGCGCCGGCGGCGAACCGGACGGAGCTGTCCGGCCACTGCGAACCCCGCTCCGGATGCAGCGCCTGCCGGATTGAGATCCTCCCGGACTTGTCGATCGACCAGATGCGGTCGGATGCGTCGAACGCCAGCTGGCGCGCCGCGCCGGGATGCACGGCCAGCCTGCGGCCATATCCGCTGTAGATCACGGTCCCTCCCGACCCTTCACCCGTCACCGCGACCAGGCCGCCGGACCGGGAGACCGCCAGTGCGGTGGGGTTATCCCGTCCCCCGCCGGTCAGCGGGAACCGCCTCAGCAGATCGCCCCGGCGGTCGTAGACCACGACCGTGCGGAGCGTTTCGTCCAGCACGAAGACTTCCCCGGCCGCGTCGATGGCCGCGGCGTCGACGGCGCTGCCGGCGACGGCAAGGGCGCCGGTCGGCTCCCCCTGGCTCGAGTAAAACAGCAGACGCCGTCCGATGCCGTCCGCCAGGCAGCAGCCGCCATCGTGCCCTGGCACCAGGAACATCCCGGGGGCGTCCAGCGGCAGCTCGAACCGCAGGACGCAGGAATCCCCGGTGCAACCGTACGACAGCACCCGCCAGCGGGACCGGTCGGTGACGTACACCGCCCCGGTGCGGTCAACCCACAGCGAACCGGCGGCGATCGCGCGATCGTAACGGCCCACGGTGCTGACCTCGCCCCGGGGCGGGGCCGCCGGCGGCCGCGGAGGGGTCAAGGCGGCGGGCGCGCAGGACAGCGTCGCCAGCGCCAGCGGGAACCAACGGTGTTTCATCGGCATCCTCCGGACATGAAAAATCCCCCGTCGCTTGCGGCAAGCGCCCGGAGGATCGGTTGCGGGCGTGGCCTCAGAATTCGCCGGCCACCTGGACCCGGATACCGCCGTCGGGACGGCGGTCGACGTCCAGCCGCCAGCCGACGGTCCCGGCCGTGGCGGCATGGCGTTTGTTGTAGCGGCGGGCCACCCGGGCGGCGTTGACCGCGGACAACAGGTGGTTGAGCAACGCGCTGCCCGCGGCGTAACTGATCCGCTGCAGGGCATTGCGGCTGCGCACCCGCAGCTCGCGGTACCTGTTCCAGTCGCCGTCGGTCCGCCAGCGCCAGGCGTCGGCCTCGCCGTACAGCTTGTCGGACACGTAGGCGGCCTGGGCAGCCAAATCGTCCGGGTAGAGGTCACGGGCCTGGCGCCACTGGTCCTCGTTGTACCAGTCGCTGTTGGGGTACTCGTAGACGTCGCGGTAGTAATCGTCGTCCTCGCGGGAATGATTGGCGTCGGCCCGCTGGGCCGCGTAGCCGCGGTAATCCCGCCGCCACATGTCGCCTTGGAACTTGGAGACCAGCGCGAACGACCAGATCAGCCCCTCGGCCGCCAGGAAACCGGCGGTATACCGCTTGGCGCCGACATAGTACTCCCCCGCGCCGGGCACCACCAGCGACATGAAGAACGCCCGCTTGATCGACTTGCGGTCGCGGGATTCTACGGCGATCGGGGACGGCGCGGCAGCGACCGGGGCCGGGTCGGCCACCGCGGCCGGCTTCGGCGGCGCGGCCTCGCGGATGATGATCTCGCCTGGTCCCGGCCCCGGGGACGGCGGGACACTGTCCGGTTTCGCCGGCTCCTGCGCCAGGGCTGCCGCGACCAGCAGCAGGGTCAACGGTACGGAGAAGCGCTTCATTTGACCACCGCGATTTTGCACAGTTTGTAGCCGGAGCCGCCGGCCCCGGCCGCCGACGCCCGGATGAAGTACAGCCCGGTGGCGATGTTCTCCAGGTCCCAGACGAACTCGTTGTCCACCGCGGCCTGGCCGTCCTGCCAGAACTCCCGCACCAGGTCGCCGGCGACGTTGAACACCTTGAAGTCCACCCGCGCCGCCGCGTTCAGGTAGTAGCGGATGCGCACCGGCGCGGTCCGCGCGGGGTTGGGATAGACGTAGAGGTTCTGGAGCAGTCCGCCGGAACGGTTGGCGGCGAGCGGGGACCGCAGTGTGGTGTCGGCGCCGCTGTGGGCCGCATCGCGGTGAAACCCCGGCCAGGACGCTTGCAAAGAATGATCTCCCGACCACCACAGGTTCAATTTGCTGTCATCGGAACCAACAGCGATGTAGTTCCCTCGTCGTCCGGACATCCCATCGTACATAACGTACCCGGGCGATGATTTTACTGGGCCACCCACTGAGATCGGATATCCCGATTGGACATTGCCACCCTGTATAATGCAATATACTTTGCCATCCGGCGACCCGATGATGACATCCTGTTTCAGATCACCGTCGATATCGGCAAGGACCGGCGAGGACTGCACTGCCTCGTTTTTCGAGATCACGACCGGGAATCCAGTCATTACCGTGCCGTTGTAATTGTAGGCATACAACTTCGTCCCGATCGCGACGACGATGTCGGGATACCCGTTACCGTCGATGTCACCGATGGCCGGCGAGGCGATCGCGATCTCGTCATGCATGACCGGCCACCCGGGCAGCACGCCGCCGCCGGTGTTCAAGACGTAGATCCCCTGCTTGTTGCAAGCGACGATCTCCAGGTTCCCGTCGCGGTTGACGTCGGCGATCGCCACCGACGAGCTGACCCAGTCAACCCAGGGCGTCAGGGCCGGGAACCCCGGCACAGCGGTCCCGTTGCCGCGGAACGCGAACACTCGGCTGTCACCGGACAGGATGACGATCTCGTTGCCGGGATAGGCCGGGTCGATGTCGGCCACCGCGGCGGTGGAGCGCGTCTCCATGGTCAGGTCCTTGGGGAAGCTATCGAGCTCCGCGCCATTATGTTTCCAGACATGGAGCTTGCGATCGTCACCGGCCACGATCACCTCCAGCGTGTCATCGTCGTCGACGTCGCCCAGCGTCACCGATCCGAAGATCGGTCCAGCGACGACCTTCGGCCACCCGGCCAATGGCGTCGCCCGCCGCACCGAGTAGATGTGGCCTTGCGCTGACGTATCCGGCACTGTTTGGGGAACGAACTTGAACCCGTATACCGAACCCTCGGTCTGCGACGAGGCGATGGCGATGAACACCTCCGGCTGGGAGTCCCGGTCGACATCGCCGACAGCGGGCGAGGAGTAGATATTGCCAGGCACCTTGGCGAATTCACCAAGGATCGTCACCGTGTCGGAACCTGGCAGGATCACGATGGTGTCCCGGTTATACAGGCCGCGCCAGGAATACCCGCTCGATGGCGGGCTGATCGTCGTGTCGCGTTGCTGTGTCCAGGCGTAGAGTTTACCGTTCACGTCCGGCATCAGGATGACGCTCGTATCGCCGCCGAGATGCGCGAAGTTCGGGCTGTTCCAATCCGCGGCGGACGCCATCGACAACGGACTGCCCAGGTCCCATAACCCCACCCGCACCCGGGCGCTCATGCTCTCGGCCGGGGCCGAGATATTGGTAATCGACACGTGCGAGGACGACCCGTCGTTGGCCAGTGTCGCCGGGTCCGAGCCGTCGTCCAGCCGGTCGTTGTTGCCGGCGTAGTAGGCGTCGTAGGGACTGGCGTAGGTGCTGTACGGTGAGCCGCCCCAGCGCTGCAGGTCCTGGATATGGTCGGCCTCCAGCAGGTGGATGGCCTTGACCTCCCCCACCTCCAGCGTGTTGGTGGACCAGCGCTGCGCGATCAGGCTGTCGTCGACGTGCCACACCAGCAGCCCGCCGGCGTTCAGCTCGAACGGCAGCGACAGGTCGTAGTCGTCCACCCGCACCAGCACGCCGTTGCGCCAGACGCGGGCGCCGCTGGAATCGGACCCCGGGCCGTAGACCAGCGAGTCGGAGTAATCGACCTGGTTGCTCGGGTTGGACCAGGCCCGCCGGTTCTCCACCAGGTAGTACTCGTGGGAGTTGAGCGGGATCTTGACGACGGCCTCGGGGTTCTTGGCCGCCCACTTGAACGCCTGCTGGACGTCGTCGCCGGGTCGCAGCTCGACCGGGTCGACCCAGCCCAGGTAGTACTTGGCCCAGGCCGAGAGGTGCGGCGGCACGTAGGCGTTGAGGTTCCACGAGCCGTGCGACATCAGCTCCCACTCGCCCAGCCCCACCGAGTTGAACTCCACGTCGTAGAGGTCCGGCAGGCCCAGCTGGTGGCCGAACTCGTGGGCGATCTCGCCCTGCGACCCCAGCACCATGCCGTCCTGGCTCTGGGTCTCGGCGTCGATGATGCCCTCGTAGATGGTGTCGGCCCCGGCGCTGGTGATGATCGGGCTGGACTCGTCCATCGCGATGAACACCGCCGGCAAATCCGCGCCCCAGGGGTCGGTCTGCCACACCGACCCGGCGTGGATCAGCATCACCGCCTTGGTGATCTTGCTGCCGCCGGTCCAGTAGCTGAAGGCGCAGGAATCGGCGTCGGCCGCGGCCACGGCGTCGCGCAGCAGGGTGTAGATGCCGGCGCCCCAGTTCTGCTGCTGGTTGTAGAAATCGGAATAGAAGGACATCTGGTGCGGCAGGTCGTAGGCCGCCCGGTCGCCCTTGGGCCACTGCTCGTACTCGATCCAGAGGCGGCCGTTGGAGACCGCCCAGTAGTAGTTCCGCAGCGCCAGCATCTGGTTGCGGACGTAGAGGCTGTCGTGCGGCGGCTCATAGTCCAGGTTATGCCCCTGGTGGGGGTCGCCGTTGGTGTAGATCGGCTGGCCGTTGCCGGCGTAGTCGAACGTGCCGTCGCCGGTGGTGTTGGTGTCCGCATCCGGGACGAACTGAACCTTGAGCACCAGCACCCTGATCGTATCGGTCGACGCAGCCTTGGCCCTGCCGGATAACTGACGGGCCGCGCGGACCTGCCCGAGGATGTTGCGCGAGCTGACGGCGTCCCGGTACCGGCGCGGTTGGCTCTTCAGTTTCTCGAAGACCGGCCGCGCCGTCCGCCACGTTTGTTTCAGGCGTACCAGCTCATTGCCGTCAGCGTATCCTAATACGCTGATGACAAAGAGGACACAAACTGCATATAAAGTATTTCTTGAAGATGCTACCAAGATGTCATCTCCCTGGCTTGGGCGCGGTTCATGATGTTAGAAATTCGCTGACAGCGAGAATTTCCGGTTGTACTTCTGCAGGTCGCCGCCCGGTTCCATCGAGAAATCGAACTCCAGGAACTTGTAGCCGACGCCGAACCCGAAGGTGGGACCGATGATCTTGCCCACGAAGTCGTAGACGTACCCCGAGCGCATCGCCAGGTTGGCGGGGCCCAGGTACCAGTACTCCATGCCCCAGTGCTGCACCGCCTCCTCCAGTTCCTGGCGCCACGGCCTGTTCAACACCACGATGGTCTTGGTCAGATCGAAGGCCGCGGTCAGCCGGCTGTACTTGCCGTCCAGGATGCGGTAGGCCACCCCCCCCCGCAGGTTGCGCGACAACGGGTCGGCCTGTTCGGCCGAGATGTACACCAGCTTGGGCCCCAGGTTCTGGACGTTGAATCCGATCGACAGTCCCTTGATCGGCCCCTTGTACATCGCGCCCAGGTCTATGGCCCAGGTGGTGGCGATGCCCTTGCCCTGGCTGCCCTCGGCGCCGAACGGCGCCAGGTGGGAGTGGATCAGCTTGAGGTTGATGCCGCCCGCCAGGTCCTCGTAGATCTTGTTGCCGTAGGACAGGCAGGGCGAGAACTCGAAGCTGGAGAACACGCCCAGGTCCTCGCCGTTGGGGCCGGTGTGCCAGTTCTGCCCCTCGGACAGGAAGATCACATTGCCGCCGAACACCCCCCAGTCCTTGACGGGCTGGGCGTACCCGATGTACTCGTAGTACATGTCGCCGACGTCCTTCCAGATCTCGGACAGCCACGGCGAATGCATCAGCGTGGCGTAGCGGGTGTCGGTCTTCATCGGCACCAGCGCGGCCGGGTAGACGGCCTCCAGCAGACGGCGGTTGAGCCGCATCACCTGGTCCTGGGAGAGGCCGTCGACCCCGGCGTTGGCCAGTTCCTGCCCGTCGGGGGCCAGCCGGAACCGGGCGAACACCTCGACCTTGTAGAAGTCGCGGCGCGCCAGCACGGCGTTGAGGTCGTCGATCAGCCGCCGCCGCACCTTGGCGGTGATGGTCTTGCCCTGCAGGTACTGGGCCAGGATGTCCTGGCTGACCGGATCCAGCAACACCCTGATGTGCTGCGGCGCGGACCGTTGCTCGGCGATCGGCCGCACCATCCCCGGGAACGATTCCTCGAGGACCACTCGGTTCAGCCTGATCGGCGAGGCCGTGGCCAGCCGCTCGGCGATCAGCGCGCGGGTGTCCTCGGAGAATGAGACGGCCGCGAATCGCTCGTCGACATAGAATTCCGTCGAAGCCAGCAGGCGGTTCAACCCGTCCGCCAGCGCCTGGACATCGGCCATGGCCAGCGGTTGCGTCCCGTCAGAGCCGGCCGCGGCATGGTCCAGTTCCGCCGACAGCTTGGTCCGCAGGTACTCGCCGAAAGTCGCCGGCATCGGCCGGTCGCGGAAGTCGCGCAGCGCAGCGCCCAGCACCGCCTGCAGCAGGAACCGGTTGACGATCCTGGTATCGGCATCGGACAGCTTGGCGCTGTCGAAAGCCAGCCCCAGCGCCGGCGCGTATACTTCCAGCAGCAGCGCCCGGTTGAAACGGACCAGATCGTCCCCCTCCAGCCGCCGGGATCCCAGCGCCGCGGTCGCCGCGCTGATGCCCAGCCCCTGCACGCGCTGCGGCCGATAGAGGTCCTTGATCCGGATGACCCGGTTCAGCCCGGCGGCCAGCGCCGCGCCGAATCCGGGGTCGGGCGTTCCGCCCGGCCGCAGCCGCGCGCCCCTGGCCCGCAGCGTTGCCGGCAGCTGTCCGGCGATGAAACGGCTCAACGGGTCCGCCCCGGTCCGCAGCCGTTCCCAGAGCGCCGCCGCGTCGGCGATATTGGCGGCCGACAGCGTGTCGGCGATGGTTCGCTTCAACGCATCGGTGGCCGGCGGCGCCAGCGCCACACCCGGGAAATCGGGCTGCCGGTACAGCCCGGCGCGCGTCACCAGCGCGTTGAGCGCTGCGATCAGCTGGTCCTTCTCATCGTCCGTCGGCCCCTGGGCCGGGTCGATCCGGTCGGTCGCCGCGACCTGGTCCGCCGGCAGCGCCGCCCGCAGCGCCCGGCCCGCCGGCGCGGCCGAGTCCCGCAACGCGGCCAGGAGCGCACCCCAGTCCGATACGTCCGATCGGATCACCAGCGGCGATGCGGCCAACAGCAGCACCAGGTCGCCCGGCCGGGCGAGGTCGCCCGTGGACAGCAGTCCGGTGCTGTCCCCCTCGCGGAAGCTGTCCAGCAGCTGCTGCCAGTTACGGACGTCGCCCTCCGTCAGCTGCGGCGAACCGCCATTGAGGAACGCCAGCCCTGCCGGATTGAAGTAGGTCGCCGAGGCGTCGTCGGCCACGGCGGCGAAGGCCGATCCCATGCCGCAGGCCCGGGCGCCGGGGCGGATCAACAGGAAGATCGCGCCGCCTTCGGAGATCGCCGATGCGGGGCCCTGCCAGAGCGCCGCCAGGGATATGATCGCGATCGCGAGGAGTGCGGTTTTTCGCATGATGGAATGCTCCCTTGGTGATGGATGATGACATCGGGCGGTGCCGGGCGGCGCGAGGCCGGTCCTCACCGCAGGACGGTCAGCTTGCCGAACGCGCTGGTCTCGCCCGCCCCGCTCTTCATGACGACCTTGTAGAGGTAGACGCCGTTGGCCAGGGCGTCGCCGTCGCCGTCGAGCCCGTCCCAGCGCACCTGGTTGTATCCCGGCGCCAGCCCCGGCGCCTCGATCGTCCGGATCAGCCGGCCGGCCACGGTGAACACCTTGATGGTGACGTCGGCCGCCTGCCTGATCTGGAACGTGAACCAGGTCCGGTCCCGGAACGGGTTGGGGTAGTTGAACAGCGACTCCACCCGCAGCGCCGTTGCGGCCACGGTCACCGTCCGCTCCCAGGTGGTCTTGTTCAGCCGGCAGTCGTAGGCCTCGATCCTGACGGTGTGCGTCCCGCTGCTGATGAGGGTGTCGACGGCCGCGGCGCCGCTGCTGTCGCTGCCCGACTCGTAGACGAACCGCTGGGACAGGTCGCTGGGATCGCCCCGGTCGATCCGCAACCTGACCTCGCCCTCGGTCGCGCCCGGAGCGATGTTGATGCCCGAGCGGTCCACCGCCCTGATCGTCAGCGCGACCCGGGCGTCGATGGTGTCCCCCTGCTCCAGCGCCAGGCCGTTGGCGGTGACCGCGATCGCCGGCCCGGAATGGTCGGTGGTGTCGCCGTGCACCTGCGCGGTGTCGGGATCGGAGCCGATCCACAGCGGGCCGGCGGCGGCGCCGGCGGCGTCGGCGGCCCCGCCCCAGGCGTAGGCGCTGATGCGGGCGCCGCTCACGGGGTCGGCGTGGAGCAGGTCGGGGACGTTGAACGACGCCCGGAAGCTGTCGCCCGCGGCGGGCGCCAGCCCCTGGAACAGGGCCCGGCCGGGACGGATGAACTTGCAGTAGACCCCGGGATAGGGGTTCGTGCTGTCACGCTGCGGCACGTCGTTCAGCGTCACCTGGACCTGCGCGATGCCGGGGCCGGCGCCGCTGACGGTCCCGGCTGCCGTATAGCGGCCGCGGCTGAACAGGGTGTCGGCATCCGCGGCCAGCTGCACCTGGCCGGCGGGGCCGAGGTACGACAGGCCGGGATCGCCCAGCAGGACGAAAGTCCTGTTCAGCCCCCCGCCGGCGGTCAGCTTGGCATGGTAGAACGCCAGTCCGATGTCGCGGGTCGGCGACGTGAACAGCGCGTGGTAGAACTGGGTGGACAAGGTGAAATTATCCCCGCCGTACGTCTCCCGCATCGCCCCGATGGTCGCCACCGCGCCACCGCCCTGCTTGACGACCAGCGAGGACCCGATCGATTCATTGCGGGGGTCGTCGAACCGTGACGTGCCGCAGGAGCACATCATCACCAGCGGCAGCCGGTCGCCGTTCGCCAGGGAGGGCACGTCGGTGTAGCGGAAATAGGACTCGTGGCCCCATACCCACCAGGCGCCGTGCCCGATGAAATGCACGATGCCCGCGCCCTGGTTCCAGTGCCGCAGCAGGTCGCCGGTCGCCGCCGGCTTGGTCAGCTGACTCGACAGGGGGTACATCTCGCCGTAGACCTTGGCGACATCGTAGCTGGCTGGCAGGTAGCTGCGGGCGATCGATTCGGCCTGGCTCGTATGCGCCAGATCCGTCGCATGATATTCCGTCCGCTCGAAGGCGTCGTCGGCCATCAGCAGGACGCGGTTGCGCCAGGGCCCCAGCCCCTGCCTGCGGTTGTACCCCAGCGCCTTGTTCACGGCGGTCCAGGCCTCTGCCGCATCCTTGGCCGGGATCCGGCCGATCGCGAACTGCGGATGCGTCAGGGACTCGATGCGTCCGAACCAGTCGTCATCGGCGCTGAAGAGGTATGTGCCGGCGCCGATGCCATCGTTATGCAAAATGTCGTCCTGGTGGCTGGGCACCAGGTCCTGGTCGGGGACGGAACGGTCGATCCTCCGGTAATCGTAGCTGCCGTCCCCCAGCAGGCAGCACCAGGTGGGGCTGGTGCGGGCCGGCGCGGACCGGAGATAGACGTGCTTGAGGAAGTTGCGCACGGCCGACGGGTCCTTGAGCCCGAACCCGAACTCGTTGTAGACGGCCGACAGCTTCACCGCCCGCGCCGGCTGCCTGTCCGCCTGGCCGGCGTGGTAGGCCAGCAGCGCCTGGGCCTGGGGCCAGAAGGCGTCGGCGGCGACGATCAGGTACGTGCTGCCCAGCATTGCCTGGCGCAGCCGCTGCGGCTGGTACGGCTGCACCGACTGCGGAGTCAGCCACGCCTCCGGCGCCGCCGCGACATACCGCCTGCCCGACGGCTGGTCCTGGAACTCGGTGTACGCCGGATAGCGGCGGGTGGTGGCGATCCACTGCGGGCGGTCGGGATCGCTGATGTCCAGGACGACCGCCCGGTCCGACGCCAGACCGGTGACGTGGAACCGCACCGTTCCGACATACGATCCGTCGGCCCGGAACCGCAGCTGGCGGTTGTGGGCCTGATAGGGCCGTCGATAAGCGACCTCGGCCCAGTCCAGCAGCACCGCGTCGCTGCTGTCCGCGCCCTGCTTGACCAGCTCCAGTTCCAGCATGTTGTTCCCGGAGACCAGACCGGTGACCGCTGCCGCGGCAACGGTGTCACCGGAGGCCGGGCTGCCGTACCAGTCGAGGTCGTTGCCGGTGTCGCCGTTGAACCCCCAACGCAGGTGGTGATTGTTCACCAGCGCCGCGGGCAGCAGGCTCACCCTGGCCTGGCCCTGGCCCCCGGCCACGGCCGGGATGATGAACGGCACCCGGTAGCGCCTGGTCTGCTCGTAGTTGCTGCGGGTCAGGTTCTGCCAGAACCAGGGCTCGCCGGAGTTGAAGGGATTGATATGGTCCTCTTCCAGATGGATGGTGTCGGTGAACGCCGCCGGCACCGGGGCGCCGCTGTCCGACGGCTCGCCGTCGCGCACCGCCATCCGCAGGCCGGGGGCGCCGCCCCAGCACAGCCAGTAGCAGTTGACGCTGTCGTAGGGATTGTTGTACTGGCGAAGGGGCAGCCGGGCGTTGCGGTCCCAGCCGTTCATCCCCTGCCCGTAGAACAGCAGGTAATCATCCGGCCCGAACGCTCCGTCGTCGCCCCCCTCCACCCGCAGCGCCACCTGGTACATGCTGTCGGCGTAGGATACGGTTTCGTCCTTGGGGAAGGCGCGGGAACCGCCGGTGAACAGCTTGATGGTGGCGGGATCGATGGCGTCCGGGTTGATGCCGTTCAGCTTGAGATCGGTGTAGGTCAGGCGGTAGATCGCGTCGCGGGCCACCGCCAGCTTGAACCACAGCGGGGCGGCGTCGAAGGGGTCGCCGTCCCTGGCCGCTGCCGGCTCCTCCCGCTTCCCCCATGTGCGGGCCTCGGCATAGTTGATGACCGACTGTTCCAGCACCGTCTGGAAACCCCGGTCGCCCAGCGCGGCGGCGCCCGGCCTGCCGCCGGACCAGGACACCCTGACGCGCAGCAGCGAGAAGGCCCGCACCGTGCCGGCGGCTGGCGCGTACTGCATGGGGCGCAACGACACCCGGGCCACGGTCAGCTGCCGCAGCGGCTCGACCGTACCCAGACCCGCAAGCTCTGACGGCAGGAACCCGGCGGCGGCGTACTTCCCGGCGTCGGCCAGGAAGGATTCGGTCCCCAGCCCGGACTGGTCCGGCGCCAGCGATGGCACCGGCGCCACGGTGATGTCCGGGTAATCCCGCGATTCGGCGGCCAGCACGTCGACCCGCACCCGCGAACCCTGCGGTACCGCCACATGGACCGGGCACTCCAGCAGGCCGGGTTCGCCCGGTTGGCCGTAGACCCGGGCCTGGTCCATCGACACGATCTCGTATCCGCCGTCGACCGGCGAGAACGACGGCTCGCCGGAACGGTACTCGATCACGGTCGAGACGGCGTCGGCCGAGACCAGCCGCACTCCGGCCCGGGCGGGAGCGGCCGCGGCCAGCAGCACCAAGACGGCTATGTTCAACGTACATCGCATCGGTTTCTTCCGGTCGGTGGGCAAAAAACGTGAGCCGGCATCAACAGACACCGGCCCATCGTCCATGCGAACGAAAAGAACAGCCAGTATCAGCGGGTAATGACTAATACCTGAACGGGGACGCAGGTTGTCGGGCACCGGGATACTGACTTTAAAACAATCGATACGATCTGCTCTGTGAACGTCCTAATCGGTTGGTGATTGTCTAACTATAAGCGAAAAACGCCGGTTTGTCAAGAGGGAAATGAAAAACCGGTTGCATCCGGCTCGCGAATCGGGTATAGTTGCCATCCGACCGCCACCACACACAGAGGGATCCCGCCGATGGTACGACATCGCCTGGTCGCCGATCTGCACTGCGACACCGCCATCAAGCTGGCCAGGGGCCGCGGTCTGGACGCCGCCGGGAACCACGTGACCATCGACCGGCTGCGGAGCGGCGGCGTCGGCCTGCAGGTATTCGCCTGCTGGATCTCCCCCAAGTACCGCCGCCAGGCCGCCCGGGTGCGGGCCCTGGAACTGCTGGCCGACGTGCGGGGCGCGATCGCGTGCAATCGGGACGCCATCGCGGTGGTCACCGACCGCGCCTCGTGGCGGGAATGTCGCCGTCAGGGCGGGATCGGCGCCCTGCTGGCGGTCGAGGGCGGCCACGCCTGCGCCGGCAGCCCGGACGTGCTGGACGAGCTCCACGCGCTGGGCGTCCGCATCCTGACGCTGACCTGGAACAACCACAACGCCTTCGCCGACTCCTCGGCCCATGCCGAGAAACGCGGCCGCGACGGCGGCCTCACCGACCTGGGCCGGCGCCTGGTGGAGCGGGCCGACGCCCTGGGCGTGACGATCGACCTCTCCCACTCGTCGCCCGGGACGTTCCGGGACGTGCTGGACTGCTCGGCCAAGCCGGTGCTGGTCTCGCACTCCTGCGCCATGTCCCTGCGCCGGCACCACCGCAACCTGACGGACGGACAGGTCGCGGCGCTGGCCGCCAAGGGCGGCCTGCTGGGGATCAACTTCTATCCCGGGTTCCTGGGCGACCAGCGCGACCCCTGCGGCCTGCGGAGCGTGGTCGACCAGTTCGTCCATGTCCGGAAGGTCGCCGGAACGGGGATGCTGGCGATGGGCTCGGATTTCGACGGCATCAGCAAGGTCCCGCAGGGGCTGGACGGCCCGCACCGCTTCCCGGACCTGCTGGCGGCGCTGGGCCGGGCCGGGTTCACCGCGCGGGAGATCGACGGCATCGCCGGGCGGAACGCGCTGCGGTTCCTCGGCTGGGACTAGCGCCCCGGCAGTCATTGAAAAGCTTTCGGCGCATCGCCGAAAGCTTTTCGTTTTCTGTCCCCGGATTCGTTTTCGGTCCCTCAGTCCGCCTCGCCCCGGATGAACTGCTGCACCCGCTCGTCCCCGGACGCGGCGACCTGCTGGGGCGTGCCGCAGAAGATGATCCGGCCCTGGTGCAGCATGGCGATGCGGTCCGCGATCTTGTTGGCGCTGACCATGTCGTGCGTCACCACCACCGAGGTCAGCGACAGCTGCCGCTGCAGGCCGGCGATCAGGTCGTTGATCTTGTCGGCCATGATCGGGTCCAGCCCGGTGGTGGGCTCGTCGTACAGCACATAGGTCGGGTCCATCGCCAAGGCCCGGGCCAGGCCCACCCGCTTCTTCATCCCGCCCGACAGCTCGGCCGGCATCAGCCGCTCGGTGCCGGCCATCCCCACCATCGCCAGCTTGCGCTGCACGACCGCCAGGATCTCGCCGCCGGACAGCGCCGTGTGCTGCCGCAGGCCCAGCCCCACGTTCTCGGCAACGGTCATCGAATCGAACAGGGCCGCGCCCTGGAACAGCACGCCGAAGCGGCGCCGCAGGGCGTACAGCTGGCGCTTGCGGATGCCGCGCAGCTCGGCGCCATCGACCGCCACCGAGCCCCGGTCCGGCGGGAACAGGCCCACCAGGTGCTTCAGCAGGACGCTCTTGCCGCAGCCCGAGCGGCCGATGATCACCATGGTCTCGCCG
>JALOPJ010000104.1 GCA_025453955.1 Candidatus Edwardsiibacteriota bacterium
CCGGTACTGGGCCTCGGCAGCGCCCATCTCCTTGGCGTAGCGGTCCGGCCGGTAGACCGCGCCGCCGAACGCCGCCAGCGGCAGGCGGTCGCCGCCGTAGGTGCGTCCGGCGATGTTGTCCAGGACGGAGAGCGACTGGGAGTAGCGCACGGCGCAGCGCTGCGCCAGGTACGTCGAATCGGCGCCGAGCAGCGTCTCGAACGGGATGAAGCCGAGCAGGCCGTCCGGCAGGACGATCAGCTCGGTCTTGCCGGACAGCTCGGCGGCCAGCGGTTCGAGCAGCAACTGGTGCAGCATCCGCGAGACGTAGCGGAACTGCTCCAGCGCCCGGCCCTTGAGCCGGGGCTTGGTCAGCAGGTAGCGGTAGAAGTTGACGATCCGCTCGAAATCGGCGCGCTCGCGGTCCTGGCGGATCACCTCGTCCGACCGCTGCCCCGGCTCGGCCGCCGCCGCCGCGACCGATTCCAGCGTGTCCAGGGCGGTGGCGATGGCGTCGCGGCAGCGCTCGGTGACGGCGCGGTTGAACGCCGCCTTGTCCAGCTGCACCGACCGCAGGCCGGTGCGGGTCAGCACCAGCGCCTGCCGTGCTGTCGCCCAGCCGCTGCTGCCATGTCCTGGCGCCGGCGAAGGCGGCGGCGCCCGCGCCGGCCCGCTCGCCCAGCTGCTCGACCAGGTACTTGGCCCGGGACAGCTCGACCACGTCCAGCGCCGCCGCCGGCTTGCCGGCCCGGTGGTTGGTCAGCGCCAGCCACTGGTAGGCCGTCAGCTGGCTGGCCAGGTAATCGCGCCGGATGTCGCCGGCCGCCGTCAGCCGGATCTGCTCGATCAGCGCGATCGATTCGTTGAGCCGCTTGTCCGCCTCGGCGAAATCGCCCGCCGCGAAGGCCGTCCGGGCCAGGTCCGCCAGGGTGGCCGCGACCGCCGGCGCCTCGCCCAGCTTCTTCTGGATGGCCAGGGCCCGGCGGAACTGGTCGCGGGCCTGCCGCTGCTTGCCCCAGGCCTGGTAGACCCTGCCGGTGTAGACCAGGTCCTGGGCCACGCTGCTCTCCTTGCCCAGCTTCTGGTCGGCGATCCGGGCGGTCTCGAAGTGCTCGATGGCCCGGTCGTAGGATCCCTGGTCGTAGAGCACCGAGCCGATGTTGACCAGGTCCTTGCCGATGTTCCCCTCCTGTCCCAGCGCGCTGTCGATGGCCAGCGCCCTCCGGTACTGGTCGATGGCCTGCTCGTGCTTGCCCCAGGCCCGGTAGACGCGCCCGATGTTGGACAGGTAGGTCGGGATCAGGCCCTCCTTGCCCAGCGCGCTGTCGATGGCCAGCGCCTGCCGGTAGTAGCCGATGGCCTGGTCGTACTTGCCCCAGGCGCTGTAGACGCCGCCGATGTTGTTGAGGCGGACGGCCACGTCCGGTCCCCGCTCCTGGGCCCGGTCGATCGCCAATGCCTGCTCGTAGTATCGCAGGGCCCGGTCGTACTTGCCCCAGGCATCGTAGACCAGGCCGATGTTGTTGAGGGTGATCGCCAGGTTGTCGTCCCGTTCCATCTCCTGGTAGAGGTCCCGTGCCCGCTGGAAGTTCTCGAGGGCCTTGTCGTACTTGCCCCAGTCGTTGTAGACCATCCCGATGTTGTTGTGGCAGACGGCCACCAGTTCGTCGGCGCCCAGCCGCCGGGCGACGGTCATCACCTGGGCGTAGTGTTCGATCGCCAGATCGTAGCGGGCCTGGGCGTGATAGACGACGCCGATCTCGTTGAGGTCGTCGCAGGCCGCGTCGTCGCGGGCCAGCTCCCGGTCGATCGACAGGGCCCGGCGGTGATGGTCCAGCGCCTCGGGGTACTTGCCCCAGGCGTAGTAGACCTTGCCGATCTTGCGCAATCCGGCGGCGACGTTCTCGCGGTCGCCCAGGCTGCTGTCGATCGCCAGCGCCTGTCGGTAGCGGTCCAGCGCCTGGTCGTAGGCCCCCAGCATCTTGTCGACCGTGGCCAGCTTGTCGAGCTGGATCGAGATCGACTGCGCCGCCCCGGACCGCCGGGCGTGCTCCAGCGCCCGCTCGTAGCAGCCGCGTGCCGAGCCGTACCGGCCGGCCTGCGCATGCAGGTCGCCGGCCATGCCCAGCACCTGGGCCAGGAACCCGTCGCGGGGATGGGCCGCCGCCAGCTCCGCGGCGACGGCCTTGTCGATCAGCGCCGGGGCCTCGGCGGGCTGCTTCCGCTCGGCCAGTTCAGCGGCCTTGGCCACCAGGCGGACCGCGGCGATGTAATGCCGCCCGTCGGCGGCGAACTGGCCGCGCAGCCAGTCGGCCGCCCGGCGGCAGTCGTCGGCCTGCCAACCGTTCTCGGCGAACACCTCGAAGTCCCGCAGCGGTCCCGCCACCAGCTCGTCCATCGAGGCCAGCAGCCCCAGCGCCGTCCGGTAGGCGGACCGGGCGGCCAGGGTATCGCCGGCCAGCAGCGCGATGTGTCCGGGTACCACCGCCAGGTAGTGGCTCTCGGGGAACAGCTCCCGCAGGCGGTCCGCGGTCGCCGCGGCCGAATCGGCCAGCCGCTGGTAGAGCAGCAGCCGGCAGAGGCTCTCGCCGTGGGCCCGCAGGTAGGATGCGGCCAGGATGATCGATGCCTGCGGAATGCCCCGCAGCGCCGCTTCCTGCTGGGGCGTCTCCGGTCCGACGGCGATGACGCCCGTCCGCACCAGCGGCGCCAGGTCGGCGGCCGCCAGGTCGTACCGCCGGAGGTCGGCATAGAGCTGCGAACGGCCCAGCCGCGCGTCGTAGTGCGCCGGATTGAGCGCGATGGCCTTGGTGAACGACTCCAGGGCGCGGCCCGGCTCGCCGGCCGCCCGGAACCGCTCCGCGTCCGTATAGTGCCGTTCGGCGGCGGCCAGGTCGCGGCCGCTGGCCGCCAGCGCGGCATGGGCGCCGGCGACGAGCGAGCAACCGATCAGGATCAGGCGGATGTGCTGGCGGGTCATCGTCCCAACTGTATGGTGTGCACGGTATGGTAGACCGGCCCCAGCGGCGTCAGGTCGCTCCGGACCAGGGAAAGGCGGTCGGATACGAACGGTTGCGGCACGATCGCCGTGTGTTCCACCAGCCCGATGCAGGCGGCGATGCGGTGCATCGTACGGACCCGGCCCAGGGTGAGGTGCGGCGTGAACCCGCGGCGCTCCGGAGCGAACCCTTCCGCCGCCATCCCCTGCTCGACCTCATGCCACAAGATGTCGGCTGCATCGTCTGTGATCGCCAGCCCGCACCAGATGACCTGCGGCCGCCGGAGGTCGGGGAACGCGCCGAGCGGGCCCAGGGTCGCCGTGACCGGTCGGTCCGTCGCGGTTATACCGTCGAGCCGGGACGCGAGCGCGGCGATCCGGCCGGGATCGACCGGGCCGAGGAACTTGAGCGTCAGGTGGATGCCATCCGGTTCGACCCACTTGACGTCGGCGCCGCTGGCGCGCAGCCGGTCGATCAGGCGGCCGAGGTAGGTGCGGATGTCGGCGGGGATCTCCAGCGCGATGAAGCAGCGCAGGGATGGTGCGGCCGGCATCGTCCTATCCGCCGGCCCGTACCTGCCGCGCCCGGTCGTGGATGGCCCGGTGCCGCTCGACGTACTCGTCCGGCAGCGCCAGACCGTGGGCGTAGGGCTTGCCGTCGCGGTCGACCGTGACGAAGGTGGACAGGCCGGAGACCGAGGGTTCGGCCTGCTCGTTGACGTAGACCGCCGCGTGGACGGTGATGCTCTTGGTCCCGAGGTAGGCCACGTCGGCCCTGAGCTCGATCAGGTCGCCCTTGGCCGCCGCGCGGTCGAAGCTCATGCCGTGGATCTGGACGCAGACCACGTCCTCGGGGCGCCGCACCAGGCGGGCCGCCGCGATGAAGCTGGCCTCCACCAGCCACTCGGCCATCCGCCCCGCGAACAGCGTGCCGTGGTGGTTGAGGTCCTCGGACTTGATCAGGTGGGAGATGGTCGTGGTGTCCAGCATGGCGTTGACCTATGTTGGCTGCGATGATGTCGTGAAGGGTCGCACATCGTAACCGGGTTCCACCGCGTCGACCACCCCGCAGCTGATGTGGGCGGCCTCGCGGCATCCGGCATCGCACTTGTGCCCAACGTCGCATCCCGAGCATGCTGCGGGGAGATAACGCCGGAAGACGAACCCCTGCCAGTATGGGTCCTGCGGCAGGGTATCGATGTCCCGGCAGTGCACCAGCCGGACCGGTGAGTGGTTGCAGACACGGATGTATCCCGAGGGATCGACGACGAAGAACGACTTAGCCGCCGCGCAGGTGCTGCCGACCGTAATGTGCCGGTAGGTGCGGTCCTGCGGCAGCTGGCAGAGCGCGATCTCGGTACCGAGGCTGCCCCGTCGGTCAGCGGCAGCCAGGACCTCCTCCGCGGTGTCGAGCATGGCCAGCACCTCGGGCGACGATAACTGTAGTTTGTCCTGATGCATCAACCCCCGGCCGCCGGGCAGGAAACGGTTCAGCAGTACAGTGTCGGCGCCGGCCAGCAGCCCCTGGGAGATCGTGTCGTACAGCTCGGGGAGATTGACTTTGGTGACCGCGATGCCCAGTACCGTGAAAACACCGGCGCGCCGGGCGAGCCGGAACGCCTCGATCACCAGGTCAGGATCGCCGCCGGTCAGGCTCCCGAACGTCCGCAATCCCGGCAGGCTGAGGCTGAGCTGGATGCTGTGCGCCCGGCAGAAATCGACGACAGACCGGTCGACCAGCCGACCGTTGCTCAACAGCGAAAGCCCGGGCCATTTTACGGTGTTGTGCAGCAGGCCGTCGCTGACTTCGATCGCTCGCGAATGCTGCTGCGCCGCGTGGGCGATGATGTCAAACAGCCCGTCCTTCAGCAGCGCCTCGCCCCCTGAAAATGAGAAATGGGTGACGCCCATCGACGCCAGCTGGGTGATCAGGTCCATCCACTCGTGAGGATCGAGTTCTGGCCGTACGTCGAAGCGGCCATCCGGCGCGAACCATGGACAGGAACAGAACAGGCACGAGTGGTTGCACCGGTACGTCATCTCCAGTACGGCGACCTCCGGAAGGAACGAAGGCGCCGCAACGCCCGGCGGTGCCACTCGCCGGAGGGGTCCGGTCATTGGTCGATCCTGACGCCGAGCAGCTTCTCCAGGCGCGCGATGTTGTCCTGCTTCTGCCGCTCGTCGCCCGCCAGCACTGAGTAATCGCCCTTCATGAAGTTCGCGATCAGCCTCAGGTCATCGCCGGTCGCGCCCCGGATCACGCTGCTGTCGGACGTGCCGGGATAGTTGATCTTCAGTCCCAGGTACGGGTGTTTGACGCGCGGGCTGCAGTGCCGGCAGAATTCCTGCTCGAGCGGGGTGACCTTGATGTTCGGGATCGAATTGGCCTGGCCGCGGATCAGGTCGAAGTCGTAGGGCAGATCCTGCTCGCGGTACACGGTCTTACCGCCGCAGGTCGTGCACACGTAGTTCACCGTTCTGATCACAGGTTTCCCGGTCACACTGTCCCCCGGGCCGTCGCGTATCACCATATAGCAGGTGGCCGTGACGACCGGGCGTTCCTGCGGACGCTGATACCGGGCCAGCACGCGCAGCTTCTTGACGACATCTGCCCGGGAGTATGCCGCCCCCTTGTACAAGCAAATCAAACTATCACGCGGC
Organism: Candidatus Edwardsiibacteriota bacterium; assembly: GCA_025453955.1. Lineage (GTDB taxonomy): Bacteria > Edwardsbacteria > AC1 > AC1 > EtOH8 > UBA2255. The sequence continues at coordinate 5,639 of JALOPJ010000104.1, forward strand.
TGCGATTCGCGCTTCGTACGCCTGCCCATCCCGTACAAGGCGGTGATCGCGATACCGGCCAGTATCAGAGCGATCAGAAGATAATGCATGGCGGCCTCCTGTATACCATATACGCCCTGGACCGCTTAAAATTCCAGCAGGTACCGCCGCAGCAGGTCCAGCGCCGTGCTGGCCGCCAGCTCCTTGATCACCCGGCGGGTTCCCAGGAATCTCCTTGTGTCGCTGGCAGTGCCGTAAGGTCCCGCCACCGCGAAGCACACCAGCCCGACCGGCTTGTCCTTGGTCCCCCCTCCCGGCCCGGCGATGCCGGTGACGGCGACGCCGATGGCGGCCGGCAGTTGCCGGCGGACTCCCCGCGCCATCTCGCGCGCGGTCTCGACGCTCACCGCGCCGTGCCGCCGCAACGTCGCCGGCGAAACGCCCAGCGAGCGTGACTTGACCGAGTTGGCGTACGCGACCACCGATCCCGCGAAGTACGCCGAGCTGCCGGGGACGTCGGTCAGCCGGTCGCCCACCAGGCCGCCGGTGCAGGATTCCGCCAGGGCGACCGTCAGCGTTCGCCGCGTCAACAGCGACCCGGCCACCGCGGCCATCGTATCTCCGTCCCTCCCGTAGATCGCCAGCCCGAGCGCCGTCCTGATGTCCCGCTCGATGCCGGACAGCCGCGTCCGCAGCTTGCGCCGGTCCGTCCCCGACAGCGTCAGCCGCAGGTCGACCCCGTGGGTGCCGGGCAGGTAGGCCAGCTCGCCCGGCGCCAGCCCGGCCTCCACCCGTTCCAGTCGCTCCGCGATGGCCGACTCGGGCAGTCCGAAGGCCCGCAGGGTCGCGTGGACCACGGTCGCCCGCCCGGGCATCGCGGCCACGATGCGGCGCAGCGACGTCTGCCAGATCGCCCGCATCTCGCGCGGCACGCCGGGCAGCAGCGCGACCCGCTTCCTTCCGTTCGCGAACAGCAGGCCGGGCGCGGTGCCCTGCGGGTTGCGCAGCACCGAGGCCTTGTCCGGCACCAGCGCCTGGCAGCTGTTGACCGCCGGCATCGGGACCCCGCGGCGGGCGAACCGCGCTTCGATCGAGCGCAGCACCGACCGGTCCGGCGACAGCCGCGAACGGAAAAATCCGGCCACGGCCGCCCTGGTGACGTCGTCGCAGGTCGGGCCCAGTCCGCCGGTGCACAGCACCAGGTCGGCGCGTCGCAGCGCGCCGCGCACGGCCCCGGCGATGGCGCGGCGGTCGTCGCCCACGGCGGTCGTGCGCATGACCGCGACGCCGAGCGACTCCAGCTCCCGCCCCAGGTACGCCGAGTTGGCGTCCACCGTCAGGCCGCGGATGATCTCGTTGCCGATCACGACCAGCTCGGCCTTCATCCGCGGACCCCGCAGGTCATATCGCCCCCAGCAGTTTGAGCACCACGAACTTGATCAGCACCATCTCGTCGTACCAGGCGATCAGCACCACGGTCTGTAGCACAACGCTGGCGTAGGCCGCGGCGATCAGGTCGTCCAGCAGCGGGGACCAGGACTGCCAGCGGGCCCGGACCAGGCGGGTGGGCCAGGGCGCCAGGGCCAGGGCGGGATGAACCACAGCAGCAACCAGATGCCGGCCAGCTTGTCCGGGCCGTAGGCGTAGAGGTCGATCCGCCAGCGCCGCCGCACTTGGCCCGCCCCCCACCACAACAACCCGGTGAACAATGCGATCACTGCCAGTTGCCGCAGCAGTCCGAACGGGAACCAGTGCCAGTAGACCAGCGCGCCGATGATGCCGATCCCCAACGCCGAAAAATACGGGTACGCCCGGCGGAAGATGAACGCCAGGCTGGCCGACAACACCAGCGCGTAGAGGATGAACCGGTGCGGCATCGAGCGCAGCAGCACCGCCAGCGGCGCCGGCGCGCTGAAGACCAGCTGTCCGCAGACCAGCACGGTCCCGGCGTAGATCCCGGCCAGCAGGTCGTCGGCCATCACCCCCCACCCGGCCGCCAGCTTCTGCGCCCGGTCGATGGGATAGAACTTGACGATGTCGCACAGGCGGAACAGCAGGAACGCCGCCAGGTAGAACCAGATGTTGCGCGGCACCAGCAGCAGGGTGACGCACATCCCGAGGGCCTCGTCGATCACGATCCGCCCGTGGTCGTGCCCCCACCACTTCTCGGCCTGGCCGGAGGCGTAGACCCCCACCCCGAACAGCAGCGCCAGCCAGAGCACCTGCCGGGCGAAGTCGACCGGCATCAGGAACCACCAGGCGACCGCGCCCAGCAGGCTGCCGGCCGTGCCCGGCGCCAGCGGGACGAAGCCCGCGAACAGGCCGGTGGCGACCGCGCCCACGACGTTGTCATGGACCTTGCGCCAGTCGATGCGGCGGGGAGCGGATTGGGGCTGGGTGTCGTTCTCCATCGGTGATGCCTATCGTGTGTCTACTTGTATCGTGCCGAGATCGCAACCGAGCATCACGCCGAACTGCGGAAAAAATTGCTCCTCCCCGCCGAACAGGCTAAAAGTGTTGACCGAGTGATTGCCGGTGATGCCGAGAAAAGCGCCGCCGTGCACCGGGCGGAACAGCCGGACGCGGGCTCCGATCGAGAATGAGACGCCGTGTATCTTCTCGAAATGATATCGGACCTGACCACCGTCTACACCGCTCGTGTAGAGTGCTTCCGAGACGATCCCGTAGCTGAGACCTGCGAACAGGACCCTGCGGAATGGATAATACTGCAGCCCGACAGAATAATCGAATCTGGACTGGGCGCCGGTATGGGCGGGCCAGGAATCGTTCCAGGTGCCGACCGCCGCGCTTGCTGAAAAGTATTCATCGATCCGCACCGCAGCACCGATACCGAGCTCGCCGCCGATGTTCGTACCGGTGCCGTACCCGAGGTATACCGACGGAACGATGCCCTGCTCCGCGCAGCAGATCGAAGGTGGCGTGCACAGAAACGTGAACAGGACGGGCAGCAGGCGCCGGCAGATCGGGATGCGCACGCTAAAAATTCCCCTTGAACAGCCCCAGCAGCAGCCAGCGGTTCTTGACGATGTAGTCCAGCCCGGAGTAGAGCGTCAGCACCAGGGCGACGTAGAGCAGCAGGTCCAGTCCCGAGGCGATCGCCACCAGCTGGTGCACCGTCGGGGTCCGCCCCGCCGCCGCCAGCGCGTCCCGCCAGCACAGGACCAGCACCGCGCAGCTGGTGTACAGCATCTGGCTGAAGGTCTTGATCTTCGACAGGACGCTGGACTCCATCATCTCGCCGCGGTAGGCCACCAGCGTGCGGAGGCCCATGATCAGGATCTCCCGGCCGATGATGGCCATCGCCGCCCAGGTCGGCGCCAGCCGCAGCGCCACGAAGCTGACCAGGGCCAGCGCGATCAGCAGCTTGTCGGCCACCGGGTCCATGAACTTGCCGAACTTGGTGGTCTGGCCGTGGCGCCGGGCCAGCCAGCCGTCCAGCATGTCGGTGACCGAGGCGGCGGCGAACAGCGCCAGGGCCCCGCAGCGGCACCAGACGTTCTCGATCAGCAGCAGGGTCATGAACAGCGGGCTGACCAGCACCCGGCTGAGGGTCAGCTGGTTGGGAAGGTTGAGCAGGCTCGGTCGCGTCATGGTGCGATTGTACCGTGTTTCGCCGTTGTTGTCAACGGCCGGCGGCCCGGTCATTCGTAGACGGCGCCGCGGCGCTTGATCCGCCGGACGTAGAACACCTCGCAGGAGCCGTCGCCGGTGTCGTCGCGGGAGGTCGAGGTGCGCCACCAGACGGCCCGCCCGCCGCCGCGGCCGTCGACGTCCACCAGCTGGCCGAACAGCTCGACGGTGTCCCCCTCGGCCAGGGCCCGTACCGCGGCCCGGACGTTGGCGGTGGCGGGTATGACGTGGTTGTTGGAACTGTAGCGGGCGATGAACGCGTTGTCGAACGGGAAGTCGTCGCCGTACCGCCAGAAGTACCAGCGGCCGCTCTGGGACCAGCGCAGCCGGCGGTGCAACCCGGTCCGCACCAGCTTGCCCCAGGCGATGGCGACGTCGCAGGGCGACAGCAGCGAGTTCCAGTCCCCCGAGTAGCCGGCGCGTCCGACCACGATCCCGCCGATGATGTAGTCGGCCCGGGGGGTGATGGTGAAGTCGTAGCCGTCCGCGGCGACGGACGGCAGGGCGGCCGCGGCGGGCGGCTGCTGGCCGGGATCGCTGAGCACGTCGATCGCGACCCGGTCGGTGCGGGTGGGCACGGGCCGCGGCGAACAGCAGCACAGCAGCGCCAGGGCCGCGACCGCGGTCAGCGCAGGGGCGGCCCTCACGAACCTCCCTCCAGACGGGCGATACGGGCCCGGACGTCGGGATCGTGCTGCGACGCCGTCAGCCCCCGGTGCGCGGCCAGGGCCGCAGCCCGGTCCGCATCGTCGCCCGATGCGCGCCATCGCAGGGACAGCAGCTCGGCGGCCAGGTCGGGCCGGTCCGGGGGCGGGACCAGCGACCGTGTCTCGGCGCGCACCGCTTCGCCCTGGGCCGCACCCGCATCGAGGTCGAGCTCCAGCCGCAGCAGCCGGCAGCGGAAGGAGAGATCGTCCTTCCCCGCCGCGGCACAGACCCGGCGGCAGCGGTCGACGCAGTCCCGGGACCGGACCCGGTCGCCCGCGGCCCGCAGCACCAGCGCCATCTGGTACTGCGCCTCGGCCAGGTAATCGTTGGCCCGGATCGGGCCCAACAGCGCCACCGATTCCTCGAGCTCGCGCTGCGCCGCGGCGTGACTGCCGAGCTTGCGGTGCAGCGTCCCCAGGCTGCACAGCGCGATGCCCGTCCCCCGCTTGTCGCCCAGTTCCCGCGCCAGGGCCAGGCTGCGGTTGAAATACCGGTCGGCGGCATCGAACTCGCCGAGCTGCTGGTGGACGGATCCGAGGTTACCCAGCACGACCCGGATGCCCGGTTTGTTCCCCATTTCCTCTGCGATCCGCAGGCTGCGGCCGTAAAACTCCATCATTCGACCGATCTCGCCGCGGTGCTCAAAAACTGCGCAGAGGTTATTGTAGGCGATCCGCTCGCTGGCGCGGTCGCCGATCTGGAGCGCGATCTCCAGCTGCAACCGGTAGTGCCTTTCAGCCTCGGCGATGTCCCCCATCGAGTAGTGGACGGAGCCGAGGTTGGCATGGGTGGTCTCGATGTGGTAGAGGTCCCGCAGCCGCTGCGAGATGGCGAGTTTTTCCTCGAAATACCGCTTGGCCTTGTCATTCTCGCCCCGATACCAGTGGATCAGGCCGATGTCGCCGAGGCAGATGCCGATGTTGCCCTCGCTGGAGTGCTGTCGCGCGAGGTCCAGCGCCCGATGGTAGCTGCCGAGGGCCTGGTCGAGGTCGCCCCGTCCCTTGTGGATGTTGCCGATGTTGGTCAGCGGCTTGAGGGCCTGGGCCCAATCGCCGCGGGCGACGTCGAACTGGTAGGCCTCTTCCTCCAGCAACAGCGCCTCGTGGAAACCGCCGCGCTGATACAGAAGCAGCCCGAGATGGCACTTGATGGCCGCGGCTTCCCGGGCATCGCCGGCGAGACCGGCCGAACGCAGCGCCTCGCGGTACAGCGATTCGCAGCGGTCCCATTCGCCCAGGATGAACAGGACCTCGCCCTTCCGTTGCAGCAGGGCGGTCGCGGCGTACGCGAGCGCTGTCCCGCTGGGTGCAGGGTATGCCAGCCAGAGGCGGCGGTGCGGCGGCCGTGCGATGCCGGTGGGCGTGTGCGGCATAGTGAAACGGGCGGATTCTCATCCGCCCGTCGTTGGCATCACTTCGCGGCCGCCGCGCCCTTTTTCAGGGCGGCCACGTTCAATTCCAGCATCTCGGGCTTGGCCCGCTTGAACACCTTGGGCAGCGCCTTGGCGATGGCCTCCACCGATACCGCGCCGGTGGCCCCGGCGAAGGCGCCCAGCGCCACCATGTTGGCCGCCTTCACCGTACCCAGGCCCTCGGCGATGGCGTTGCAGGGCACGGCCACGATCCGGATGTCGGTGCGCTTGGGCTGGGAGTTGACCAGCGAGCTGTTGATGATCAGCAGGCCGCCCGGCTTGACCAGCGGCTCGAACTTGGCCAGGCTGGGCTCGTTCATCACGATCACGGTGTCGGGGCGGGACACCACCGGCGAGGACACCGCGTCCGACGCCACCACCACCGAGCAGTTGGCGGTGCCGCCGCGCATCTCGGCGCCGTAGGCCGGGAACCAGCTGACGTTCCTGCCCTCCAGCAGGCCGGCCTGGGCCAGCAGGATGCCGGCCGAGATCACGCCCTGGCCGCCGAACCCCGAGATCCTGATACCCTGGTACATCATGCGGCACCTCCTTCCTGGGCCTCGGGCGTCTTGAAGACGCCCAGCGGGTAGAGCGGCATCATCTTGTCCGCCACGAACGTCAGGCTGTCACGGGGACTGATGCCCCAGTTGGTCGGGCACATCGACAGCACCTCGACCAGCGAGAATCCCCTGCCCTCGACCTGGTTCTGGAAGGCCCGCTTGATCGCCTTCTTGGTCTTGATGACGTTCTGGGCGGTATTGACGGCCGTCCGCTCGAGGTACTTGGCGCCGTCCAGCTGCGACAGCAGCTCGCAGACCTTGATCGGGTAGCCGTTGACCTTGGGGTCGCGGCCCCGGGGGCAGGTGGTGGCCTGCTGGCCGATCAGGGTGGTCGGCGCCATCTGGCCGCCGGTCATGCCGTAGATGGCGTTGTTGATGAAGATGATGGTGATGTTCTCGGAGCGGGCCGCCGAGTGGACGGTCTCGGCCATGCCGATCGAGGCCAGGTCGCCGTCGCCCTGGTAGGAGAACACGATGCAGTCGGGCTTGCTGCGCTTGATGCCGGTGGCGATGGCCGGGCCGCGGCCGTGGGGGCCCTGGATCATGTCGCAGTTGAAGAAGCTGTCGGCGAACACCGCGCAGCCCACCGGGGCGACGCCGACGGTGCGCTCGCGGATGCCCAGCTCGTCC
>JALOPJ010000105.1 GCA_025453955.1 Candidatus Edwardsiibacteriota bacterium
TCCACCGGCTCGAAGTTGGTCTTGTCCACCTGGCAGACCGGGCAGACCCAGTCGTCGGGCAGCGACTCGAACGGCGTGCCGGGCTTGATCCCGCTGTCGGGATCGCCCTGGGCCGGGTCGTAGACGTAGTCGCACACGGTGCAGCGGTACTTCTTCATTTCCTTCCTCCTGTTGGGGCAATCCATGGATCGCCCTTGCGTGATGTTGGGGCGACCGGCTGGTCGCCGGTACCAAGGTTGGTTGTTTACTGTCTCTTGCCGTCGATGCCGATCACCTCGACCGTGATCGGCATCCGCTTGCCGGAGTCGTGCAGCGCCTGCCGCACCAGTTTGATAAGGCCCTGGCAGCAGGGCACCGCCATCACCGCCACGGTCAGCGACCGGATGTCGTTGCGGCGGACGATCTCGGTCAGCTTCTCCAGGTAGGGCTCGGTGCGGTCCAGCTTGGGGCAGGCGATGACCAGCGACTTGCCCGACAGCACCGTGCGGTGGAAGTCGGGATACGCGAACGGCACGCAGGACGCCGCCACCAGCAGGCCGGCGCCGGCCAAGAACGGCGCGTCCACCGGCACCAGGTGCAGCTGGACCGGCCAGTGGCCGAGCTGGGAGGGGACTTCGTTCCCCGCGGCCGGCGGGGCGGGCCGGGCCGCCACCCGCACCCGGTGACCGGGGCAGGCCTGCGGCGTGCGCTGTTGGGGCGATTCATGAATCGCCCCTGCCTGTCGAGCCGCCGCGGCCTGGTCGAACGCCGGGGCCTCGCGCTCCACGATCCGGATGGCGTCCCGCGGGCAGTGCCCCAGGCAGGCGCCCAGGCCGTCGCAGCACGTTTCGCTGGCCAGCACCGCCTTGCCGTCGACGATCGAGAGCGCCCCCTCGGCGCAGTTGGGCAGGCACTGGCCGCAGCCGTCGCAGCGGTCGCGGTCGATCTCGACGATCCTCCGTTTCACCGCGCGCCCTTCCCGGCGTGGACGAACTGCGAGAGCCGGACCGCGTTGATCTCGCGGTCCAGTCCCGACTGCACGGCGCGCAGCGGCCCGTACACCGGGCAGGCCCGGTGGGTGCAGCGGCCCTCCGCCATGCACTGGCTGACGCGCAGCTCGCCGTCCACCGCCCGGAAGATGTCCCGCGCCCTGATCCGCCGGGCCGGCCGCGCCAACGCCAGCCCGCCGCCCTTGCCGCTGCGGGCCCGCACCAGGCCGGCCGCGGCCAGCTGCCGGGCGATCTTGGACATGAACCCGGGCGAGGTGCGCAGCGCCGCCGCCAGCTCCCGTGCGGAGGCCGCCCCCTCACCGCCGCGCCGGGCCAGCAGCACCATCGCCTGCAGGGCGTACTCGTTGCGCTTGGTCAGCAGCATCGTCGTCGTCTTTCTATAATAGGACTAATTTAGTCCTATTATACCTCATTTGCGGGAAATGTCAAGCCTTTTCGCAGAAAATTATTGCCCGGCATCGCGGGCTCTGATATAATGTGGTTCCACATCGGACGGGAAGGGGCACCCATGAGATCGTACCGCCAGGAGCTGTGGTTCGAGCTGCCGACCCGCGGCGGCTTCGTCAACATCACCGACCGGGTGGCGGACTGCCTGCGCGCCAGCGGCGTGCGCGAGGGGCTGTGCCTGGTCAACGCCATGCACATCACCGCCTCGGTGTTCATCAACGACGACGAGCCGGGCCTGCACCAGGACTACGAGCAGTGGCTGGAGCGACTGGCGCCCCATCAGCCGGTGTCCGCCTACCGCCACAACCGCACCGGCGAGGACAACGGCGACGCCCACCTCAAGCGCCAGGTGATGGGCCGGGAGGTGGTCGTGGCCGTGACGGAGGGCCGGCTGGATTTCGGGCCGTGGGAGCAAATCTTCTACGGCGAGTTCGACGGGAGGAGGAGGAAGCGGGTGCTGGTCAAGATCATCGGGGAGTGAAGCCGGCGGAAATCGCCTATTGACAGCGGCAGAAACGATGTGGTATCGTATTTGGTTGCATCGCCCCGACACCACACAGGAGACCTCGTGAAAAGCACCCCCAATGACCTCCAGGCCATCGAGGAGCTGTCCCAAGCCCGCCGCGACCTGGTCGCCGAGCTGTCCAAGGTGATCATCGGCCAGCGCCAGGTGATCGACGAGCTGCTGACCGCGCTGCTGACCGGCGGCCACGTGCTGCTGGTGGGAGTGCCCGGGCTGGCCAAGACCCTGCTGATCAACTCCCTGGCCCAGTGCCTGCGGCTGACCTTCAACCGCATCCAGTTCACCCCCGACCTGATGCCGTCGGACATCACCGGCACCGACATCATCGAGGAGGAAAGCGGCACCCGGCGGCGGTTCTTCAAGTTCGTCAAGGGGCCGGTGTTCGCCAACGTGGTGCTGGCCGACGAGATCAACCGCACCCCGCCCAAGACCCAGGCCGCCCTGCTGCAGGCCATGCAGGAGCGCACGGTCACCGCCGGCGGCACCACCTACCGGCTGGAGGAGCCGTTCTTCGTGCTGGCCACCCAGAACCCCATCGAGCAGGAGGGCACCTACCCCCTGCCCGAGGCCCAGCTGGACCGCTTCATGTTCAACACCTTCATCGGCTACCCCGACCAGGCCGAGGAGGTCGAGATCGTCCGCACCACCACCTCGGCCTACAGCGCCACGCTCTCCCCGGTGCTGTCGGGCGAGCGGATCGCCGAGCTGCAGCGGCTGGTGCGCAAGGTGCCGGTGGCCGACGAGGTGGTGGCCTACGCCGTGGGGCTGGCCCGGGCCAGCCGGCCGACGGACCCCGGGGCGCCGGCCTGGGTGCGGGAGTACGTGGCCTGGGGCGCCGGCCCGCGGGCCTCGCAGTACCTGATCCTGGGCGCCAAGGCCGCCGCCATCCTCGACGGCCGGCTGGCGCCCTCGCTGGACGACGTCCGCAGGATGGCGCTGCCGGTGCTGCGCCACCGCATCATCACCAACTTCAACGCCGAGGCCGCCGGCGTGGACTCGGTGGAGATCGTCAACCGCCTGCTGGCAGGCCGGCAGTAGCCCCGCCGCCGCATCGACCGTCGCAACATCTCACCTTCAGCGATCAGGACGACCAATGTTCAACCTCAAGAAGTTCTACCAACGGTACAACGACCCCGTCAAGGCCGGCTACCGCAAGTCGCTGACCGAGGTCAGGCGGATCGCCGCCAGGACGGCAACGCCCCCCAAGGACGCCGTGCTGGCGAAGTACTACGCGTATTTCCACGAGGTGGCCGGCATCATCCTGCGGATGGCCGCCTACGGCGATGAGCTGCACTCCAAGGGTTACTTCGGGGCGACGCCGCTGGAGAAACTGCAGGCCGAGAACGCGTCCCTGTTCGCGGAGCTGCTGCCGGAGAACTACCCCCGGACCTACGCCGACCCCGCGTTCTGCGTGGCGGAGTTCGGCGAGGGCATGGGGCAGCTGCTGTCGTACTTCTACCTGAAGTTCCGGGCCTACAGCCAGCACGCGCTGCTGGGCAAGCTTTTCAAGATGGAGGAGTACAACCGGACGTTGATCGGGGCCTTCGGGCTGCTGCGCGCCGGCGGCCCGGACTATCGGGCGTTCAAGGCCGCCGTCACCGCGCCCGAGCGCGCCGGACTGGCCGAGGACCTGGCGCTCAACCTGACCGAGGGCTACGACCCGGCCTTCACCTTCTTCGCCGACCTGGTGCGCACCGCCGACCTGGCGGACCAGCGCTACCTCTACCGCTACGGCCGCTCCATCAGCGACAACGAGCTTCGGACCGCGGCCTTCTTCCGCGACTATCCCGAGGCCAAGCTCAAGAAGCTGGCCCGGCTGATCGCCGGCGCCTACGTCACCGGCTTCACGTCCCGCAACAAGGACCTCGCCGGCAAGTCGACCGTCAACCTGGTGTTCTGCGCCGGCCAGGAGAAGCTGGTGCGCTACCTGGTGCGGGAGCTGAAGAAGCGCAAGCTGACCGCCCTGATCGGCCCGCCCCAGACCAGCAAGGTCAACGAGCAGTACGCCTACGACCACCGCTTCGACACCGCGCTGTTCCTGGACCAGGCCTACGTCGACGAGGTCCACCGGGCCTACCAGCAGGCCGCCGAGCGCTGCCTGCCGCTGATGAAGGCCCTCTCCGGCGTGATCGCCCTCACCAAGTTCGGCGAGCCGCCCTTCAAGCCCCAGAACAAGCCGCAGTGCCTGCGGTTCACGCCGGAGCAGCAGCAGCTCTACCAGGCCCACATCACCGGCCTGGCGCGGATCCAGGAGCAGTACGCGCCGCGCACCGAGCTGAGCTTCACCATCATCTCCTTCCCGGCGCCGGAGATCGGCAAGGACTTCCAGCGGATCTTCGAGGACGTGCTGGAGATCAACATGCTCGACCCCCGCAAGCACCAGCAGGTGCAGCAGCTGCTGATCGACGCCCTGGACCGGGCCGACCGCGTCCACGTCAAGGGCGCCGGCGCCAACCGCACCGACCTGACGGTGGCGCTGCCGCCGCTGGCCGACCCCGCCCGCCACACCAACTTCGAGAACTGCGGCGCCGACGTCAACATCCCGGTGGGCGAGGTGTTCACCTCGCCCCGGCTGGCCGGCACCAGCGGCCGGCTCCACGTCAGCGAGACCTTCCTGGGCGGCCTCAAGTACGTCGACCTGACGCTGGACTTCACCGACGGCTACGTCACCGGCTACTCCTGCGGCAACTTCCCCACGCCGGAGGAGAACCGCAAGTACATCGAGGAGAACCTGCTGTTCCCGCACACCACCCTGCCGATGGGGGAGTTCGCCATCGGCACCAACACCCTGGCCTACGTGGCCGCCCGCCGGCACGGCATCCTGGACGTGCTGCCGGTGCTGATCATCGAGAAGATGGGGCCGCACTTCGCCATCGGCGACACCTGCTTTTCCCGCACCGAGGACCTGGCGGTGTTCAATCCCGACGGCAAGGAGATGACCGCCCGCCAGAACGAAAAGAGCGCCCTGCGCACCAGCGACGAGGCCCAGGCCTACACCCACAAGCACACCGACATCACGCTGCCCTACGAGGAGATCGGCCTGATCGCCGCGTTGACGCCCGGCGGGGAGAAGATCAACATCATCAAGAACGGCCGGTTCGTGCTGCCCGGCACCCGCAAGCTAAACAAGCCGTTCCAGCAGCTGGGGCACTAGCGGCTTGCATATCGAAACATACCCTGCTAATGATACCGCATGTGGAAGATCATGAACAAACTTGCACGTATAAGTATGTTCTCGATGTTTATTCTATGCCTGCTATGCGGTATTAGTTTCGCCGGCACAACGGGTAAAATCGCAGGCAGGGTCACTGTAGATGGAGATCCATTGCCCGGCGCTGTCGTAATCATAATGGGCACGAACTTAGGTGCAAATACAAATGAACAAGGCCATTATTCCATCGATAACGTTCCCGTAGGCACATACACAGTACAGACCAAAATGATGGGATTTAGGCACGCAACCCAATATCGTGTCCGTTCTGTTCTAGACTCGACTACAAATGTTGATTTTGAATTTGGCGTATCGTATGCGAGTTCGGATATACGGACACTGAAAACCACCTCAGACAAGCTGCTGCATACGAGCATCACCCCACATATTGAAGCAGTTATTGAACCGAATACAAACCTGATCTATTGCTGCACTTTCCAGCTCGCGTGGACCGGGCTACAGAGTAAAATCATCAAGGCACCAATCCTACTTGAGACAAATCCCACAGATGCTGCCAAGCTCAATAAGCACAGCTTCACGGGCAAAGATATCGATCCCGATTGTTATGTGGCCATCGCCGGTCAATTGACCGAAGCGCTGCTACAACAGATCAATGATTCTTTGCAGGTAAAATTCGGAACCGATGCTCCATTAAAAGTTGATGAACCGATCGATCAATTCATGAAGACTTTCTTCTCCTATAGTTATCTATACCGAGACCTTCGCTTTCCCGAAAAATACGATAAGAAAATCGATCATCCAATCCTGTTCCAAACAAACGCTACGTACCACGATGTTAAAGCCTTTGGGATACCATCCTATGACAAGGGAAGCATGCGTGCCTTGGGGAAGCAGCTCAGGATACTGTATTATAATAGTGACGACGATTTTGCCCTGCAACTGATGACGAAAACGCCGAAGGATGAACTGATCTTAGCGAAGATAACACCACAATTGACACTTGCCAAGACCATACAAAAGGTCAACGATGCCATCGATATGGACAATTATACTTCACTCATGGACAAAGATATCCTGGAAATTCCTTATCTTGATTTCGATATCGAACACAATTTCACCCAATTCCTGAATAAACATTTGCTAAACAGGGGTTGGACGGAATATTTCATCAGCAAGGCCTTCCAGAAAATACATTTTCAGATGAACGAGTCAGGCGTCATTTTGAAATCTGAATCGCGAGTTCGTGCAATTGGCGGCATTGATAAGAATACCCGACAGCCCCGCAAGTTTGTTTTCGATAAACCATATCTCATTGAATTGCGGAAAAAGGGCTCTCGCAACCCCTATTTCGCGATGTGGGTGGCAAACCCTGAGCTACTGGTAGAATATTAATTTGCTCTCATTCTCGATCTCAACTTCCTCCCGCGCCGAGCTGGTCGACATCACCGGCCAAGTGCAGCGCATCGTCCGCGACGCCGGGATCACGGACGGCCTCTGCCACGTCTGGGTGCCGCACACCACGGCCGGCCTGACGGTCAACGAGAACGCCGATCCCGACGTGGCCCGCGACCTGCTGGCCGGGCTGGAC